>NZ_QURH01000142.1 GCF_003428695.1 Actinomadura logoneensis
CCAGCTGCGGGACGGTCGGCTGCCAGGCCGTCCCGGTCGCGTGCGGGGCGCGCGGGACGCACGCGTCCGGGCCGGTGTAGGGCGCGCTCTGCACGTCCAGCGGCAGCCCGAGCAGGACCGTCCGGCGGGCGGCGACGGCGGTCCGGCAGGCGCGCGCGAGGTCCGACAGCGCCGTCTGCGGGCTGTGGATCCGCTCCGGGACGGCCCCGACGGCCAGCGCCAGCGCCGCCTGGTCGATCCGGAAGTTGGACCGCACCGCCGCCGCGGCGACCTCGCCGGTGAGCACCAGCAGCGGCGTGCGGCTCTTGGCGGCCTCGGTGACGCCGGTGAGCGCGTTGGTCAGGCCCGGCCCCTGGTGGACGCTGACCACGCCGAGCCCGCCGCCGACCCGCGCGTAGGCGTCCGCCATCGTCGCCGCGCCGCCCTCGTGCCGGGCCGCGACGTACCGCGCGCCGCCCTCGACCACCGCGTTGGTGACCTCGAAGTTGCCGCTGCCGGCGACCCCGAACACCGTGCGCGCGCCGAGCCGCGCCAGGGCCCGTCCGACCGCGCGGGCGACGTTCACCGGTCGACCAGCGCGAGCACCCGGCACGGGCTCCCGGACCCGCCCGCGATCGGCAGGGGCGCGGCGACCAGCACCGCCCCGCGCGCCGGAAGGCGGCCCAGGTTCCGCAGCTGGGTGAGCCCGTACTTGCCCGCGCCCAGCAGGTGGGAGTGGCACGGGAACGGCGGGTCGAACCCGTGCGCCGCGCCCGCGTCGGTCCCGACCGTCTCGACGCCGATGCCGAGGATCGGCGTCTCCTCGGCCAGCCACCGCGCGCACGCAGGGGAGATCCCGGGCCACACGCCGTCGTTGAGGAACGCGTCGGCGTCGTCGGAGCGCGCGTCCCAGCCCGTCGTCGGCGTCGTCGGAGCGCGCGTCCCAGCCCGTCCGGTAGAGCAGCCATCCGCCGTCGGGCAGCGGCCCGTACGCCTTCTCCCACTCGCGCACGTGGTCGGCCTCCAGCAGGAATCCCGGATCGGCCCGCGCGTGCGCGGACGCGTCGAGCACGACCGCGGGCGCGACCAGGCGGCGCGGCGCGACCTGGGAGACGTCCTCCCCGCCGCGTCCGGTCGCCCAGTGGACGGGCGCGTCGAAGTGGGTGCCGACGTGCTCGCCGGTGACGATGTCGTTCCAGTACCAGCCGGGGCCGCGCTCGTCGTACCGGCTGATCTCGCGCAGCGAGAACGGCGCCGTGCCGGCGAACGGCTCGGGGAGCCGGAGGATCGGGGTCCGCTCCGACAGCGGCGCGGTCAGGTCCACCACGTCCAGCGAGCCGTCCGCGACCGCGGCGGCGACGGCGGCGGCGGCGATGCTCCCGGCTGAGAGCGCGGAATCGGTCACGGCGGCCTCCCCAATCCCCAGGATGTCCGAAGCGTCCGGTTTCCCGAACGTAACCGCACCGATCCGCCTTGAAAAGGCGCGCGCCGGACCCGTTGATCTAGCCGGCGTGGCGGGCGAGCGTGCCCTCCAGGAGGGACAGCAGCTCGGCCAGCGCGGACGCGAGTTCGGCGTTGCGCTCCGGGCCGAGGCCGTCCAGCAGGGACGTCTCGTACCCGACCTGCTCGGTGAGCAACCGGTCCATCAGGGCGCGGCCGTCCTCGCTCAGGGAGACGTGCTGGACGCGCCGGTCGCGCTCGTCGGCGCGGCGCTCCACGAGCCCGCGGGCGGCGAGCGAGCGCAGGCGCTTGGTGACCGCCGCGCCGGACGCGAACGTCTCGCGGGCGAGCCGTCCCGGGGTCGCGCCGGACCCGAGCCGGTAGAGGGCGGTGAGCGTGTCGTACTCGGCGCGGGTCAGCCCGGCGCGGCCGAGCGGCGTCCCGGCGGCGTGCTGGAGCAGCGCCGCGCAGCGGTTCACCCGTCCGATCACGGCCATGGGCGTGGTGTCGAGGTCGGGGCGCAGCTCCCGCCACTGCCGCAGCACCTCGGTCACCGCGTCCTGCGCCCCGCCCGGACTCCCGGACGGCACCGGGGACGCCGGCGGCGGCTGGGCGGGTTTCTCTGTCCGCGAGGCGGGCGGCGGAGCGGGCGGGTCCTGGTCGGTCATCAGGCGGCCTTTCCTTCCGTGGGGACGGCGGCGAGCGCGGCGAGGGCGAGGTGGCCGTCGCGTTCGGCCGCTTCCACGCGTTCGGCGGGCAGGGCGCGCTGCCACCACTCCCCTTCGGCGACGTCCACGGCGTCCCGCAGGTCGAGGAGGGCCGCGGTGAGCCGGTCGCGCAGCGCCACGACCGCGGCGGCCGGCGCGCCGGTCACCGCGCGCGCCTCGGC
>NZ_QURH01000145.1 GCF_003428695.1 Actinomadura logoneensis
GGCGGGCGCCCGTCCCTCCTCGGCGCACGTCCGTCCCGGTCCGGCGCGCGGCTGTCCCTGCCCGACGCGCGGCTGTCCCTGCCCGGCGCGCGGCCGCCTCTGCTCGGCGCGCACCGCCCGCTGGTCGCCGTCCTGCTGCTCGCGGGGCTCTTCCGGCTGGTCGCGGCGCTGGGCTACCGGCCCGCGATCTGGTTCACCGACAGCATCACCTACCTCGACGACGCGGTGACCGGGCGCCCCGGACTGGAGCGTCCCAGCGGGTACTCGCTCTACCTCTGGCTGCTCAAGCCGTTCCACAGCCTGACGCTGGTCACCGCGACGCAGCACCTGATGGGGCTCGCGGTCGGCGTCCTGGTCTACGCCGTGGCGTGCCGGTGCCGCGTGCCGAGGTGGGGCGCGCTGCTCGCGGCGGCGCCGGTGCTCTTCGACGCCTACCAGATCGAACTCGAACGGCTGGTCATGTCGGACACGCTGTTCCTGCTGCTCGGGGTGTCCGCGCTGGCCGTCGTGCTGTGGTGGAGTCCGCCGCCGTGGTGGGCGATCGCGGTGGGCGGGGTGCTGGCCGGGGCGTCCACCGTGACTCGTCCCACCGGGACGGCCGTGGCGGCGGGGGTGGTCGCGGCCGTCCTGCTTCGTCCGTCCACCGGGCGCGCGTGGCACGCGGAGGTCGCGCTGCCCGTCCCGGTCGTGACCGCCGGGCACGTCCGGTTCGCCGACCACGGCGGTTCGGCGAGGACCGTCCGCTTCACCGGCCCCGCCGTCTTCGCCGGGCGCGGGCTGTTCGGGAGGCGTCGGAGGCGCGGACGGCGCGGACGGCGCGGCGGGTTCGCGCGGCGGGCCGGGATGGCCGGGGTCGCGCTGGCGGGGTGCGCGGCGCCGGTGCTCGCGTACGGGCTGTGGTTCTCCTCGGCGCACGGCGCGTTCGGGCTCAGCCGCAGCACCGGGGCGCCGGTGCTCGCGTACGGGCTGTGGTTCTCCTCGGCGCACGGCGCGTTCGGGCTCAGCCGCAGCACCGGCGTGTTCCTCTACGGACGGGTCATGGCGTTCGCCGAGTGCCCGAGGATGCACCCACCGCCGGAGCTGCGCAGGCTCTGCACGCGCGTCCCGCCCGAGCGGCGGATGATCTCCCAGAACTACATCTGGCGGGGGACGTCGCCGCTCAACCAGGTCCGCGGCGGCCGGTACAGCGCGCGCAAGGACCGGATGGCGCGGCGGTTCGCCCTGCGCGCGATCGCCGCGCAGCCCGCCGACTACCTGCGGACCGTAGGCGCCGACACGCTGCGGGCCTTCGCCTGGGACCGGACGGTCTTCCCCGACCGGCTGACCTACGACCGGTACCTGTTCGGGACGAGGCCCGCCGAGCTCGGCGACCATCCGCGCGGCCGGTACGTGACGGGGCTGTACCGGCGGGCCGCGCGGTACGAGCTCGGGCCCGTCCGGACGCGGGTCGTCCGGCCCTGGTCCGATCTGGCGCACGCGTACCAGCGGGTCGTGTTCCTGCGCGGGACGCTGGTGGGGCTGGTCCTGCTGGCGGTGCCGGCGGTGGCGCTCGTCCGGCGCGGGGCGGCGGCGCGGCTCGCCGCCGGTCCGTGGCTCGCGGCCGTGGGGCTGGTCGTCCTGCCCGCCGCGACCGCCGAGTTCGACTACCGGTACGTCCTCACGGCGGTGCCGTTCGGGTGCCTGGCACTCGCGTTGAGCTGCGCATCACGCAATAATCCCGGACAGTTCTTCTCCCCCGCCGTCGCCGCCGTGGCGGTCCGCGGGGAGGCCGAAGGGGGTCGGGGTGGCGCAGTGGCGGGTCGCGGGGTTCGACGAGGTCCGTGAGCTCGGCCGGGGACGGCGCGGCCGGACGGTCCTCGCCCGGCACGGCGCGTCCGGCTCCACCGTCGTCGTCCGGTACCTGGAGCCCGCCGCCAGCGGCGCGGCCCGCGAGCGGTTCCGCCACCAGGCCGCCGCGCTCGGGCGGCTGCGCGACCCGCGCGTCGCCCGCCCCTACCAGCTGGTCGAGAACGCGGGCGGCACCGCCGTCGTGATGGAGCGGGTGGACGGCGTCGGGCTGCGCGAGATCCTGCGCCGGGAGCGCCGGACGACGCCGGAGGCCGGGCTCGTCCTGCTGCGCGACGCGCTGCTCGGCCTCGGCGCCGCGCACGCCGCCGGGGTCGTGCACGGCGACTGCACGCCCGGCGACGTCCTGGTGCGCGACAGCGGACGCGCCGTCCTGGTGGACTTCGGGGTCTCCGGCCACGCCGGGGACGCCTCGCCGCTGTACCGCGCACCCGAGCTCTGGCGCGGCGCCGACCCGTCGCCCGCGTCCGACGTCTACGCGGTGACCTGCGTGTTCTTCGAGGCCGTCGCCGGACACCGGCCGTACGGCGACCCCGAGGCGGGGCACCTGGGCGCCCCCGTCCCGCACGAGGACGTCCCGGAGCCGCTGCGCCCGCTGGTCGCGTCCGGGATGGCCAAGGACCCGCGCGTCCGGCCGTCCGACGCGGACGCCTTCGCCGACGAGGTGGAGCGGGTCGCCGTCGCCGCCTACGGTCCGGAGTGGGAGCCGCGGGGCCGCCGCGCCCTCGCCGACCTCGCCGCCTCCGCCCGCCTGGTGCCCTCCGCCCCGCCCGCCGGGACGGGG
>NZ_QURH01000146.1 GCF_003428695.1 Actinomadura logoneensis
CGCCGCCGGACGTCGTCGTCCGGCGGCGGCCTCGAGTTCGGCGGGCCCGGCCCCCGTCATGCGGGATCGGGCCGTGACCTGGGGATCAGTCCTTCAGCGCGGCCTCGAACTGGTCGAGCGCCCAGTCCAGGTCCTCCCGGCTGATCGTCAGCGGCGGGGCGAGCCGGATGGTGGTCTCGTGCGTCTCCTTGGCCAGCACGCCGAGCCCCATCAGCCGCTCGCTGACCGGACGCGCCGGGCCGTTCAGCTCGATCCCGGCCCACAGCCCGCGCCCGCGCACCTCGCGGACCCGGTCGGACGGCATCTTGGCGAGCCGCGCGTGCATGTGCGCGCCCAGCTCGCGGGAGCGCTCCTGGAACTCCCCGGTCTTCAGCATGGCGATCACCTCCCGGGCGATCGCGCAGGCGAGCGGGTTGCCGCCGAAGGTGGACCCGTGCTGGCCCGGCTTGAACACGCCCAGCACGTCGCTGTCGGCGACGACCGCCGACACCGGCATGATGCCGCCGCCGAGCGCCTTGCCGAGGATGTACAGGTCGGGGACGACGCCCTCCTCCTCGACCGCGAACGTGGTGCCCGCCCGGCCGAGGCCGGACTGGATCTCGTCCGCCATCATCAGCACGTTGTGCTCGGTGCACAGCTCGCGGACGGCGGTCAGGAACCCGCTCGGCGGCACGACGACACCGGCCTCGCCCTGGATCGGCTCGACCAGCACGCCGACCGTGTTGGGGGTGATCGCCGCCCGCAGCGCGTCCGCGTCGCCGTACGGCACGACCCGGAAGCCCGGGGTGAACGGCCCGTAGGAGCCGCGCGCGTCGGGGTCGGTGGAGAAGCTGACGATCGTCGTCGTCCGGCCGTGGAAGTTGCCGTCGAAGGTGATGATCTCGGCGCTTTCGGCCGGGACGCCCTTGACCTCGTAGCCCCACTTGCGGGCGGTCTTCAGCGCGGTCTCGACCGCCTCGGCGCCGCTGTTCATCGGCAGCACCATGTCCTTGCCGCACAGCTCGGCCAGCTCCGCGACGAACGGGCCGAACTGGTCGTGGTCGAACGCGCGGCTCACCAGGGTGACGCGCCCCAGCTGGCGCTGGGCCGCCGCGGTCAGGCGGGGGTTGCGGTGGCCGAAGTTGACCGCGGAGTACGCGGCGAGCATGTCCAGGTAGCGGCGTCCGTCGACGTCGGTGACCCAGGCCCCGTCGGCCTCGGCGATGACGATCGGAAGCGGGTGGTAGTTGTGCGCGCTGTGCTCGTCGGACAAGGCCCGCAGCTGCTCGGATCGGGTCACGAACGCTCCTTCACCCATGGTCGGCCCGGCCTCGTCGCCGGGATCGGTTGCCGCACCGGCGGCGGCCGGTGCCGGATGGGGGGTGGAGTCCTGGCGCGAAGGTGTGCGCGGACCCTTCGACCCAGCGTATGTTCGGGATCTACCAGCACACAGTGCCGAATGGGCTCTCGGGGGGAGATATTTGTTGCGTCTTGACGACTTGGACCGCCGAATCGTTGCGCAGCTCCTGGAGAACGGCCGCGCCTCCTACGCGCAGATCGGCGACCGGATCGGGCTGTCGGCCCCCGCGGTGAAGCGCCGCGTCGACCGGCTCCGCGCCGAGCGGGTCATCACCGGCTTCGCCGCCGTGGTCGACCCGGCCGCGCTCGGCTGGACGACCGAGGCGTTCATCGAGGTCTTCTGCACGGGCGCGACGGCGCCGGAGGAGATCTACGACAGCGTGCACAAGCATCCGGAGGTCGTCGCCGCCTACACCGTCAGCGGCGACGCCAGCGCGCTGGTGCACGTCCGGGCCCGGGACATCCAGCACCTCGAGCAGGCCCTCGAGCGGTTGCGCCGCGAGCCGAACATCACCGCGACCAAGACGGCGATCGTGCTGTCGCGGCTGATCGGCCGTCCCACCGACACCGGCGCGACCAGCCCCGCCTGGCGCGACCGGACCGGGACCGGCGTGGCGACGGAGTAAGACCGCGGCATATCGTCGTCCACCCCTCCTCTGGACGAAGGACGGCGATGTCCGGCCCCACCTCCCGATCGGTGCGCAGGACGCTCGGCCGACTCGGCGAGCGCGAGCGCGCGAGGCTGCTGGAGTACGGGTTCGGGTCCCGGTGGGCGCTGGAGCGGCTGGCGTCCGAGGAGGACGGCGCGCCCCTGGTGGACAGCGTCCTGGCCCTGCACACGCGGGCGGGCCGCCGTCCGCCGCGTCCGGCGGACGAGGCGAACGCGGCCGAGGCGAGGCGCCGGATCCGCAGGATCCAGGCCGAGACGGCGAAGGGCGGGCACCTCTCGAAGCGCCACATGGGGTTGCGCGCGGTGGTCGGCGCCTGGGCGCTGCTCTGGGGGATCCCTCTGGTGCTCGTCCCGTCCGCCATGTGCCTGGTGACCGTGACGCCCGGCTGGACGCAGGCCCTGTTCGCGGCCGGGCTGTTCGTCCTCACCGTGTTCGCGTGCGGGTTCGTCGCGGGCCGCGGGCATCCCCAGGCGTGGCTCGCGGTCCTGCCGATCCTCCTCGTCGTGGTGGGCGCGAGCGCCGCCGCGTCGCCGCTCTACCTGAAGCACGAGGGACGGGACGTCCAGGGCGAGTTCGTCCGGGCGTGGACGACGGGCAAAGGCACCAGGAGCGAGCAGCGGCACTGCGTCCTCGCCTGGAACGACGCGGGCACGCGCCACCTCGTCAAGGTCGGCGGCTGCCCGGAGCGCTTCTACGCGGCGGAGGCGCCACGGCCGGGCGACCATGTCGCGGTCCCGTTCGTCCTGTCCCCGGGGCCGCCGACGAGCCGCGTCGGCACCAGGGCGGACATCTCGACCACCTGGCAGGAGTACACCGCCGGCACCGGCCTCGTCCTGCTGACCGTCCTGACCGCGTGGGGAGTCACCGAAGCCGCCCGCCACCGCAACCGCGCCGGCACCCGCGCCGACACCCGCGCCAGAGCCCGACCCACCGCCTGACCTCCGGCGCCGCCGCGGCGGGTGCCCTCGGACGACCCGATTACCGGTCAGTAAGCTGCCGCGCATGGATTTCGCGACGGCTGACCTCATCGACGACTTCGGGGACGAGCTGCGTTCCTGCGAGACCCAGTTCCGGAACCTGGGCGCGCGGACGGCGTTCGCGGGACGGGTCGTGACCGTCCGGTGCTTCCGCGACAACGGCCTGGTCAAGAAGGTGCTCGGCACCCCCGGCGACGGCCGCGTGCTGGTCGTGGACGGCGCGGGCTCCCTGGCGTCCGCGCTGATGGGCGACATGATCGCCGAGTCGGCGGTGGCCAACGGCTGGTCCGGCGTCGTCATCCACGGGGCCGTCCGGGACGTGGCGGCGCTGCGCGGCCTCGACCTCGGCGTCAAGGCCCTCGGCTCCAACCCGCGCAAGTCCGCCAAGGACGGCGTGGGCGCGCTCGACGTCCCGGTCGAGTTCGGCGGCGTCCGGTTCGCGCCCGGCGACTGGCTCTACGGCGACGAGGACGGCATCGTCGTCGCCACCCGCGACCTGCTCGCCTGACCGTCCGGCGCGGCGGGGCGGTACCCGGGACCTGCTCGCCTGACTGTCCGGCGCGGCGGGGCGGTGCGGCGGGGCGACGCGCCGGGGTGGTGCGCCGCGTCCCGCGGTAAACGGGCGGGGAGTGCCAGGGTTGGGGCGGCGGGTTCGTCCGAAACGAACATTGATCTTGGTACGTGCCGGTTCCTAGCGTCGCAGGCGACCCCGGAGACATGAGGAAGCATGCGCGCGAAGAAGATCCTCCTGGCGCCCGCGGCGCTGGCGCTGGCGGCCCTCGGGCTGTCCGCCCTGCCCGCCGCCGCCCAGCCCTCGCCGTCCGTCCCGAAGCCGACCCCGAACCCCTGGCAGATGCGGCAGTGGCCGCAGACCCAGCCGTGGCAGCGCGGGCAGCAGCCCCGCGCGGCGAAGGCGGGCAGGCCCGCCCCGATCGATCCGCAGAACTACGAGCTGCCCGACACGATGACCTGGGACGACTACAAGTCCGTCCCCGGCACGAACTGGGCCGATCCGAGCCGCGCCGGTTCGGTGAAGACGTTCCGGGGCGCGGTCGTCCTGGTCGACTACCCCGACGAGGACTTCGCGATCACCAAGCCGAAGAACTCCACGGTCTACGGCAACCCGACGTCGGTCGGCGACGTCCCGCGGAGCCGGGTCGCGCAGTTCTACCAGGACTTCCTGAACAAGCCGCAGCAGCTCAACCACGGCCACACCCTCCACGAGTACTGGATGGAGGACTCCGGCGGCCGGTACGGCGTCGACCTCACCGGCTTCGGCGCCTACCGCCTGCCGCACAAGAGCCACGAGTACGGCGTGGACGGCTTCCAGGGCGGCACCGGCTGCCCGTCCGGCGACACCTGCGGACGCGACCTGCGCACGGACGCGACCGCCGCGTGGATCGCCGACATCGGCGAGGAGAAGGCCAAGCAGTACGACATGGTCTTCTTCCTCTCGGCGGGCCAGGACGAGAGCTCCACCTGGCAGGAGTTCGGCCAGATGAAGTTCAGGAGCAAGGAGGACGTGCCCCGGGAGTGGGGCTCGCCCGACCCGGCCCTGCCGAACTGGGTGAAGACCCGGTACGTCCCGTGGACGTCCTGGAAGGCCGGCGCGAACCTGTGGCCGAACGCCATCCCCGGCAACTCCATCCAGGCCGAGAGCTCCGGCATGGCCGTGTTCGCGCACGAGTTCAGCCACATCCTCGGCATCGGCGACAACTACAACAACCCGTACTCCGACCCGCCGCGCCGCGCCTACTCCGGCCCCTGGGAGATGCTGAGCCGCGGCAGCTTCAACGGGCCGGGCGGACCGCACAGCCGGTGGCTGATCCCGGCGACGGCGGGCGCGTCCATGGGCGCGCAGCACATGCTCCGCAACAAGATGAAGCTGAACATGGTGGACCCGAAGAACGTCCTCCAGCTCGACCGCGACACCCTCGCGTCCGGCGGCCTCGTCGTCGCGAACGTGACCGCGCGCGAGGCGCAGCCCGGCGAGCGCGGCCTGAGCGGCGTGAACGTCAAGCTCGGCGCGGGCGGCGACAAGAGCCCCAAGTGCGACACGTCCAAGGACCCGCTCTGCGACGGCGGCGGCTACGACAACTACACCGTCGAGGTCGTGGACCGCATGGGCTTCGACTCGTTCACCCCGGACTCGGGCGTCCTGCTGTCCAAGACCAAGGACAAGGACAGCGCGCCGTTCATCTGGGTGAAGGACGCGCACCCCGAGGACATCAACAAGACCGACTTCGTCCTGCCGGACGGCACCCCGCAGAAGATGACCATCGGTGACTACCGGCAGCTTTCGGACGCGCTGTTCCATGCGGGCAACGACTCCGGCAGCCAGTACGAGTACGTCGACCAGGCCAACCGGCTCCACTTCTACGTCCTGAACCTCAAGCGCGACCGGAAGGGCGTCCTGTCCTACACGGTCGCGGTCCGGTCGCTGGACGGCTCCGGCCCGCAGACGCGCGGCGTCCGGCTCACCTCCGGCGGCGGCGCCCCGGCGGCCGACGGCTGGCGGCGCTGCACGGTCGTCCTGCGCAACACCGGGACGGGCGGCACCGGGTACACCGCGTCGGACGTGTTCCGCGTGAAGGCCGCGACGTCCGCCCAGGGCTGGACGACCTGGCTCCCGAACTCGCTCGCGACCGCGTCCAACGGCCGCGCGACCAAGGTCGAGGTCTGGGCCAAGGCCGGGGCGGGCGCGGACAGGCACGCGCGGATCTCCGTCTCCGCCGCGTCCGAGTCCGACCCGACCAAGACGGCCACGAGCACCTGCCACGCCTGACCGCTTCACCTCAGCCGTCGCCGGTTCCGGGGAGTTCTCCGGGGCCGGCGACGACTGGCATGCTCCGCCGCCCGCCGAGGACGGACCGCACACATCCACGTTGTGGAACCGAGCTTCCCTATCGCCATAATGCGCGGATGGTGACAGTCGACGACGTCCGGCGCGTGGCGCTGCCCCTCCCGCGAACCTCCGAACACCTGATCAGGGACCGGGTGAAGTTCCGCGTGGGCGCGATCGTCTACGTGGCCTTCTCCCGGGACGAGACGACGATGGGCTTCGCCTTCCCGAAGGAGGAGCGCGAGGGGCTGATCGCGTCCGACCCGTCCACGTTCCTGATGCCGAGCGTGTCCGACCAGCGCTTCAACTGGGTCGAGGCCCGGACCGCCGCCCTCGACGAACCCGAGATGCGCGAACTCGTCACGGACGCGTGGCGCATGGTCGTCCCCAAGCGTGTGGCCGCCGCCCACCTCGGCCTTTAGCCGCGTTCGGGAGCGCTGAGGGCTTCGCGCAGGTCGGCGAGCCAGTGGGCCGTGGTGGCCCGGGCGAGCTCCGACTCGGGCGCGTACGCCTCGAACAGGTGCCACGCGCCCGGCACATGCCGCACCGTGACCGGGACGTCCGCCTCCATGAGCCGCCCGGCTCCTGACCGCGCCCGCAGTCGGCGCGCTACCGTCGCGAGCATGGCGCACACATCCTTCGAACGCGTCGCGGCCGTCACCACCTCGCACTCCGAACGCGACGTCCTCGAAGCGTTCCTGGACCACTTCCGCGAGACCATCGCGAACAGCCTGGACGGCCTCGACGAACAGCAGGCCCGCACCCGCCTCGTCCCGTCCCTGACCACCCCGATCGGCCTGGTCGGCCACTGCACGGCCGACGAACGCAGCTGGTTCCAGCTCGTCGTCGAGGGCCGTCCGGAAGCCGAGCTGTCCGGCCCGCGCAGCAGCCAGGACGCCAGCTGGCTGGTCCCCGACGACACCTCCGTCGCCGACGTCCTCGCCGCCTACCGGACGACCTGCGCCGAGTCCCGCGAGATCGCCGCCCGCTTCGACCTCGACCACGAGTTCGCCTACGAGGACGGCCGTTTCACCCTCCGCTGGATCTACGTCCATATGATCGAAGAACTGGCCCGCCACGCCGGCCACGCCGACATCCTCCGCGAACAGATCACCTCCGGCTGATGACAATCTCCCTACGCGACCTGATCCGCGACGACGGCCCCATGTCGCCCCCCACCGTCCGAACGCTGGCCGCCGACCTGGCCCACTGGCTCGCGTCCTCCGACACCCCGCACGGCACGCTGAGCCCGGACACGATCCTCCTGACCCCGGACGGCCCACGCCTCGCCGAGTCCTCCGCCCCGGACCCGGCCTACACGCCCCCCGAGCAGGCCCGCGGACACGACCTCGCCCCACCCACGGACGTCTTCGCCCTGGGCGCGGTCCTCGCCTACGCCGCTACCGGCCGACCCCCTTCGGCGAAGGCCAGGCCGAACTGCTCGCCTATCGCGTCGCCTACCACGACCCCGACCTGGACGGCGTCCCAGACGACCTGCGCGAACTCATCGCGTCCTGCCTGGCGAAATCCCCGAAGGCACGTCCCACCGCGACCGAAATCGCCCACCGCACGGACCCCGCCCTGGCCGAAGCGGACGCCCGCGCCGCCCTGCTGTCCCAAACGGCCAGCTCGATGCGAGCCGTCCTGACGAACAGCGCCACAATGTTCGCCGCCCTTCAGCACCGAGCCACCCCGCCCGCAGTCCGCCCCCCACGCTGGCCGGCGAAAGCGCCGAATCCGCGCGAGTACCGCTGCGTCCCGTCCCCCCACCGAAACCACTCGACCTCAACGACGATCCCGTCCGATACCCCCGGAAAGAACCTGCTCTACACAGTGCTCGGCGTCCTGCTCGCGACCGCCGTGTGCATCGCCGCCCCACTGGGCGGAACCGCCGGGGCCTACGTCCTGCTCATCCCGCTAGCCGCACTCGTCGGCTGGAGACTGGCCCCCAAACGCGACGCCCTCACGATCGGTCCGGAAGGACTGGAAGTCCGCCAACGCCGCAGAACCTCCACCCGCCGCAGACCAACGACGTTCAGCGTCGACTGGGACGACCTGAAGACCATCCGAGTCATCCAGGACAAGGACACCGTCCGCCTCGTAGCCACCTTCACAAGCCCAGGCAACCCCGACTGGTTCCGAACCCACAACATCCGCCACTCCGACGGCGGCTACGAGCTCTACAGGACCCCGGCAACAACCCCTCAACAGACAACGGAAGCAGCCACCCAACTCCGCCAGTCCCTAACCCCCTTCACCACCCCAACCGACTGACCACCCACCCACTCGAGTGCGCCGCAAGAAGCGGCGCCCATCCGACAAGCCTCAGCATCCGCAAGGGCGACCCGGGAGCACTGAGGGTCTTGGTTGATCGCCTCAGTCGCGTTCCGCGGTCCAGCGAAGGGTTAGCAGCCGGCCTTGGGCCCTCGGACGTTGCGCCAGCTCACCTCAGTGCGCGTGGTAGCGAAGTGCGCCCGTCCACGAGCAGGACGATCCGGCCTGCTCGTGGACGGGCCAACGGGGCGAACAGCATTTCTACGGCTCAATTACCAACTGTCGCCCTAACTCGTGCCTGTGTGAGGACATGCCCCAGAAGCCGCGACACCTCCGGAAGCGCAAACGCGCACCCAGCCGACATCTCCGCGAGCCGAAACTGCGATCGCATAAGCCGAGCCCTGTGCAAGCCATCGCAACGAGCAGCAACGCGTGAGATTACGCGACCTCGCCGAACAACGGATCGGCGACGGCCACATCCTCGATTTCCCCGGCGTCCTCCCAGGGCCCAACCTCGCTTGAAGAGTCGTGCTCGACTGATCCAGTCGATCCATGCGTTCTGACCAACGGCTGACCAAGCTCCCAGTATTGAACGCCTTGTTGCTCATGTGACGAACAGCCGCCATTGGCGTCTAGGCTGAGGGATCGCCTAGCCCGACTGTCAGTCGATCTGCCATGTCTTGATGGTGGCGTCGAGGGCTCCACTGTAATTGCGGTGTCCGACGGTGAGCCAGTGGCGGAGGAAGGCGATCTGGTCGGCCATGTCGGCGGCGGCGTCCGTCCATTCCCGGTGTGCGGCGTCGTAAGCGATGCGTGCGTCGCCCTCCCACTGGTCAAGGTGGGCCTTGAGGTCGTCATCCAGGGCGCTCAAGCAGTTGACGAACTCCTTGCGAACTGCCTCGAACGCTTCCACAGTTCGGCCCATCTGGCCCAGATCGACACGGACGGGACGATGGGTCATCGGTCACTCCCGGTGACGGAGCGGTGTACGTGGGAGAGCCACGCCGAAGCGGGCAGCGGTGGGTCGACGTCCATGCCCAGCGTCGCCAACGCCTCGTCCAGTTCATTGTCCGCCATTTCCAATGCGAGCAGCTCAGCGATTTCGCCGATCAGCCGTGCGCGGTCGGCCGGGGTGGCGGTCTGGCCCCACGCGGCGGTAGCCGTGTCGTGATCAGCGAACTCGTCCCTGAAATCCTGGGTGAAATAGCAACCCAGGAACTGGGCGAGGGCCGGGAACCGTTGGTTCCACTCCCAGAAGGTGACAGGCGGCCCGGGTGGCGGGAAGCCGGAATCGACGGCCTGTTCGAGGAGCGTCGCGACGGTGTCCGCCCAGGAAGCGCCAGCCTTCTCACCCGCGGGGGTAACCGGCAGGGCATCATGGATCACCGACGGAACCGTGTCTGGTTCGTTCAGCAACCGCCCGGCCAACTGCCGTAGCTGCGCGGCGGCGATCGCCGCGAGGGCCGGATCGGAAATCACGGCCCAACGCAGGTATCCCGACAGAGCAGAGCTCGGGCGGCCGGGAACGTCGTCAGCGGGCAGGCCGGCGTAGGCGGCCAACAGGGGGAGGACGGCCCCGTGGGTGGCCATCTGGAAACTGGGCCGCGAACCGGTGAGAGGCCAGCTGTCGGAATGTTCAGTCACTGGATCACACCATGGTCGGGTAGGCGGTCAGGACGATGAAGCCGTTCGCTTGCTGGGATGAGCGTTTGAGTACGACGCGCACGCCGTGGGCGTCGACCGGACCACGCCCGGCATAGTGCATGCCGCGTAGAAGAAACCGACCTGTGGGCTCGCTGGGGAAGTAGCCGTCGAGCCGCAGCCGGTCCGTGTGCCCATGGGTCAGCCACTCACGAATCGTCACAGTGTGGGCGTTCACTACCGCTTGGACGAACCTTTGAGCGGTGGATGTATCGATGAACGTCGAAGCCCCCCTCATTGGTGCCGTTCCTCCTCGTGGGCCCAGATGTGTGCGGTCAGATCGGTGACCAAGTGTTCCAGTATCGGCCGCCACCCGGTCCCGGTGGCCCCGAGGTGTGCCATCGCCCCGTCTATGTCAACTTCGTTCGGTAGAAGGGCCAGCAGTTCAGCGAACTCTCCGATCAACGGCGGCAGCCCGATCCGGCAGGGCTCGTGCATCGACGCCAGGTCTGCGGTATGGGTTGACTCCGAAACGTCTGGACTTCCCTTGCCGAACGATGCAATTCCCGGAAAGCGGAATCGTAGCTCCCACCCGTTCAAAGGCAATTCAGTGAGCGATGGCAGTATCGGGTTCGGGTAGGGATCGGAGAGATTGGCAGCAAGGTCGGCTAGTACATCAACCGCTCCGGTTCCACTCGACAGAACACCTTCGCCCAACAGTCTGATCAAAATGTCCGCGTCGTTTTCGAATTCAGCAACCAGTGCTTCAAGATGCTCTATGGCCGGCGCGATCTCGTGCTCGAACCGTCTATGGGAAAAAGCTCGCCTGACTCGGAGTACCGCATCGTCCATGCACTCGGCAGACGTGTCATCGATCGGTTGCTGTTCGAATGCCGATACAAGTAGTACTGCATTTCCGTACCGCGGATCGGTCTCCCCTGGTAGAGCCGTGGAAACTCTCTCAGGCCGGGTCACCAGTGGCGAATCGATGAAGCTGGTCGTTTGAAGTTTGCGGGTCATCGCACTGGTTGCAGTTCCGAACCAGTTCAGCCATCCCGTACCGGGGCATCCTGTCGTCGGCAGCCCAAGCTCCTCGCTGCTCCGTGCGAGCGCACGCAGTTCGAAGAATGAACCGACGGATGTTGCCAACCAGTCGTGATCTCTCGGATAGCCGGACCGGACGTCCTCGGTCAGGACCGCTGTGTTAATGATTTCAGCAGACAGGGATTCGCTGGCTTCGGCTTTTCCCTGCTTTCCCGAGCGGTGCAGCCATGTCGCAGTCAATTCTCTAAATGCTGGAAACAGTCTGCCGAACTCTCCTGCGTAAGGAAGGCGTGTGGCGTCGACCAGAGTAGTGTTGTCTACGCGGGACAGCAGTTCTGTGAGGCCGGCGAAGGCTTGGTCGACAGATGCGCCAAAAGTTTCTTTCAGTTCTTGCTCGAACTCGCTATCGAAAGTTGGATTGTCGCCGTACTCGTCGCTGAGATTCATCCATGATTCATCTGTGCTGGTAAGCGCTCGGAGGGCCGACTGCAGTTCCACTCGATCATAGATCGCAGCACGACTGCGTGGATGCCGGATGATTCGTGCAAAGTGCAGCGGGAAGTCTGCGAGTCGGAAAGCTGGGGATATTCGTCCGTCAACCCCCAAGCGACAGGAGGATATTACGTTCAGCAGAGCACTGAAGTCTTCTGGACGAGGAGGGTCGAGGTCCGTCATAGATCAAACTCCTTCCTCGCTGCAGTCCACTGAAATCGGATACCCGGCATTTGGATCTATGCTTCAGGATATGCCGTATTGACATAGAAGCGTGGTTCTACCCCTGGTGGCGCGAGATGGATCCTCAGCCGAATTTTGGTGGGGTGAGATATGTTTCCATTGCGATCGAGGGATCGCCCTACTGGCTCATGTGCATCGTAGAGAAATTCCGTGCTCTGACTCCCTCTTTCGATCATCCGTCGAATCTTCCGCTCACCTTCCGGACTATTGATCGCCTCTTGGACATATTTCCGGGCGTCTGCGAGGGATTCGAAGGTGGAAGATGACCTCGATTTGCTCGGCGGCTCGCTGTCCAGCCGGTGCTGCAGCTGCTCATCGGTCTTTCCAACATGCTTGTCGATGACATGAGATTTTCCTGGCCCACCCTCCTGACCTGCGAGGTCGATGGGAAAGGGGACGCCGTCTGGGGGCGTGGGGCGCCCCTGAGAGCCCTTCCCGTGCTCATCTGTTCCTCGTAGCCCAGGATAGTTGAAGTCGTGCATCGCGCGGTCACCGACCGACTCACTTTGGGCCTCCATGGCCTGGAGGGTTGGAACCCGCATCGAGGCATGCTCTAGCAACTTGAGGAGGCCGGCCATATCCTGAGCCTCCTGAAAGCCATTAATTGGTTGAATGTATTTGGTTATGATGACGCGTCCGCACTCGATGAGGAGCCCAGGTTCGAACACCCCCGCGAGTGCCGCCGTGATTGCGACGGCCCCTTCTTTCGAGGCGAGGTCGGCGATCAGATCGAAGATTTCGGGACCAACGCGCTGTTTCAGAGCTTCCCGAGTTTGAACAGTGGCTTCAGCATGGTGCCTGCACATACTGGCAAGTTTGTTGGACGCGTCCCCCAGTACATGCAGCGGCGCGTTGCTGCTGCTACCGCGATCCCATGGGGCCTTGCCCCAAATGCGACTGCAGAAGACCTGCATCTGCTTTTGCCAGGTGGTGACCGTGTCAGCGGTGATGCCGCGCTTGCCGACTGCGTCGGAGTCGATGGTGATCGTGTTAAGGATGCGGTTGACCTCGACCGACAGGGCGCTGACGGCACTGGCCGCCTGGGTCCACTGTGCCGCCGCCTGATTCAAGCGATCGGGGTGGCCCCGCGGAAAGGCTTTGAGGATTTCTCCGAAAGCCATGTCAATCACGAGCTGCCCGCCGAGCGACGACATGTCCATGTAGCCGCTTCCTGATGCTGGGGCTGGGCGCCTGTACGTGAAGTCGCGGAATTGTGGTACCGGTCGCGTGCCAGCTACCGCACCAGTTCCGTGCTTCGAATGCCAGTCTGCGGTGACGAAGTTGTTCGCAGTGACGGTGAGGCCCTCACTGACGCCACCGAGTGCCATCACCAGCTTTTCCCACACGATGACTATCTGATGCGCGACAGGATCGTAGCGAGTCCCGAAAAATTCTCCCCCGTAATCTTTGCCAGCCATGTCATTGTTGTCGGACAAGGCTCGGGATGTGCTGAGCATTGCTGTGCCGAACACGTCACTTGCCCGGTGCATGGCATCTGCCGCTGCATAAACCTTAGCCGGGTCGACGTCTATTACCCCCGTATGGCCGCCGATCTGGTCAGGGTTGGAATAGGGGGAGTTCGGTCTTGATGACGGCTGCGTTCGGCCAGGTGGCGAGGACGAATTATTCGGTGCAGGGAGATGTGGGGAGTTAGTCGCAGGTGGACCTGGTGATCCCGACGGCGATGGATGCGGGGAGGGATTATTCGTTGCCGGGGGAGCCGAAGGCGGTCGCGTTGTGGCGGGTGGTCCGCCAGTCGAAGGGGGATTGGAAGGCGGGACAGGCGAGCCCATGAGACATACCTCCGTTGGACATAGACATATAAAATGGGGTGCTAGGTGAAAGTCTCCAGTCCGACCTGGTGATCAGTTTCTCCAAAGGTGTGCCGGAAAGCCCACAGTGGCGATCTCGCCTTGAGTTCCAGCGCCTCATGTCCTTCTTCTTGCTCGCCAAAAATATGTAAGCGCCATGCCAAGTGAAAGAGTGGTCAACAAAAGTCCGCCCATGGCCATGAGAATCCACGTCTGTGCCATCTTTGTAGATGGAGATCTTCGTTTTTGAGGCACAGAAAGCTGGGAGTGTGATGGCCGGCTCGACGGTGACGTTGTGGGAAGTGTGCGACTCTGCCAACGGTCGAAAGCCTCGTACAGTGGGTTAGGCGCCGTCGAGGGCACCGGGTGGTTCGCGAGATCGATGGCGGCAGGCAGGTCAAGGAGGCCAAAACCGGTCTGGTTGTTCCAACCTGGGCGGCCGATGGGACGAGCCGTGGCGAAGAGGCGCTGTACGAGGGTTCGAGCGGGCATAGTCGGGTGCTTCGCGCGGATGAGGGCGATAGCAGCTGACGTCAAGTCGGCTGACAGGCTGGTTCCAGCCGCCTTGCGGAGTAGTCCGTGCTTGTCCACGACGGTCATGTCCGCGCCTGGTGCGGCGAGGGTCACATAGTTCTGCCGCTGGGTCTTCTGCCAAGGACGGAGGGATTTGGTGACACTACCGACTGCGACAACACCTGGGCAGGACGCGGGTAGTTCGGGTGCATTTTCTGCGTTCCCGTCGTTCCCTGCGGCTGCGACTAGAATTACGTCGCGTTCCAGGGCGTACTTGATAGCGGGCGCCAGTTGGGGGTCACAATGCACGGGCGTGAACGTCGTTGAGTCCTGCCCGAAAGACATATTGATGACTTTGGCGCCACGATCGACTGCGGTCCTGATCGCGCTGGCGAGGACGTCTCCGCCCAATGAGGAGACCGGGATCCGTATCGGAAGCACCTTCGCATCGGGCGCGAGGCCTACATAGCCCGTGGTCCCGCCGCCGCGCCCCACCATCTGGATGGTGGTGGCGGTTCCGTGGCCAGGCGATTCCGTGTCGAGGTCGACGCGGCCGTCGGTGCTGTGGTCGACCAGGTCGACGCCGGGAACGATCGCACCCGAGAGTTCGGGCAACTTCGCGTTGACACCGTAGTCGAGCACCGCGATGGTGACTCCGGAGCCCCGAGTCAGCGGCCAGATCGTGTCCTGCACCGACCAGGTTCGAAACCACCACTCATCCGAGCGTGGGGACGGTGTTGCTGCCTCGGCTGGGATTGGCGCGCCGATGGCCGCGGCACTGGCCAGCGCCGCGGCCACCAGCCGGCGCCACGGCCGGGGAAGGAACCTGGTCAAGAGACAGTCGGAGGCTTAGGGCCAGAGGCTTGTTGCGCATTTCCTGCTTCGAGCTCGATGATGCGCGCCAGGGCCGCTTGCAACATTGCCGCAGTGTCCAGATCGTCCAGCGGGGACTCGGTGGGTGTATCTGGCTCACTCGCAGGCGGGGGTGCCTCGCCGATGATCCCCGGGACGGACACCACATCGCCATCCCAAAGGCTGCGTTCCTCGGCCAGCCAAGCGCCACGACTGCGTTCACGGTCCTTGTCTTCTCCGGCTCCGTGTCCAGGCAGTCCCGTTACTCCAGATGATCCAGTGCGTCCTGTCGAGCCAGCCCCAGAGGCATTGGCGGGTGCGCTCCTCCCGATCCCGGACCCGGCTCCTGGGCCAGTGATGATTCCGAGGCCAGAGGGACCGGGAGCAGTGCCTAGTCCCGAGCCACCGCTTCCAACTGGCGACGAGCCCGGTCCTATGCCGTTGCCGAAGGGGAACGAGCCGGGAGGCCCGCCCGTCCCGGAAGGGCCAGGCCCAGTGGGATCGAACTCGGAAAGGTTGATCCCGCGTGGATTGCCACTGCCATCAGGCCACCACTGCCTCGGTTCATTGTCGTCGTGAGAGTGAGGGTGGGTGGTGGCCGAACCGTCACCCCCTGCCCCGTGACCCGGTACGTGCTGAGGCTCGTAGCCACTTGGGTGATGTCCTTCGCCTGCCGGGGATGCTGTTGTATGGCGCCCCGTGCCGTTTCCTCCGCCGGACGCCTCTGGCCCACCACCCGAGTTCGGTCCGCCGCCGGAGCCCGACGTGTGGCTGATAGGAGGCCCCCACTCCCCGTGATCGCCACCCATGGTCCGGGGGAGCTTGGTCGAGAGGCTGTCCGGCATGGCTTGCCAGGTCTCGGTGATGCGGCCGTTGGCGGCTTGCATCCACTGCTGGGCTTCTTGGGTGGTCTTGGGGGTGGGCATGCTGGTGTGGTACCAGGACAGGTAGCCGTCGCCGTGAGCTCGCACGGCGCGGCCGGCGCTGTCGGACTGCTGGAAGATCTGCAACGCGGCTTCGTGCATGTCCAGCAGCCGTGCCTGCGCGGCGTTGGAGGCAGGGCCGGTCCAAGCGTCCGCCAGCTCATTGGAGAACGATTTGAGGTCGGCCACCATCTGCTCATATGTGCTGGCGAAGCTGATGAAGGACTGTCCTGCACGGCTGACAGCGGCTGGGTCGGTGCCTTTCAACAGAGCGGTGATCTGCTCCTTGGACGTGTAGGACTCCGGTGAACCTGCGGGTGCCGCGCCTTTGAGGGGCACGTTGTTGACGTTGCTCATGGCAGGGACTCCGGGTTACCAGGACGGGCCAGCGGCCTTGGGCGACGTGGACAGGGGGCTTGGCGCGTGGCTTGGCCGCGGTGCTGCCTTGAGGAGTTGGTCCAGCCGATTGATCTTCGCGTCGATGATCTGCTCGTGCTCGTCGTAGACGTTCATCGTGACGTGAAGTCGGTGGACCATGTCCCGCAGTGCGTGCACGAATGAGATGTGCTGCGCCGTGATGCCTCGGTGTGTGGTGGTCACGGTGCCTGCCAGCCCGGTGGCGGCGTCCCACTGGCCGTAGGCGGACGCGGGGACCGATCCCGCCGTCGTCAGATGGGCGGTTGCTGAGTCCACCATTGTTTCCAAGTAGCCCTCAAGTTTGCGGGCAAGGGGCCGCAGGTCCTGGTGGACGACGTCGGCGCCGTTGCTGGCGAGTCCTTTCCAGTTGTCCTGCGGGTTGGTGTTAGGGCCGTCGTGGGCCATCGACTCCTCCGGGGGGAGCGGAGCGAACGAGGAAAGCGCGGGGACTCGACCTGCGATCTTGCCGCAACTCTGCGAATCGAGTCAACAGCAGCCACATCGGTTGAAAGGTGTCCAGTCAGCCTCGCTGGGCGCCCCTCCGCGGAGCCGTCCCCCTGACCTGCGAGGTCGCAGGAGGAATTGTTGGGCGGTGGATGTGAGCGATCGACTAGCGGTGGTGACCGCCCGAGTGAAATTCGTCAGGAAGGTTCCGCAAACGAGGTTCTTAGCGCTCCTCTAGATGGTTTTCCTGGCTGTCGGGCAGGGGGGCTGCGTCGCCCACGGATGGCAGATCTGAGGGGCGTCACGTCGAGGTCAGGACGGTGGCTATGTCGATGTTGGACAGCGAGTCCGACTGGGACGCCGAAGAGGGCAAGGGAGCGGCGGTGTTGAGGACCGTCCAGTAGGTCCGGGTCAGTGGAACCGAAGGGGTCTGAGCTGCTAGTGCTCGCTGTCCGCCCCTTGGACGCGGCTCCCCACCTTGGACGAGCAGGTTAGGTGTGGAGCGCTTTCCGCGGACGCGCGGTGTGAATGCGATGCGCGGCCAGTAGTGCGGGGAGGCTCTCGATGAAGGGGTCGGTCGAGCGGAGAACGCGTGGGACTCATGTCGAGGCAGTCGGCTGCGCTAGCTCGTGGAGGGGCGCAGCGGGGGCTTAGTGGGGGTCTTTCGCTGGGAGGCGGTCCCAGACGACGATCAGGAATGTTGCGATGGGCCCCAGGAACAACGACACGAACCACCAGTTGAGGCCGCTGCGGCCCTTCGCCTGAGCGAGTCCGGCGTTGATCAGGCTCAGCGTGCCCCAGCCGACCGCGTAGTCGTGCATCTATGCCCCTTTTATCCCGAGTTTGGATCGGTTGAGGATAGCGAGGGCTCGCTATCCCTTGAGCACGGTGAAGACGGGGAGGGTTCCGGTCGCCGTCGCGCCGGCGGAGGACGGTGGGATGTCCACGTTGTCGCGCGACGTCCGGGTGATGCGCGGGCTGTTGCTCTGGGACAGCAGGTACCTGCCCGGCTTCACCGTCTTCGAGGGCGGCAGGATGAAGGTGTCCGTCATCACGAACGTGCTGAGGTAGGCGCACTCGCTCTGAACGTAGGGCTGGTGGTTGTTGCTCACCTGGTGCACGGTTGTGACGACCTGGCCGATCGTCGTGGGGATCGTCCCCGGCCGGTTGGGCGGGATGGGGAAGAGCGCTGTGGTGCCCTCGTTCTTCCCGAGCTTGGTCCCGTCGTCCTGGCCGATCCCGAAGTTGTAGTTCTTGATGAGTCCGGGGGGATGGTCCTTCTCGCCGTAGCATCGCCGCTGTCCGCTGGCCGAATAGGCGACGCCGAACGGGCTCTTGGCGTTGAATCTGGTGACGACGCTGACCTGGGTGCCGGGACGGGCCCGCGCCGGACTGACCGTGATCTGAAACCGCATGAACGGGGTCTCGGAAGCGGGCATGTTCGGCTGACCGAGCAGGACGCCGGGCTTCGTGAACGAGATGACGTACGTGCCGCTCGCCTGGCCGCCCACCTTCGGACCGGACGGCCAGAGGAGGACTGCGGCCGCTGTGGCCGCGGCCCCGGCGCCGCAGATCGCAACCGCTCCCTTGGTGCCGCCGACCTTCGACAGCACCCCCTTCGTACCGGTCGCGCCGAGCTGCGCTGAGGCCTGAGAAGCGGCACCCGCCTGTGCGGAGCCTCCGGCCGCGGAAACTCCTGCGCTGGACACTCCTGTCGACAACGCGCCGGTGGCTGCGGCGGCTGAGGTGCTTCCCGAGGCGATGAACGTCCCGGCCAGGAGCGTTGTTGGAATGGCGGCGGTGATGAGGCCGGCGACCGCGGCGAGAGCGATGAGTCCGCGGCGTTCCCAGTCGTGGCCGTACGTGCTGACCGCCCGTGCCTCAAGCTCACGGACGAACGCGTTCGCGTCCCACAGGCGTTGCGTCGGGTCCTTGGCCAGTCCGTGCATGACAAGCGGATGAAAGAGCTCGGGGATTCCTTCCAGACTGGGGGCTCGGTGTAGATGGAGCGCTCGCAGTTCGTCCAGAGTCTGAGCTTGAAAGGGTTTGCGGCCGGACGCGCATTCGAGGAAGACGCACGTGGCGGCATAGATGTCCGTGGCGGGAGACGCGGGCTGACCGCTCCACTGCTCGGGGGCCATGTACGCCGGAGTTCCCGCGATTCCCGCTTGACCCGTCAGGACGGCCACTCCGAAATCGATGAGCTTGCTTCTGCCGTCGTCTTGGATGAGGACGTTGCCTGGCTTGTAGTCCCGATGGACGATGCCCACCGCATGGGCGGCGGCCAGGCCGAGCAACGAGCCCTTGAGAGTGAGCAACGCGGCTTCCGGCGCGAGCGGTCCGTTGTGGCTGTCGAGTACAGCACGCAGCGACCGGCCCGGCACCGCCTCCATGACAATCGCCAGGCCCTCAGGTCGCTCGACATAATCGAGCAATCTGGCGACGTGCGGGTTCGCCACCCGTTGCAGCAGCGCCGCCTCCTGGCGGAACATCGCCCGTAAGCGCGGATCGGCGCGCTGGTCAGGGGCGAGGTACTTGATCGCCACCGGACTGCCGCCACCGTCGTACCGAGCGAGGACGACGCGTCCCTGCGTCCCCGACCCCAACTCCATGAGCTCGGTGTAACCCGGAAGCCGCCACGGGCTCCAGCTCATCCGAACTTGCCGAGCTGCTTCTGGAGGATTCCACTTGCCTGCTGAATGATGGGTGCAGTGGAATCCTTGGGCGCCGTCCGCTGGACGTAGACGGAAGCGAACATGAGGTTGCCGCGCCACGCATAGTCGTAAATAAAATGATATGCGTTGTATTTTGTGGCGTCGGGGGAAACTGTCTGCTGCTCGATGGCTTGGACGTGAGGCCACTGACCTATGGCGGTGTTACTGGATTTCCAGGTGTCATCGTGGGCCAGCACTGTTCGGTTATTTGCTAGCTGCCTCGGTGGTGCGTGATGCTTCGCCGGGCACTTTCCGAGTGCTTGGGTGACTGTGCTAAATGCCGCGCTCGCCGCACCGGCGTCCGCGTACAGTGCGACTAGTTGGGTGTACTGGAACTGGTCCTTGCCGAGAACCTTGTTGGTGAACTGACGGGTGATCAGCTGCGGCGTGCCCGGGAGTTTCATGCCCGTGAGTGAACACAGGGGAAGTTTGTTCTCGCGCACCTGATCGAGGACGACAGGTATCTGCTTGATTCCGCTGCGGATGTCGTCCGCTTTCAGGAGTGCGGCATTTACCTGAGAGCGGTTGAAGGTCGGTACGGGGCTCGGCGTAGCGGACGTGGGCGAGGGCGCTTTGGTTTTAGCGTCCTTCTTGTGCGACCCACCGCATCCGCTGATCACCAGCGTCGAGGACGTCAGGACGGCGAGTGTCAGAAGGAAGGACCGCCGGACACTCGCGGTCGTCCTCACTGCCGGCTTCCCGCTTGGATCTCGCCAACGACCAGTGGTGTTGGGGCGGAAGCCATGGTCATGGCCGGGAGGTCGCCCGCCGCTTGGTCGCAGTCGTTCCCCACGCAGGTCCAGTGGATGTTCCAGGTGATCGTTGCTGTGACCTGGTAGGAGCCGCCGGGAACGCCGACCGAGGACTTCTTGTAGGTGTAGTTACAGCTGTCGCCGGACTGGCTGCCACCGTCCTGGCAGGTCATCTGCGGATTGGTGGGATCTCCGAGCGCCCAGGTGACGTAGGCCGGTGAGGCGGTCGCCGTCACACTCTGTCCGGGGACGCTGGCGGGCGGCGTGGAGACGGTCTTGAAACCGTCCACCCAGAACGAGGTGCGCACGCTCACGTAGGTCTTGCCGGAGGGGGCCGTGTGGACCACGGGAACTGGAAGCTGAGCTTGTGAGGCGGCTGCTTGGGCAAGTGAGATCGTCGGTACGTGTTGAACCTGTGGCGGCGGGGGTTGCCCGTTTGTCGGAGCCGGAATGCCGAAGGGGTCGGTGCCGTCTATCGTGCCGGGGCCAGTGCCACCGAGGTCCCCGCCGCCTCCGCCGCCGCCGGTGCCGCCGCCGCCACCTCCGCCTCCGCTGCCGGGGGAGTTGTTGTTGCAGCCGAAGCCGCCGCCGCTTCCCGTGTTACAGGGGTCGGCCTGTGCCTGGGCGGGCACGAGGAGGGCGGCTGTCAGTGCGGCGGCGCACAAACCTGCTGTGCGGAGGGCCGGTCTGGCTCTTCCTGGCATGGGGGTTCCTTCCCTGCCCAACGCCCGGCGGGGGCGGCGCGGTGCGGCGTGCGGGGTCAGCATTGTTTGTCCTGGACGCTGTCGTAGACCTTCCAGACACCGTCGACGTACTTGAGGCCCGTCCTGTAGACGTAGGCGCTGCCGGTTCGTCCGCCCAGGCGTTTGCCGGTTTTGGTGGAGAAGCGGTAGCCGGCGAGGGTGCGCATGCAGTCGATGACGAAGACCTTCGCGCCGTCCTTGGAGCGGGCGTAGACGCGGGGGTTGGAGATGTTGACGAAGCGCCAGATCTCGCCCTTCGCCTTCGTCGCCTGGACGTCGTTGGTGACCTTGGCGAGGAGAGGGTCGGCGGCGACCTGGGCGAGGGGCGTGGGGTCGTTGTTCGTGTAGACCTGCTGGTAGGTCTGCTGGAAGCGGTGGTACGCCTGGAGGACGGCGTCGTCCACCTGCTTGGGTGTCAACGTGCTCGGCGGGCCGGAGGCGGTGGGGGACGGCGGGAGGCCCGGGGAGCTGTTGCCCGTGTTCTCGAACTTGCCGTTCGGGTCGAAGCCGCCTTTGGACGAGGAGCCGCCGCATGCGGACGCGCATGTCAGGGTCAGGAGGGCCGCGGCGGCGGCTCGGGGGGTCCGGTCAGCGCGCTTGCGGACGGCGCGAGCGGTCCCCGCGGGGGACGAACCTACCGACCGGCTGTGCATCGCTATCCCTGGCCGCATTGCTGACAACGAGGCGGAGTACGCGCGAAAGCTTACAGAGGTGCATGTTGCGAGTGAAGAGTTCCGTTGCCGAAAGGTTTTCACGAGCGGGCCGGGCGCGCGGGGCCGAGTGACGGTGGGCGTGCCGTTTCGCGGGTGGACGGCACGCCCGGTATGTCACTTGCGGAAGCGGTCGGTGGCGCGGACGAGCAGTCGGGCGGTGCCGGGCTCGGATCCGCCGTGGCCCGCGTCCTCGACGATGTGGTATTCGGCCTCGGGCCAGGCGCGGTGCAGGGCGTAGGCGGCGTCCGGCGGGGTCTTCATGTCGTAGCGGCCGTTGATGATGACGGCCGGGATGTGCCGGATCCTGTCGACGCCGTCCAGGAGTTCGTCCTTGGTGAGGAAGCACTGGCGGCTGAGGTAGTGCTGGAGGATGCGGCTGAACGCGATCAGCGTCGCGTCGTCCAGGTCGGGTGGCGGGACGGGCAGGAGGGTGTTCGCGGCCATCTCCCACGCGCCCCACGCGCGCGCCGCCGGGACGTGGACGGAAGGGTCGGGGTCGTTGAGGCGGCGTCCGTAGGCGGACGTGAGGTCGTCGCGTTCGGCGGGCGGGATGAGGTCGCGGAGGCGCTCGTAGTCCTCGGGGAAGAGGCGGGCCGCGCCGTGCGGCCCGGTGGCCCAGGCGGTGTCGGCCTCGAGGTCCGGCAGCCACACGCCGCGCAGGACCATCTCGCTGACCGCTTCCGGGCGCCGCTGGGCGTAGGCGAGCGCGAGGGTGCTGCCCCAGGAGCCGCCGAACAGTAGCCAACGCTCGATGCCGAGGTGAGCGCGGAGCAGTTCGATGTCGGCGACCAGGTGCGCGGTCGTGTTGACGGAGAGGTCCACGCGGACGTCGCCTGCGTGCGGCCGACTCTGTCCGCAGCCGCGCTGGTCGAACAGGATGATCCGGTACGCGTCGGGGTCGAACCAGCGGCGCAGGGACGGCAGGATGCCACCGCCCGGCCCGCCGTGCAGGACGAGCGCCGGCTTCCCGTCGGGATTGCCGCACTCCTCCCAGTACAGTTCCTGGCCGTCGCCTACCGGCAGCATTCCGCGCGCGTGCGGTTCGGTGGGGGGATACATCGCGTCCTCACTGTTGGTCGGAGGGGTAACGTCCGGACGCCCGTCCGGCGTGCCCGGTCAGCGCGGACGGTCGAGGAGGAGGTCGGCGGCGCGGGCGAGGACCTGCGCCCGGGTGCGGCCGGGGTGGTCTGCGGCGAGGAAGTGGCTGCCGATGGCCGCGCAGAAGGCCAGCAGGCTGCGCGCCTCGATCTCGTCGGGGTCGTCGCAGGAGGCGGCGACTGCCTGGCGCAGCAGGTCCATGCGCGTGTTGTCCACGCGGCGCAGGCGCTCGGCGACGGCCGGGTCGCGGCGGGCCCAGTCGCGGACGGCCAGGTCGATGGGGAGCAGGCGCTCGGAGAAGGTGAGCCGTCCGGCGAGGCGGGCTCTGTCCTTGAGGTCCCCGCCCTCCTGCTCGACGCGGGCCAAAACGTCGTCGGTGGCCTCGCGCTCCCACCGGTCCAGCATCTCGGTCAGCAGGGCGTCGCGGTCGGCGAAGTAGCCGTAGAAGCCGCCCTTGGAGACGCCGAGGGACTTGGCCAGGGCCTCGACGCGGACGGCGTCCACGCCGCTCTCGGCGAGCGTCCGCAGACCCTCCTCGACCCATTTCCCGCGCGGGGTGCGCAGCGCTCCCATGGTGTGGTCCACCTCACCGTCCCACCCGTTGTACGGGGCCGTACAACAGGCCTAGCCTCGCAGTTGTACGGAAGCGTATAACGCAGGGGAGAGAGTCGTCATGTCGTTCGGGTTCATCGCCTTCCACTACCCGCGGGCCGACCACACCGAGGAGTTCGTCGGACGGACCCGCCAGGTCCGCGACTTTCTCGCCACGCGGCCGGGATTCGTGCGGGCCGACGTCTGGGTCACCCCCGAGGGCGACGCGGTGGTCACCAGCGGGGAGTTCGAGACCTCGGAGACGTTCCAGGCGGCGTTCGGGGCCGTGGCAGGCGAGCTGGGCGACGTCGTCGTGTTCGACGAGCGCGAGGTGAAGCCCCGCCAGGTGCACACGCTCCTGTCGCGGTGACCGTCGGCCCGCCCCCGCCAGGCCGCCGCTGGGTGGGGGAGCCAGGGCGGCGTCCGCTCCGGGTGGGGCGGTGCGCGCCCAGCTGAGGCCGCGGAGAGC
This sequence comes from Actinomadura logoneensis, assembly GCF_003428695.1. Taxonomy (GTDB): domain Bacteria; phylum Actinomycetota; class Actinomycetes; order Streptosporangiales; family Streptosporangiaceae; genus Spirillospora; species Spirillospora logoneensis. The sequence continues at coordinate 23,563 of NZ_QURH01000146.1, forward strand.
GCCGGTCGGGGCCGGCGCTCACCGGACGGTCGATGGGGCCGGCACTCACCGGACGGTCGATGGGGCCGGCGCCGGACGGGCGGGGACCAGTGCACACGGACGGGCGGGGACCAGTGCTCGCCGGGGCCGCCTGCCGGGTGTCAGCCGTACGTGGCCGTCCCGGCTCGCGATCCTCGGCGAACCGGCCCGCCGCATTCCCGCGCGGCGGGCCCGGTCCGCGGTTCAGTGGGACGGCGGGGTGGTGTTCGTCCAGCCTTCTTCCAGGACGTAGCCGTACGAGAACAGCGCCCCGGCGGGAACGCCGTTCCTGCCGGACCGCTTCACGAGCATCTGGTCGCCGAGGATGTCGTACGTGCGGGGGTCCAGGATCAGTTGGTACTCGACGACGGTCCCGTCCACGCGGTCGATCCATGGGGGTGCGAGCGCGATGCCGCTGCGGCCCCGCGCGTCCTTGACCGTCCCGACCGAACGGACGCCCGGGAGGGCGGCCAGGGCGCGGAACGCCGCGGCCCGGGCCCGGGGCGTGGCCAGTTTGTCGCCGAGGAAGCGGCTTCCGGCGCGTAGCCGCTGCGCGCTGTCCTCCAGGAAGCCGGGCGCGGCGCGCATGGCGGCGACGAACGCGGCCGGGTCGCGGCCCACGCGGAGGCGTTCGTTCACGTCCGGGACGGCGTCGTGACCGGTGGCGTCGCGGTCGGGCGTCTGAACGTAGGGCGACCCCTCGTACTGCGGTGGCCGGGTGTTGTCCCGGGTGAGGTTCACCTTGTCGCCGTCCGCCGTGGTCTGCCAGCGGACGGGCGCGCCCGCCGTCCGCCAGGCGGCCTCGTCCGCCGGGGTCTGCGGGACGACGGGACGGGTCCGGGCGAAGGACAGGTGCCGGAGCCTGGGCGGTGGCGTGACCGTCCGGCCGTTCTCGTCCACGTACTCGGTGGGCCGCTCGTGCTCCGTCCGGGACTGCCAGGAGTCCTTCTCCACCTCCATGTCCACGGTGTAGCCCCTGCCGCGGCCGACGTGGAACGCCTGTCCCTCGACGACGCGCTGCCGCCACCATCGTCCGGTCGGCAGCGGCTTCGTGTCCTTGTCGAGGGAGTCCGCGGCGGCGAGCAGGAAGCGGCGCGCCGCCAGCGACTGGACCCGCGTCTCCTCGGCGGACGGTCCGGACGCGCGGGCTCCGCGCTCGTCCGACGATGTGCCGACCAGCGCGACCGCCACGGCGGACGCGGCGGCGACGGCGACCGCGGTGAGAGCCGCGCCCCGCACCCGCGGCCTCCTCCGGCGCCTCCGCAAGGCCGCGGACGGCGTAACGGTCCGCGGCGTAGGCGGAGGGGTTCGCGGCGGGGCCGTTGTGGCGGTGAGGCGGGCGCGGCCCGCGGCGGTGACGTCGTCGGTCGGTCCGCCTTCGTCCAGCAGGGCGCCGACGAGGACGTCCAGGGTGGTCGGGTCATCCACGGGGGTCCTCCTCGGTGTCCGTGAGGCGCGTCGGGTCGTCTCCGCCCAGCGCCTCGCGCAGCTTCCTTCTGGCCCTGCTCAGGCGGGAGCCCACCGTCCCGGCGGGGATGCCGAGGGCCTGGCCGACCTCGTCGTAGCCGAGCCCCGCGACGGAGACCAGGAGCAGGGCGTCGCGGTCGCCTTCCGGCAGCGCGGCGAGCGCGTCGGCGAGACGCGGACGGGCGCCCTCGGCGGTCACCCGGGCGGCGATCCGCTCGTCGGGCGCGTCCTCGTCCGGGAGCGAGGACGCGGCGTGCGCGCGGGCGAGGGCGTCGTAGCGGCGTCTCTCCGCGCGCCGGTGCAGGGCCACGAGGTTGGTCGCGATCCCGAACAGCCAGGGCCGGACGCCGCCGCGCGCCGGATCGAAGCCGTCCCGCTTGCGGAACGCCGTCACGAACGTCTCGGCGGCGAGGTCGTCGGCGGTGTCCCGGCCCAGGCGCGCGGCCACGTACCGGTAGATGTCAGCGAAATGCCGGTCGTAGATCGCGGCGAACCGGTCCGGGTCGGCCAGGGACCCTGAGATCACCGCGGCGTCGTCCTCGGTGTCGTCCGCCGCGTCCGTCCGTCCGGCGCGGACGGTGCCGGACGGGGCGGTCATGGATGGCTCCTCGGCATGGGGCGCCTTTCGGAGGGGAACGGCTGTCACGGGTACTCATCCGGATCGCCGATTCCCCTTCACGCCCGGATGGCCGGGGTGTCAGAGGCCGCCGCGCCTCGCAGGACGGTCTGCTGCGCAAGTGGTTGGACGCGTGGGTGCGCGGCCCGGTTCGTCCCTACGTGTGTGGGACTCGACACCCCCACCGTGAAGCAAATAGACGCTATCGTCTGCGTGACTCGCTCATCCCCCCACGCGAGGAGAGACGCAGATGCGAAAGTTCACCGCAGTGGCGATCACGTCCGGGGCGCTCGTGGCCGGAGTCGCCGGGACGGCCCTGCCGGCCGGGGCGACCACCCCGGCGGACGGCCTCGGGGTCGCGGCCACGACCGTCGAGCAGGGAACGGTGACCGGGGCCGCGGCGCAGAGGATGGCGCGCGGCGCGGGCCAGCAGCTCGTCCTGCCCCAGCTCACCAGGGCGGCGAGCGGGACGGTGCACGCCACGTCCTGCCGCTGGGTCCAGCGGACGCAGGGCCGCAAGTCGACCCGGAACGGACGCTGGATCATCTACGTGAAGTCCCGCCTGACCTGGTGCTACGACGGGCTGCACGTCAACTCGGCGCGGGTGAACCGGTCCGCGTACACCTACAACAAGCGGACCTGGCGGCTCATCGGCTGGCGCCAGCGCACGCTCACGCACGACCGCACGTGGGCGTCCGTGCTGGCCAAGAGCCAGTACACCTTCTACTACACGGGCAACCGGCACTACTACCGTCCGTACGCCGACATCATGGGCGCCTTCAACGGGCGCTACCGCGTCTGGGCCGGCTGATACCGCCCGCGCCCGGCGGGCTGACCGACTCGCGTGCGGTGAGCTGGCCAACTCGCGGCCGGTGAGCTGACCGAATGGCGTCCGGCGGGCTGAGCGCCTCGCGTCTCGCGGGCATCCGCGTCCGGGCGCAGGGCGGTTCGCCGCGAGCCGGTGAAGTCGAACCGGGCGTTCCGGCCCGCCAGCCGAGCGTTCGCTTGAGCGCCCTGTCCGCGCACCCGGGCAGGGCGCTCATCCGTGTCCGCCCGCCGTTGACGAGGCCGGCCCTGCCGAGCAACCACGAGCCCGAACCTGCCGAGCAACCACGAGCCCGAACCTGCCGAGGAGCTACGAGCCGACCTTGCCGAGGAAGGTCGCCAGCGCGCGCTCGTAGGCGGCCGAGTCCACGTTCCACGCCTCGGTGTGGTCGGCCGTGGCCTCGGAGATGTGCGTGACCAGGCCCGCCGGAGCCTTCCGCGCGAACTCGTAGGACGGACGGTTGTCCACCGTGTCGTCCTGCTCGGCGGTGAAGAGCAGCACCGGCGTCTTCAGGTGCCGCGCGAACGGGCGCATGTCCATGGCGCCGATGTCGGCGCCGTAGCGCCACTCCATCATCTTGATGGCGACGTCGGTCTCGAAGGTCGGCAGCCCGCGGGACGCGCCCTGCTTGTGGAGCGTGGCCGTCCAGTCCAGGACGGGCGAGTCGAGCACGACGCCGCGGACGAACGACGCGTCGGGCGTGTGCCGCAGCGCGGACATCACCATGGACCCGCCCATCGACCATCCGTACAGGACGACGCCGGTGGCTCCCTGCGAGCGCGCGTAGGCGATCGCGGACGCGACGTCGTTCCACTCCTTCGAGCCGAGCAGGTTGCGGCCGTTCGCCGCGGACGGCGCGTTCTCGTCGTTGCGGTAGGCGATCGACAGCATCGGCAGGCCCGCGTCGTGGACGGTCCTCATCGCGCGGAAGCTCTCGGCGCGGTCGGCGTTGTGGCCGTGGACGGCGATCACCCACGGGGAGTTGTTCGTCCGGCCCGGGACGGACCAGGCTGGCATCGCGCCCAACTGCGACGGATAGGTGACGTTCCGGTAGTCCAGGCCGACCGCCTTCTTCGGGTCGCCGCCGTAGACCCAGTGGTCGATCGCCGCCTCCAGTTGCGGCACCAGCTTTCCGGACGGCACCGACAGCACCTTCCGGACGACCGTCCCGGTGCCGACCCCGGCGATCGTCTCGCTCCTGACGACCTCTCCGATGATCGCCCGTCCGGCGCCCTTCCGGCCGTTCTCGGCCCACTCCAGCCCGAAGACGCCGCGCCGCAGGGTCGCCTTCGTCCGGGGGAGCGTGACCGTGTCGCCGGTGACGGCTCGCACCCGCAGGTCGTAGGTCCGGCCGTGCTCCACCTGGGTGGCGACCCCGGAGAAGTACCACCCGATCGAGAGGGAGGCCGCGAACGCCAGGAGCAGCAGGGCGGCCAGCCCGGACAGGACGAGCCGTCCGGGGCTGAGGCGTCGTCGGGCGGACTTGGAGGGCTTGGCGGCGGTCATGGCGCTACGAAGGGGCACGCCCCCGACGGTAACGGAGCCCGGTCACTGCCATGTCCCGCCCGAAAGCACCGCCCGACCCTCCGCGCGCGTCCGTGCCCGGCAACGTCCTCGCGCAGTTCGTCGGGGGCATCCGTCCTGCTCGGGCGGGCGGTCGTCGTCCGGCTAGTCGTCGGCGCCGGCGGCCAGTTCGGTGCGGGCGTCCATCAGGGCGAAGCCGAGCAGGTTCAGGCCGCGCCACTGGGACGGGCGGAGGGCCTGGGGGGCGTGCTCGTCGTAGCCGATGCCCCAGACGCGGTCCAGCGGACTGGCCTCCACCAGCACCTTGCTGCCGGTCGAGAGCAGGAAGTCGCGCAGGGCGGGATCGGACGCGAACTTGGCGACGCTGCCCCGCCGGACGATGTCGTACCGGTGCTCGACCCAGGTGTCCTCGCGGAAGCCGCGCACCTTCCGGCCGAGAGCCTTGGCGCGGCCGGGCTCGGGCGACGCGAGGATCTCGCCGACCACCGCCTCGTCCCCGAACAGCCGGGCCTTCTCGCACATCATGAAGTGCTCGGCGGTCGGATACCGGACGCCGTCCACCGTGAACGGCGACGGGTACCACTGGCTGAGGCAGCCCTTCGCGCTGGTCCCTCCCCAGAACAGCACGAACGTGGGGAGTTCGCCGCGTTTCTCCAGCTCGAGAAGTTCGTCCATGGTCACAGCCCGAGCGTCGCGCATTCACGGAACCCGTGCAATCAGATAAACGCCCGACCGGCCGCGTCCCTGAGACGACGAACCCCCGACCGGAAGATCCGGCCGGGGGTTCGACGGGCGACGGCTCAGAAGCGCAGCGGCTCCTGCGCCTTGCCCGGAGCACGGCGCTCGCCCTGCGAGCTGTAGTCCGGCAGGACGGCCGGGCAGCGCGTACCGCCGGCCGGGCGCCGGCCCGCCAGCAGGAACGCGTCCACCGAGGTGCGGACGCATCCGCTCAGCCCGTACATGCCGTGGCCCGCGCCCTGGTAGGTCACCAGGGACGAGCCCCTGACCTGCCGGTTCACGCTCTGGGCCCAGGGGAGGACGGTCGCCGGGTCACCGACGCCGCCGATCACCAGCACCGGCACGGACGGCGGGACACGGGACGGCCGCTGCCGGTCGGCGCCCGCCGGACGGCCCAGGCACGCGACGACGGCCTCGTAGCCGAGCGGGCTCGTCCCGAGGTGCGGGGCGGCCTTGCGGTTCGCCTTCCACAGCGCGGCGAGGTCCTTGTGGTTGCGGACCGGGAACGTCCAGTCCGAGCACATGATCCCGGCGAACCGGCCGTCCGGGGACGCCTTGGCCCGGGGGCTGGTGACCTTCCGGACCTTCTGCCGCGACAGGTAGGCCAGTTCCTCGCTCAGCTCGTTCCACGCGATCGGGTCGTACATCGTCGCGCGGACCATCTGTGCGAGGCCGACGGTGGTCAGCCGGATCTTGGACGAGTCGATGTCGTGCAGCGTGCCCTTGGCGGCCCGCGCCCGCAGCGTGTCCAGCACCTTCCACGGGTTCTTGCCGCGGATGGCGCAGTACCTGGACGTCGGGCACCAGCGCGCGAACTGCGCGTACGCCGCCTCGAGGCCGCGCGACTCGTCCGTGGAGAACCGGACGGCGCCCGCGACGGAGTGGTCCATCGTGCCGTCCACGACCAGGGCCTTGACCCGGCCGGGGAACAGCTCGGCGTACCGCTGCCCGAGCCACGTGCCGTACGAGACGCCGTAGTAGGCGATCTTCTGCTCGCCGAGCGCCGCGCGGACGGCGTCCATGTCGCGCGCGAAGTCGGTGGCGCCCATGTGGTCGTACATGGGGCCGGTGTTCTTGCGGCACGCCGTGTACAGCGCCCGCTGGTAGGACCGGAGCTTGGTGAACTCGGCCTGGTTCTTCGGGTAGAGCGCCGGGGCCTTGCCGAGCTTCCCGCACTTGACGGGATGGCTTCCGCCGACACCGCGCGGGTCGAACCCGACGATGTCGTAGCGCTTGCGGACCTCACGGTTCAGCCCGGCCCGGTCGAGTACGAAGTCGATGCCCGAGGCGCCGGGGCCGCCCGGGTTGACGAAGATCGTCCCGAGGCGGCGCTTGGGGTCGGTGGCCTTCGCCCGCGCCACGGCCAGCTTGATCCGGCCGAGCTTGGGACGGGCCCTGTCGATGGGGACGGAGAGCGTTCCGCACTGCGCGGAGCGGTCGTCCGCGCAGGGCTTCCAGGTGATCTTGGCGGGGGACGCGGCGTGCGCCGGCGTGGAGACGAGCGCCGCCGCCGCGGCGAGGGCGGCGGTCGCGGCGAATCCCGCCGTGCGGCCCGTACGGGTCACGGAAAGGGACTCCTGTGGGGATGGGGGGTCAGCGGGGAAACGACGAAGATGATCTCGACAGGAGATCACGTTTGGGTCATGTTCCGCCGCAGGAACGCCGAAAAACCAGGACCTTCCGGACGCCCGCCCGCCGCCGGGAGCGCTTCGGGCCAAGCCGTTTCCGGCCACGGCGGAACGGCACACGTACACGTCCCGCCGTGGCCGCCGTGGCCGCCGTGGCCGGGGTGGCCGAGGAGGACGTCGCCCCCGGGCGGCCCGGCAGAAGCGGGGGGCGTCAGCCCTGGGGCGCCCGGCAGAAGCGGTGGCGTCAGCCCTGGGTCGCCCGGTAGAGGGTGACGGCGGCGGACCCGAGGTACGGCGAGTTCATCTGCAGCGTCCGGGTCATGTGGGTGCTGTTGACGCCCGCGACCCGTCCGATGCCGTTGCTCTTCATCCCGTACAGCCACGGCCCGCCGCTCGCGCCGTTGCCCATGCTGCACATGATGCCGAGCCCGCCGGTCGGGTACCGGGACGCGAAGCTCGTCCCCGAGCAGTAGTAGAGCCGTTCGAGGGCGCCGGGGACCTTCCTCCCGGACGGCAGGAAGACCGCCGGGTAGCCGAACGTGCGGAACGGGTACGCGCGGTGCTTGTACCCGAAGCTCACGCCCTGCGCGCCCGTCACCGACTGGATCGCGGTCTTGCCGTGCTTCTGGACGGTGAACGCGGCGAAGTCGTAGCGCAGGTCGCGGTTGTTGGCCCACGGCGCCATGACCCGGAGGGTGTTCAGGTACCAGGTGCCCAGGCTCCGGTGGTTGTCGTAGTCGGGCTCGAAGGCGTAGTAGCGGTAGAAGCCGCCGGTCCCGCCCCGGCCCTTGTGGACGCAGTGCCCGGCCGTCCACAGGGTCGACTTGTTGTGCGAGGTGATGACGGTCGCGGTGCAGTAGTAGCCGTAGAGGCCGTCGTCGCTGGCGACGAGGCGTCCGATCGTGCGGGCGGGCGCCTTGCCGTGCCGCGGCCAGACCTTCGCGGCGGAGCTGGCCGCGCCGACCGTGTTCGGCGCCTTCAGCGCGTCCGGGGACTCCTCGGGCAGCGAGCCGTCCAGGCTGAGCGACCGTGGACCCGCGGAGTCGGCGGCGTCGGCCGTCATGCCGCCGGCCTGCCCGGCGGGCATCGGCATCGGACGCAGCTTCAGCTTCGACAGGTCCAGGCGCGCCTGGGCGGACACGCCGGAGCCGAAGTCCTTGGAGACGATGCCCGGTCCGGTCGGCTTCTGGGCCGACACCTTCCCGGCGACGTGGGGGGACGAGCCTGCGGTCGCGTAGGCGGCGCCGCCGCCGAGGGCGAGCGCGCCGACGGCGCCGCCCGCGATGAGAAGACGGGTCTTGGGGGGACGCACCAACTGGCCTTCCGGTGAGGGGAGCGGTAACAGCCGTGATGTAAGCCCCAGGGTGAGCCCTACGGGGCGCGTGCGTCAATTTACGGCAAGCGCTTTTAGGCGGGGTGAAATACCGCCAAAGTGAAGGAACGGGCGAACCGGTCGCACGGTCGGCCGGTGGCCCGGGCGACGGCCAGCCGGGGTCTGGTCAGGAGGTCAGCCGGTGGTCCGGGTCTGGATCTCCTGGACGGTCAGCGACGTGGAAGCGGACACGGGGAAGGTCCCATAGGTGCCGCCACGTGCGTCGCAGGCGCCCTCGCACGTCCAGCTCACCGAGTAGTAGGCGGTGGCGGTGACCGTGTACGAGCCGGAGCGGCGGTAGGCGTAGGAGCAGTTGGACGGCGGGCCGCCCGGCCGGTACGGCGTTCCGGGGCCGTCGCAGCCGACCGCGCCGTCGCCGAGCGACCATTCGACCCGCCGCGGCGTGCCGGTCATGGTGACGGTCTGGCCGTCCACGGCGGCCCGCGCCCGGAGGGGGCGCCACCCGGACGGATCGACCCACAGGTACGTCGGCAGCGCCACCCACGAGCGGCCGGACGGGTTGGTGTGCGGGGACGGCGCCGGAAGCTCGAAGGAGGCCCAGGCCATCGCCACCACATCGGCGGTCGGGGTCTTCGGCGGCGGCGTCACGAACACGTGACGGCAGGAGACCTCGCTGTTCTTCCTCAGCCAGCACGGAGACGTCCGCTCGTCCCCGGTGGCGGCAGGAGCCGTACCGGCTCCGTGCCGGGCTCCTCCTCCGGGCCGGGCTCCTCCTCCGGCGGCGGGTCGCCCCGGGTGCGTCGCGAACGCGCCGGTCTGGCAGAGCCAGGTTCCGCTCTTGTGGCAGCCGCCGCCACCCGCCAGTGCCAGGGCCAGCAGAGGTTCGGTCAGCACCGCGAGTCCTTCGAGCAGGTCAGCATCGCGAGTCCTTCGAGCAGGTCAGCACCGCGAGTCCTTCGGGCCCGTCAGCATCGCGAGTCCATCGACGCGGGTCAGCATGCAAGGTCCTTTGGGCGGGTCAGCATCGCGAGTCGTCCGGGACGATCAGCTCCGAGACCTTCCACGTGCCGCCGGTGCGGGTGAGGGTGGCGTACGCGAGGTAGCGGCGCGGGGCGGGAGCGGTCCCGACGCGCCTGCCGGTGTCGCGGCGGTAGGTGTAGGGGCCCGCTGTCAGCACGCAGTCGATGATCCGCGCGCTGTCCGGTCGGAGGGCGGCCACACGCGGATTCGGGACGGCGTGGCCGCGCTGGACGACCCCGGCGCGCCGGTCGGCGGCGATCCCGTCCTTGATGCGCGCGGCCACCGCGCCGGTCGCGACGTCCGTGACCTGCGACGCGTCCCCGAGCGCCAGGGCGCGCTCGACGACCTGGTGGAAGCGGCGGTACGGCGTCAGGACGTCCGCCTTCGCGGGCGTGGTGGCGGTCATCCCGGCGGACGGCGCGGGAAAGACGTCTCCTGGAGTCAGCGCTCCATGCGCGGCGGCCGTACGGGCGGCGGGGCCGCACGCCGTGGCGAGCAGGCACGGGATCAGCGCCGCGGACGCCCTGCCTCTCATCGAGCCCTCCTCACGTGTCGGGCTCGCAGGCTAACGACATGATCGGCCGACCCGCGGGACGTCCGTGGAACCTCCCGAAGGGCCGCGCTCGCGGTGGAATCAGCCGGTACGGCCGATGTCGGCGACGACGTTCAGGCCGAGGAGGAGGTCCAGGTGGATGAACGTCTCCAGCTTCGCGCCCGGCGCGAGGGAGGCGTCGGACGCGATCCGGTCGAGGACGGCCAGCGCCGCCGGGGTGTCCAGATCGTCCGCCAGAGCCGCCTCCGCCTCGGCGGCCGAGGGACGGTGCATCGGACGGCCGGGGGCGTTCGCCCACTCCGCCACGTCCGCGCGCCAACCCCGCAGGCGCGCCTCGGCCGCCTCGACGTCCGCGTGCAGCGGTTCGCGGTAGTGAGCGGAGAGGAACGCCAGGCGCACGGCCAGCGGATCGCCCTCGAACGAGCCGGACGCCGGAGGCACGACGAGCGTCCACGCGTCCGCCTCGTGCGCGCGCGGGGCAACGTACAGGTCCGCGCGCTCGGGCGCGTCGGGATACAGCGGACCGACCCCGTACTCGGAGAGGTCCCCCCGGACACCCGCGTCCGCACCCCCGCCCGTGTCCGCACCCCCGCCTGCGTCCGCACCCGCACCCGTGCCCGCGCCCGCGTCGCCGGCCTCGCCCGAGAGCAGGACGCGGCGTCCGCGGCGGTCGGCGAGGCGGCGGAGGAGGTCGGCGACGACCAGGCCGCGAAGGTCCGTGCCCGCGAGGACGTGGACGCGCAGGACCTCCGCGCGGGGCGGTTCTTCGAGCCGTCCGGTTCGCGGATCATGCAGGCGCAGCATGTCTCGGAGCCTAGGCGATCCCGGCCCGCTCCCCCCGAACCGACGCCCACCGACGGCACGCGGCACGCGGCGCGCGGGCGCGCGGGCGTGCGAGGAGGACCGGGGCGGGCTAGGGGAGCGTGGTCGAGCCGTCCGGCTTGCGGACGGCGGCGAAGCGCAGGCGCACGTAGTCGGCGACCCAGCCGGACTCGCGGCGCAATGCCGGGGCGGCCAGCTCGTTCACCCGCGCGAGCAGCGGCTCGACCATGTCGGGCGGGACGTCCGCGAGGGTGCTCGGGGCGTAGAGGCGGACCCAGTCGGCCGCGCCGTCCGGGCACTCGGTCATCCGGGACGGGCGGTCGGCGTGCTCCAGCAGCCGGATCGTGAAGCCCCCGTCCTCCAGTCGCGCCGCGTACTCGGCGGGCGTGGGGAAGTACCAGGGCAGTTCGGGTTCGCCGAGGCCGAACACGCGCCACGCGGTCTGCATCGCGGCGATCAGCTCGGCGCAGTTCCCGGCGCCGCCGAGCTCGCCGACGAACCGTCCGCCGGGCCGCAGCGCGGCGTGGACGTGCGCGATCACCGCGTCCGGGTCGCGGGTCATCCAGTGCAGGGCCGCGTTGGAGGCGACCGCGTCGAACGGCTCGCTGGTGGTGAAGTCGTGGGCGTCGCCGATCGTGAAGGACAGGCCCGGGTTCAGGGCGGACGCCTGCGCGACCATCTCCGGGGCGCCGTCGATGCCCAGCACCTCGGCTCCGCGTTCGGCGATCTCCACGGTGAGGGCGCCCGTTCCGCAGCCCAGGTCGATGATCTTCTCGCCGGGTTGCGGGTCGAGCAGGTCGATCAGGGGGGCGCCGTGTGCGGAGACGTACCCGAAGGCTGAGTCGTACGTCGACACGGACCAGTTCACTGTCGCAATTTATCGGACTTGTCACTCCGGCCGGGCGACCGGCCGGGCGCGCGCCACCATATCGTGACGTTGGAGCGTCTCGCGGACGGTACGGGAAGGACGGCGGCGTGGAGCGGCATCGGACACGGGGAGAGGTCCGGATCGTCGGGGCCGAGCGGCCCGGCGGCCTGGAACTGCGGACGGCGGGCCTGGCCGAACGCGGCATGCCCGAGCTGCGGGTCACCGGCCTCGCCTGGTACCTCGGCTCCGGCTGGTCGCGGGTGCTCGGCGAGCTGGTGCGGCGGATCGCCGCCGCCGGACCGGACCATCCCGCCACCTTCGCCCTCGGCGAGGCCGGGGACGTGACGGTCAACCTCGTCCCGGACGGCGACTTCCTCGCCCCGCACCCGCCGCCCGGCGTTCCGCTGAGCGTGGCCGACTGGCGCCGCGACGTGGTGGAACGCCTCTTCCCGTCCGCCTCGTCCTGACCCCGGCCCTGCCCGGACGGGTGTGCCGAGTGGCGTTCTAGAATCGGCTTCCACTCTGCGCGGGAAGGACGGCCGGATGACGTACACCGAGATCCAGTACGAGGTGCGGGACGGGATCGCGACGGTCACGCTCGACCGGCCGCACCGGATGAACGCCTACACGTACACGATGCGCGCCGAGATGCTCGACGCGTTCGACCGGATCGACGCCGACGACGACGTCCGGGTGGTCGTCGTGACCGGCGCGGGGCGGGCGTTCTGCGCGGGCGCGGACCTCGACGCCGGGGGCTCCACCTTCGACAAGGACGCGTCCCAGGACATGTTCGCGGGCGAGGACGACGTCCTGGAGGACGGCACGCCCAGGGACGGCGGCGGCACGGTCGCGCTGCGCATCGCGCGCTGCCTCAAGCCGGTGATCGGCGCGTTCAACGGCGCGGCGGTCGGCGTCGGGGTGACCGTGACGCTGCCCATGGACATCCGGCTGGCCAGCGAGAAGGCCAGGTTCGGGTTCGTGTTCGCGCGGCGCGGGATCGTCACCGAGGCCGCCTCGTCCTGGTTCCTGCCCAGGCTCGTCGGGATCGCGCAGGCGATGGAGTGGGCCGCGACCGGGCGCGTGTTCGACGCCCGGGAGGCGCTCGCGGGCGGGCTGGTCTCCCGCGTCTACCCGCCGGACGAGCTGCTGCCCGCCGCGTACGCGCTGGCCCGGGAGATCGCCGACAACACCTCGGCGGTCTCGGTGGCGGCGATCCGGCGGCTGATGTGGTCGGGGCTGTCCGCGCCGTCCCCGTGGGACTCGCACGTCAACGACTCCCGGCTGATGGCCGCGCTCGGCGCGGCCCCGGACGCGGCCGAGGGCATCACCTCCTTCCTGGAGAAGCGCCCGGCCGAGTTCACGATGCGCGTCAGCCGCGACCTGCCCGCCGAGACCCCCGACTGGCCCGTCCGCTGACCCACGCAGGGCGCCACCACCCCGCACAGCCGCCACGACCCCGCACAGCCGCCACGACCCCGCGCAGCCGCCACGACCCCGCGCAGCCGCCACGACCCCGCGCAGTCGTCGCCGAGGGTCGCGACCGGCTTGTCCACTGACCCCGCGCAGCGGTCCTGGCCGCCGCACGAGCGCCGCACGGTCGGCGGCTGGGAAGCGCTCGGACGGGGCTTCGGGCCGCTCGGAGGGGGCTCCGGGTCGCTCGGACGCGCGCGGCTCGCTGGGTGTTTTGCCGTTTCTGGACGGGATCCTCGCCGACACGTGATTCGTTCCCGGGCACGCCTCAGGAGGCGAGTGCGCGATTTACCCGGGGCGGAGGTGTGCGGTATGCGGGTCAAGTCGGTGGCGAAGGGAGCCCTTGCCGGGCTCACGATGGCGATGCTCGGGGCCGCGTGCGGCTCCGTCCACTCGGGTCAGCTGAAGCAGCAGGCGGCGGCCGTGAAGAAGCCGGCCGCGGCGCCGAGCCCCGCGCCGACCACGCCGGCCCCGCGCGCGATCAACTGCGAGCAGGTCAAGTGCGTGGCGCTGACCTTCGACGACGGGCCGGGCCCGTACACCGCGCACCTGCTGGACGTCCTCCGGGACGCCGGGGCGCGGGCGACGTTCTTCATGCTCGGCGAGAACGTCGGCGCCCACAAGGCCGAGGTGCGGCGGATGGTCCTGGAGGGCCACCAGCTCGGCAACCACACGTGGTCGCATCCGCAGCTCACCGGGTTGTCGAACGCCGCCGTCCGGTCGCAGGTGCAGCGGACGGAGAAGGCGATCACCGAGGCGTCCGGCGGCGTCGCGCCGACGCTGTTCCGGCCGCCGTACGGCGCGACGAACGCGCGGGTCGCCAAGGCGGTCGGGATGCCGCAGATCGTCTGGGACGTGGACAGCCTCGACTGGCGCTACCGGGACGTCGCCCGCAACGTCCGGGTCGGGACGCGGCAGCCGAAGAAGGGGAACATCGTGCTGTTCCACGACATCCACAAGACGACGGTCGACGCGGTCCCGCGGGTCCTGGCGGGCCTGAAGAAGCGCGGGTTCACCTTCGTCACGGTCGGTGAGCTGACCGCGGGCAGGCAGCTCGCCGTCGGCCGCCCCTTCCCCGCCTGGTCCTGACCCAGGCGGTCCCGACCCCGCCGGGCCGGTCCCGAGCCGGCGAGGCAGGCACTGATCAGGTCTCCCTCACCACGTGGCCCGCCGTCAGCAGGCCGGTCACAGGTCCAGGTCCGGCTTGAGGCGGGACGGCGTCCAGCGGCGGCGCAGGGCGACCGCGCCGACCAGCAGCGCGAGCGCGGCGGCCAGGTACAGCCCGAGGACTCCGGCGTCGCGCAGCGCGCGGCTCGCCAGGCCGCCGGAGATCGTCGTCCGCAGCGGTTCGACCAGGTAGGTCATCGGGATGACGGCGTGGATCGCGCGGAACGGCTGCGGCAGCGTCTCCACCGGGTAGAGGCCGCCGCACGACACCAGCTGGGTGATCAGCAGGACGAGCGCCAGCGCGTCCGCGACCGCACCGAACGCGATCCGCAGGAACTGCACGATCGCGGCGAACGCGGCGACGCCGAGGGCCATCAGGCCGAGCGTCCCGGCGGTCGAGAGGGGATCGAGGCCGAGGCCGACGTCCAGGACGAGGAACAGCACCAGCGCAGCGACCAGTCCCACGGCGAGCACCGGCAGGAACGCGGCGAACGCGACCGTCCCGGAGCCGAGGCGCGCGGCCAGCAGCCGTCCCGGGACCGGCCGGAGCAGCAGGAACGCGACGATCCCGAACACCCACAGCCCGATCGCGATGAAGAACGGCGCGAGCCCCCGCCCGTACTGGTGGGCGGGATGGGCGTTGGAGCTCCTGACCTCCACTGGGTTCGCGAAGTTCTGCGCCGCGTGGTGCATGTCGTCGTTCTGGATCACCGGGATCTGGTCGCGCGCCGACGCCAGGCCGGACGCCAGCTTCGCCGCGCCCGTCCTGAGCTGCGCGTTACCGTCGTCGAGCTGACGGGCTCCGGCGAGGAGCCGCGCGTTGCCGTCGTCCAGCCGGCGGGCGCCCGACAGCAGCTCGCCGGACCCGGCCTGGAGCTGCCGCGCACCCGCGAGCAGAGGCGTCACGCCCTCGTCGAGGCGCCGCGCGCCGGTCGCGACGGCCGCCGCGCCCCGGTCGAGGGCGCGGAGCCCGGAC
>NZ_QURH01000140.1 GCF_003428695.1 Actinomadura logoneensis
GGCCGCCGGCGGGGGCGGCGGCCGGCGTCCGGCGGCGTCAGGAGGCGTTCACCGCCACGTCGTCGATGACGAAGCTGGTCTGCAGGTACGCGTCCTCGGTGCCCGAGAACGAGAGGGTCACCGTCTGGCCCGCGAAGGCGGACAGGTCGACGGTCTGGAGCGAGTAGCCGGCGGCCGCGTTGGCGTTGCTGTAGGTCTTCAGCGTCGTGGAGCCCGCCTTGACCGTCAGCGTGTCGTACACGGTGCTGCCGCTCTCGCTGGTGTCGATGTGCAGGTAGTAGGTCAGCGAGGCCTTGCAGCCGGCCGGGATGGTGATCGACTGGCTCGCGCTGTCGGTGTGCGTGGTGCCGTAGCCGTTCAGCCATGCGAAGTAGGTGCCGGAGTGGGAGGTCTCACCGCTGCCGTTGGCCGACACGACGCCGGAGGTGGTGGTCCACGGCGCGGTCCCGGACTCGAACCCGCCGTTGGTCACCTTGTTGCCGGGGCTCGGGCAGTTGCCGCCGCCGGCCGGGTTGATCGTCCAGGTGAACGTGGTCGTCCCGCTGTTGCCGGCGGTGTTCTTGGCGGTCACCGTCACCGAGTACGTGCCCTGGGTGGTCGGCGTGCCGGAGATCAGGCCGGTGGAGGCGTTGATCGACAGGCCGGGCGGAAGACCGGTGGCGCTGTAGGTCAGGGCCGAGCCGCCGGGGTCGGTCGCGCTGATCTGCAGGCTGGCGGCCTGCCCGACGGTGCCGGTCTGGTTGCCGGGGTTGGTCACCTGCGGCGAGCCGGGCTGGCCGCCGCACGTCCCGGGAACCGGGTCGGTGCCGGTGACGCTGACCGCCGCCCAGGCGGCGTTCACGGTGTTGTACTCGGTGCAGTGCGTGCCGTACAGGTCGGCGGCGGCCTTCAGCGAGTCGACGCGCGCCTGCGCGTAGTTCTCGGAGCTGTTGGCGTAGGACGCGAGCGCCCGGTACCAGATCTTCTCGGCCTTGTTGTTGCCCAGACCCGTGATGGTCGAGTTGTTGCAGGTCGGGCTGTTGCCGTAGCCGTGGTCGCCGGAGCCCACCGCGAGCAGGAAGAACCAGTGCGTGAGCGGGCCGAGCGAGTAGTGCGGGTCGAGGCTGCCGTTGCTGCTGGAGTAGCAGTTCGGCGACGCGCCGTCCAGCGACGGGTTGTACATGTAGCGCAGCGGCTTGTTGTCGCCGTTGATGTTGATGAGCTCGCCCATGGTGTAGTCGGGCGTGTCCACCGAGTTGTTGGCGTAGAACTCCACCATCGTGCCGAAGATGTCGCTGGTGCCCTCGTTCATGCCGCCGGTCTCGCCGGTCTCGTCCCAGCCGGTGAGGGCGCCGCTGACACCGTGGCTCATCTCGTGGCCGGCGACGTCGATCTCGACGAGCGGGCGGGCGTTGCCCGAGCCGTCGCCGTAGGTCATCTGCGAGCCGTCCCAGAACGCGTTCACGTAGGCGTTGCCGTAGTGGACGCGCGAGGGGACGCCGGCGCCGTTGCCGAAGATGCCGTTGCGGCCGTGGACGTTCTTGAAGTAGTCGAACGTCTTGGCCGCGCCGAAGTGCGCGTCGACACCGGCGGACGCCGGGTCGCTGTTGGTGCCGTTGCCGAACGTCCCGGTCGAGTTGCTGAAGACCGTCCCGGTGCCGCTCGTGGCGTGGTTCAGGTTGGTGGTGGTCCCGTTGCCGTGCGACGGGTCCTTCATCGACCACGTGCTGCCGGACTGGGTCAGGTCGATCGACACCGTGCCGCTGTAGATCGAGTTACCGGTCCCGGCGGTGAGGATGGCCTGGTTCTTCCTGGCCTTCTGGATCTTGGCCAGCTTGGCCGCCTGCGCGGGCGACAGGAACGAGCTGACCTCGTCCCGCTTGGTGACGACCTTGCCCTTGTGCGCGTCCACCAGGACGTGCAGCACGGTCGGGGTCTGGTCGGTCCGGACGCCGCGGACGACGGTCTCCCACACCAGCTGGGACGACCGGCCCTGGTTCCAGATGGCCAGGTGCGGCTTCTCCACCGAGCTCACCTTGCCGTGCACCTGGCCGCGCGAGGTCGACTGCGCCTGCTGCGCGCTGATGGACGGCGCGGTCGGGACGGTCGGCGTCTCGCGCGTGTTGGTGTCGATCTCCTTGTAGGAGCCGCCCGGCTTCAGGTGGACGACCAGGTCGCCGCCGTAGACCGGCAGCCCCTTGTAGGTCCGGTCGAAGCGGACGTCGGCGGCGCCCTTCTTGTCGACGACGACCGTGCGCGGCACGAACGCGTGGCCGGACTTGGCGTGCGCCTTGCCGGGGTGCGCGGCGAGCGCCTTCTCGGCGTTCTTGATGGCCGCCTTGCGCGTGTCCGGGGACGGGTTGAGCGTGAAGTCGTCCTTGGTGAAGGACGACGGGCCGGCCGGCATACCGGGTTTCGGTTTGGGCGCGGCCTGGGCCTGCATGGGGAGGGCGACGAAGCCGGCGGCGGCGATCACGGCCGCGCTCGACAACGTCACGATGCGACGTGGGGTCATGTGGATCGGTTCCCTCTCGCCTCGTGGGCAGGATCCCGCCGCGGGGAACGGCGGGCGGGGTGGAACGGGGGGACGAGGGCGGCGAATTCTGGAGTGGGCAGAAGGCTCCTTTCGCGACATAACGGGGAATTCGCCGCATCTCAGATCAACGGCAGTGTCAGCGCGCCAACCCGCCCAAGGAAGACCGAAGGCCGAACGTTAGGGATATCCCTACGGACACGCACATGAACAGGTCACAACGCCCAGATGGCCTCCCACATCGGCGTTCTCCACCCGCTGTGCGAAGGCCCTCCACGCCGCGTCAGGACATGCCGAGGGTCGTCAGGACCGGTGAAGAACCCGGTGAAGGACCCGGTGAAACCGAGCGCGCGCCGAGCGTGGTCGCCCGCAGGCGCGGACGCAGGGGCGGACGCAGGCGCGAGCGCGGGGCGTACGCGGGGGCGGTCGCGGGCGGACGCAGGGGCGGGCGCAGGGTGGGGAAAGGGTTCCTAGCGGTCGTCCGCCGGGGGATCCTGCGGAAGGTGGTGCGGGGACGAGGCCAGGCGCGCGAGGTCGACACGCGACCGGACGCCGAGCTTGCGGTACGTCCGGGTGAGCGCGGCCTCGACCGTCTTGACGCTGATGAACAGGCGCGCCGCGATCTCGCGGTTGGTCGCGCCCTCCGCGACGAGCCCGGCGACCTTCGCCTCCATCGCGCTGAGCACCCCCAGCGCGGCGGACGGCGCGGACGGGACCTGCGCGGCCCGGTCCAGGTCCCGGACGCGGTCGAGCTCGGCGGTGACCAGCGCGAGCCACGGGCGGGCGTGCGCGTGCGCGAACACCCGGCGCGCCTCGCGCAGCGCCGACCGCGCCCCGGACGCGTCGTGCTGGGCGATCCGCAGCCGTCCGAGCACCAGCCAGGACCGGCCCTCCTCCAGCCGGAACGGCAGCTCGGCCAGGGCCGCCGCCGACCGCCGCGCGAGCGCCGCCGCCGTGACCTGGTCGCCGCGTCCGGCCGCGACCAGCGCGGCGGCCCGGTCCATCACCGCGAGCATGACGCGCCGCTCCAGCCGGGTCGCGCGGGCCCGGGTCTCCTCGATCAGCTCGGCCGCCTCGTCCAGGTTCCCCGACAGGGCCAGCGCCTCGGCGAGGTCGCCGTGCCAGCGCCGCATCGCCGGGTCGCCGAGCCCCTGCGCCTCCTCCGACCGCCGGACGCGGCGCAGCAGCGCCACGGCCTCCTCGTCCCGGCCGGCCATCAGGTGGACGTGCCCGGCCGCGTACCACGCCTGCGGCAGGAACAGCAGGTCGCCGTCGTCGGCGCTGTGCCGCTCGGCCCGGCGCGCCGCGTCCGCCGCCCGGTCGGGGTCGCCCCCGGCCGCCTCGGCGAGCGCCAGCGAGAACCACGACGGGCCCTGGCTGAGGTCGCTGTCCTCGGCCAGCCGCAGGCTCTGCCGCGCCACGTCCAGCGCCCGGTCGCAGCGCCCCCGGTGCACCTCCACGCGCGCGAGGTTGTGCAGGCAGTGGCACAGGCTCTCCACCGCCCCGCGCCGCCGGACGAGGTAGATCAGCGACCGCAGCTCGGCGCGTGCCTCCTCCAGCCGGTCGGCGAGCAGGTGGTGCCGGTAGCGCTGGAAGGCGGGGCCGTTGTGGTCGACCATGACGCGCGGGTCCTGCGGGGACGACAGCGCCCGCGCGAGCGTCCGCTCGGCGTCCGGGCGGCCCAGGAAGAACGCCAGGTGCGCCTGCTTGGCCAGGGCCAGGATCTCGGTGCGCCGGTCCCCCGCCCGCGCGGCCAGCTCGGCCGACCGCGCCGCGTGCTCGTGCGCCTCGAACGCCGAGCCCTCCACGAGCCACGCCCGCCACGCGAGCCGGTAGTGCAGGGGCGCGAGCAGGGCCGGGTCGTCCCCGGCGTCGGCGAGCGCCCGCGGGAAGATGTCGCCGAACTCGGCGAGCGCCTGCCCGGCCGAGTCGATGACCGCCAGCCAGCCGCGCACCCGCTGCGCGGGCTCGGACGCGACGGCCAGCGCCTGGTGCGCGATCTGCCGGGCCTCGGGCAGGTCCCCGGCGGCGATCGCGTCCTCGGACGCGGTGAGCAGCCGGTTCACGTAGCCGTCCGGGTCGTCCTGCGGGGTGTGCTCGGCGCCCAGCCGGCCGAGCCGGCACGCCTCCGCCGGGGCCCCGCGCCGCCGTGCCGCGACGGCCGCCTCGTCCAGCGCGGCGGCCAGCTC
>NZ_QURH01000143.1 GCF_003428695.1 Actinomadura logoneensis
CTGTGCGGCGGGCGGGGCGGCGGTCCCGGCACCGGTCCCACCGGTCGGCCGGGCGCCGGACCGGAGAGCGCGGGCTCCGGCGACCGCGACGGCGGCGAGCCGGGCGGCATCACCACGACGCCGGGCTTCGGGCCGGGCGGGGCCGGGTCCGGCTTCGACGCCGGGGACATCGAACGGATCCTCCGCGACATCGAGGGCGACCTGGTCAAGCGGATGCGGCTGCGCGAGGTCCTGGCCGACCCCAGGCTCGCCGCGCGGCTCACCCCCAGCATGTCGCTGATCGAGCAGCTGCTGCGCGACAAGTCGAACCTGTCCGGGGTGGCGCTGGCCAACGCCAAGCGGCTGATCCGCCGGTACGTGGACGAGGTTGCCGAGGTGCTGAGGACGCAGGTGCGGCAGACCAGCGTCGGCTCGCCCGACCGGTCCGTCCCGCCGAAGCGGGTGTTCCGCAACCTCGACCTCGACCGGACGATCTGGAAGAACCTCACCAACTGGAGCCCGGACGACGAGCGCCTCTACGTCGACCGGCTGTTCTACAAGCACACCGCCAAGCGCACCACCCCGGCCCGCCTGGTCGTCGTGGTGGACCAGTCCGGGTCGATGGTCGACTCCATGGTCAACTGCACCATTCTGGCGTCGATCTTCGCCGGGCTGCCGAAGGTGGACGTGCACCTGATCGCCTACGACACCCGCGCGATCGACCTCACCCCCTGGGTGCACGACCCGTTCGAGGTGCTGCTGCGGACCAGGCTCGGCGGCGGCAACGACGGCCCGGTGGCGCTCGCGATGGCCCGTCCCAAGATCACCGATCCGCGCAACACCGTGCTGGTGTGGATCTCCGACTTCTACGAGTTCGACCGCTCCCAGCCGCTGTTCGACGGCCTGCAGGCGGTGCACCGCTCCGGGGTGAAGGTGATCCCCGTCGGCTCGGTGACCAGCTCCGGGAGCCAGCACGTCAACCCCTGGTTCCGCCAGCGCTTCAAGACGATGGGCACGCCGGTGATCTCCGGACGCATCGGCCGGCTGGTGTCCGAACTGAAGAACTTCCTCGACTAGCCCACTGGAGGCATGACATGAGCGAGTCCGACGAGCGGGGAATGCTGCGCGCGCCCGCCGAGGTGAAGTACGCCGACGAGCTCGACTACCTGGAGTCGGTGGACGACGGGCCCAAGCCGTTCGCGTGGCGGCTCAGCCCGAAGATGGTCCGCACGTTCATCCTCGGGTCCGAGCGCGCCGACGGCCTGGACCGGGAGATCCCGCAGAAGTGGTTCGGCGACCGGACGTTCGTCGAGCGGAGCATCGTCACGCTGGCGTCCGACCGCGGCCTGCTGCTGATCGGCGACCCCGGCACCGGCAAGAGCTGGCTGGCCGAGCTGCTGGCCGCCGCGGTCTGCCGCAACTCCACGCTGGTGGTGCAGGGCACCGCGGGCACCACCGAGGACCACATCAAGTACTCCTGGAACGTCTCGATGGTGATCGCCAAGGGGCAGTCCCGGGAGTCGATGATCCCGTCCCCGATCATGACCGCGATGGAGACCGGCGTGATCGGCCGGTTCGAGGAGCTGACCCGCTCGACCAGCGACGTCCAGGACGCGCTGATCTCGATCCTGTCCGAGAAGTACGTCTCCATCCCCGAGCTGGACGACGACAACATCGTGTTCGCCAAGCCCGGCTTCTCGATCATCGCGACCGCCAACAGCCGGGACCGGGGCGTCAACGACCTGTCGTCCGCGCTGAAGCGCCGGTTCAACTTCGTCCGCATCCCGGTCGTGACGAACAAGAAGAGCGAGGCGGAGATCGTCCGGTTCCGCACCACCGAGCTGCTGCGCCGGCACCGGATCGAGCTGGAGGTGCCGCCGACGCTGCTGGACATCCTGCTGCAGAGCTTCGCCGACCTGCGCGCCGCGTCGGCCGCCGCGACCAGCGACGACGAGCGGCTGGAGTCGGCGCTGTCCACGGCCGAGCAGATCGGCGTCCTGGAGGACGCGATCCTGCACAGCCGGTTCTTCGGCGACGACACGCTGCGCGCGACGACCCTGGCGTCCTCGCTGGTCGGATCCCTGGCCCGCCGCACCCCCGAGGACCTGGCGATCCTCAACAAGTTCTGGCACGGCGTGGTCGAGGGACGCGGCAAGAAGGAGGGCGGGGAGTGGAAGGACTTCCTGGAGGGCGGCCGCGACGCGATCGCGACCCTCTCGTGACCACCCCCGGCCCACCTCCCGAGCAGAAGGGACGACCAGTGCGGAACGCACGCCCCCCGGCGCCCTCCCCGGACGCACCGGACGAGCAGGGAACGCCGGCCCCGGCGGACGCCCTGGGCGCAGAGGACGCGGCGAACGCGACGCCCGGCCCGACCCCGGCGGTCGCCTCAGATGCGGCGGGCGCTTCGAACTCGACGGGCGCTTCGAACTCGACGGGCGCCCCAGGTGCGGCGGACGCTTCGAACCCGGCGGACGCCCCGGGTGCGGTGGACGCGAGGGACGGGCGGTTCGGGGCCCTGCGGGGGCAGCTGCGGGACGCGGCGGAGCGGTTCGCGGGCGCGCCCGGCGCGGCCGCGGACATCCTCGCGGGCATGGTGGACGACGTCGACCGCGCCCTGGCCGAGGAGCTGGAGATCTTCCCGGTCTGCCACCACTCCCCGGCGTCCGCGCTGGCGATGGCGCGGCGGCTGCGGGAGAAGCGGCCGAAGGTCGTCTACCTCGAGCTCTGCGAGGACATGCGGCCCCTGCTGGACGAGCTGCGCAACTGCCGGCTGCCGGTGGCACTGCAGGCGTTCGCCAGCGACATCCAGGGCTTCGACGAGGAGTGGGCGCCGCTGTCGGTGGTCGCGCCGATCACCGAGGCGTCCGCCGAGTACCAGGCCATCGCGTACGCGCTGGAGACGCCGGGCGTCGAACTGGTCGCCGTGGACTGGTCCACCGACCACGTCTTCCAGTGGGAGCAGTCCGACCCGGCGGCGTCCCGGAAGACCGGCCAGAACGCACCGGACGTCGGGACCGCACCCGCCGCCGGGTCCGTGCCCGCAGCCGGGGCCGAGGGGGAGCCGGACGGCGACGAGGACTCCGTCCTGCACGGCGACGCGGTCGGCATCGAGCTGGGCGACCTGCGTCCCGGTTTCGCCGAGCTCGAGGAGCACCTGCTGCACCACGGGCGCGTCCGGCACTGGTCGGAGTGGTGGGACCAGTACGTCGAGCAGCCGCTCAGCGGCGCCGGGTACGACGCCTACCGGCAGGTGATGCTGCTGGTCGGAAGCCTGTTCCGGCGGCTCCGCGACACCGGCGACCTGCGCCGCAGCGAGGAGCGCGAGCGGCACATGTGGACCCGGATGCGGCAGCACCTCGCCGCGTCCGGGACCGAGCCGGGCGACGCCCTGTACGTGTGCGGGGCGCTGCACGCGGCGAGCCGCGTCGAGCAGTTCGGGGTCCGCTCGGCCGCGCCGTACGAGATCGCCGAGCCGACCGGGACGCGCTGGCTGCACGGCCTGATCCCGTCCAGCCACTCGGCGATCGAGGCGCAGTTCGGGCTGGCCCGCGGCTCGGTGTCGATCGCCGCCGCGACCTGGGAGAAGGCGCTCAAGCGCGGCGGTGTCGCGCCGTTCCGGCTGACCGGGCGGAAGGGCACGGCCCGCCGGACGCCCAAGGCCGCCCCGGCCGGCGGCGGCCCGGTCGAGGACCGGCTGTCCGGCTTCCTCACCACCCCGCCCGAGCCGGGCGCGCTGGACGAGGCGGAGCTGCTGGCGTGGTCGGTCGACCTGGTCCGGCTGGCCCGCCGCAACGGCTACCTGGCGAGCACCGCCGACGCGATCGCGGTGGTCGAGACGTCGGTGCTGCTGGCGGGGATGCGCGGGCGGAGCCGTCCGACGCCGTACGACTTCCAGGACGCGGCGGTCACCTGCATCGAGAAGGACGCCGTGCCGGGCCGCCGGGACGTCCGGCGGCTGTGCGAGATCCTGCTCGGCGGCGACCGGGTCGGCCAGGTCGGGTACGCGGCGCTGCCGCCGCTCGCCCAGAACGTCCTGGACCGGCTCGAACCCCTCGGCGTGGACCTGTCCAAGCGGACCGTCCAGCGGGCGCTGCTCGACCTGCGGGCGGAGCCGCGGCTGCGGGCGTGCTCGGACGTGCTGTGGATGCTGCACCGGCTGCTCCCGGCGGGCGTCGTCCGGCCGATCATGGGCTCGCGGACGCTCGGGGAGCAGTCCGTCCAGGAGAGCTGGGACCTGGCGCTCGGCCGCGACCAGCGCTGGCTGGTCGAGCTCGGCTACGAGGGCGTCACCGTCGAGCAGGTGCTGGAGCAGCGGCTCCGCAAGGCCGCCTGGGCTCCGTCCGCGACGGCCTCGACCGCGCTTGCCGCCGTGGAGGACGCGCTCGTCCTGCTCCGCAACCGGCGGTTCGTGGACGAGCTCGGCGCCCGCGCGGTCGAGCTGCTGGCGGCCGAGCGGACCGTGGACGACGCCCCCGAGGTGCTGCGCCGCGTCCGGCGGCTGCTCGCGCACTACCGGGCGACCGAGCCGGCGCTGCCCGCCTGGTGCGAGCGGTTCGTCACCGAGGGGTACGCGCACTACTGCACGCTGCTGCCGACGGCGTTCACCGAGGAGGAGACGGGCGTCCGGCAGGTCGCGGCGATGCTCGGCTTCCTGTTCGGGATGGAGAGCCTGGCGCTGTCGCTCGGCTGCGACCACGCCCAGCTCGAGATCGCGGTCGCGCAGTCGCATCCGGAGGCCCCGGCGAAGGTGGCGCTGCTGTGGGCGGCGCGGCTGCAGCTCGGCGTCCTGACCCGCGCCGAACTGCGGGAGCGCTGTGACGCGATGCTCGGCAACCCGCTGGTCGTGCCGTCCTTCCCGCACTATTTGAGCGGGTTCGTCCAGGCGCTGGAGCCGGTGCCCACGTTCGCGCCGTTCGTCGTGGAGGTGATGTCGAAGGCGTTCGGGAGCCTGCCCGACCACGTCCTGCTGCCGTGGCTGCCGCGGCTGGTCACCACGCTCCGCGACCACGCGGCGGAGCTCGTGCCGGTCCTGACGCGGGAGGCCGGGCGCACCTTCCCCGGCTCCCTGGCGGCCTTGGACGCCTGGACGCCGCCGTGGGACGCCTCGCACGACCGGAAGACGCCGCCCGCCGCCTCCACCGGGGCCGCGGCCCCGTCCGGGCCGGTCGGGAAGCTGCTGGCCGCGCACCCCTCCGCGTGCGACGCGCTGGCCGCCCTGTTCGGCCTGGACCCGGTCTGGCGGACGGCCGAGGAGACGGACACCCCGGCGCACGCCGAGGCCGCGGCCCTGCTGGACCGCCACCCGGCCGCCGCCGAAGCCCTCACCGCCCTGATCACCGCCTAGCTGTGTTGATCGCAGTCCCGGCCCACTTCGCTCGCCCAGGGGCTCGCTGCGTGACCGTGCCTGGGCGAACGCGGCATCGCTTCGCGATGTGCCCGGTTCCGCTCGCCTCCGGCTTCGCTGCACCGGGCAGGTCACGCGTTCGCGCGCGTGGTCGGCCAAGTTGAAAAGGCTCTTGAGCATCCGTGCACTCGCGCCGACCCGTCCCGTGCCCCGGACGGTCCGACACCGGCGTCCGGGGCATGGGGCGGCGCCGGGTCCGTTCGGCCGGGCGGGCGGTCGGGGGCGGCGCGGCCCCCGGATAGGCTCGGACGGTAACGACGCATTCGGGAGGATCTGTGGTCACCGCGCTCGTGTTCATCAAGACCGACGTGGACCGCGTCCACGAGGCGGCCGAGGAGATCGCCGCGCTGGACGGGGTCAGCGAGGTCTACTCGATCACCGGCGGGTACGACCTGGTGGCCATGGTGCGGGTCCGGCGGCACGACGACCTGAACGCGGTGATCCCCGGACGGCTGAACAAGGTCAAGGGCGTCCGCGGCACCGAGACCCACATCGCCTTCCGCACCTACTCCCAGCACGACCTCGAGGTCGCCTTCTCGCTGGGCCTCCCCGACGCCGACTGAGCACGGACCGTCCCCGAGCCGGGCCGCGCGGCAGGGCCCGCTCCGGACGCCCGCCGGGCACGTCCGACGGAAGCGGCCCGCCGCGCCCCTGGTCGGGCGC
>NZ_QURH01000149.1 GCF_003428695.1 Actinomadura logoneensis
CGTCGTCCGCCCCGCCCCGGCGCGCGGCCCGTCCGTCGGACGCGTCGTCCGCCCCGCCCCGCGAGGCCGGCCGCGCCAAGGCCGGACGCGCCTAGACCAGACCAGGGGGACAGGGGCGCTCAGTGCACAAGCGCATGAATGTGCATATGCACGGAAAAACGCGTCGAGTGCGCAGCGTCATCCCGGCCCGGCGCGGAGCAGCCGGACGGCCCGGCGGCAACTGGGCCACCGGGCCGTTCGTCGGACATCGTCCGCCCGCTCCCCGGACGGGGCCGGGAGGCGCGGCGCGGACGCTAGAAGGACTCCACGGCCCGCCGGGCCTCGGGGTCCAGCACGCCCCAGCCGATGAGCTCCTCGGTGAGCTCGGTCGGGGACTTGTCGTAGATCACGGCGAGAGAACGCAGGTCCTCCTGCCGGATGGACAGGACCTTTCCGTTGTAGTCGCCCCGCTGGCTCTGGATCGTCGCGGCGTAGCGGGCGAGGGGACCGGCCTTGTCCTTCGGAAGCTGCTGCAGGCGCTCAAGGTCGATGACGAGCTTGGGCGTTGGCCCGAGCGGGCTCGGCGCGGCTCCGCCGGGCAGCAACTCGGAGACCGGCACGCCGTAGAAATCGGCGAGCTCGGCCAGCTTCTGAACGGTGACGGCGCGGTCGCCCCGCTCGTACGAACCCACGACGACGGCCTTCCAGCGGCCACGGGACTTCTCCTCCACACCGTGCAGGGACAGGCCCTGCTGGGTGCGGATGGCGCGCAGGCGCGCGCCGAGAGCCTTAGCGTATTCAGACGGCATTTCGCGGCCCCCCAGGCTCACTTCGTCGTCGTTGTCGGATTCCCGGCCACCGGTGGGTCCGGCGCCGGGGGAGACGGCCTCCCGGAGCCCGTCGGGCCCGGAAGTCCCCCTCCAGGGATGGTTACGGACAGTGACGGTAAAACGGTGACGCCCCCAGGTCAAGCCGATT
This sequence comes from Actinomadura logoneensis, assembly GCF_003428695.1. Classification (GTDB taxonomy): domain Bacteria; phylum Actinomycetota; class Actinomycetes; order Streptosporangiales; family Streptosporangiaceae; genus Spirillospora; species Spirillospora logoneensis. The sequence continues at coordinate 958 of NZ_QURH01000149.1, forward strand.
GGAAAAAAGCGGTCGAATCAAACGGTGACGCCCCCAGGTCAAGCCGATTGGAAAAAAGCGGTCGAATCCGTAGGTGTCGATCCGGGTCGTCCGGATCGGCGCGAAGGGCCGCACGCCCCGCTCGACGGGCGTTCCGGAACCCCTCGCGCGCCTCGCGCGCGCGTGGGCGCGCGAGCCGGGTGTGACCGCTCTCACCAGGGATGATGTGCCCGGAGGGGGTTCGTTTCCGCCGGTTCGGCCTGCTACCTTGTCGGGGACAAGGCGTCCTTTAAGACCCGTCCTGTGAGGCGGGAAAGGAGGTTCAGGTGGTGAATGCTGCCCACCGGCCGGACGATCCGGCCGAGACGCGCGTGACCGGCCGTGACAGCGGTGCGGATCCCCGGCAGAAGGCCGTTCTGGAGGGTCCCGACATCCGGCGCGCGCTCACCCGTATCGCCCACGAGATCCTCGAGCGCACCAAGGGCGGCGAGGACGTCGTCCTGCTCGGCATCCAGACCCGCGGCGTGACGCTCGCCGAGCGGCTGGCCGCGGCGCTGCACGAGGTCGAGGGACGGCCCGTCCCGTGGGGCTCGCTCGACGTCACCATGTACCGCGACGACCTGCGGCTGCGGCCCGCCCGCGCGATCCGCCGCACCGAGCTGCCCAAGGGCGGCATCGAGGACCGCGTCGTCGTCCTGGTCGACGACGTGCTGTTCTCCGGCCGCACCGTGCGCGCCGCGCTGGACGCGCTGAACGAGCTCGGCCGCCCCCGCGCCGTCCAGCTCGCCGTCCTGGTGGACCGCGGGCACCGTGAACTCCCGATCCGCGCCGACTACGTGGGCAAGAACCTGCCCACCTCGATGCGCGAGACGGTGAAGGTCCTGCTGGCCGAGAACGACGGCCGCGACGCCGTCCTCCTCGGTCCGAAGGAGGAGAAGTAAGTGAAGCGCCACCTCATCTCGGCCGCCGACCTCACCCGCGACGACGCGCTGCTCGTCCTCGACACCGCCGAGGAGCTCGCCCGCGCGACCGAGGGGTCGATGAAGAAGCTGCCGACGCTGCGCGGCCGGACGGTCGTCAACCTCTTCTTCGAGGACTCCACCCGCACCCGCATCTCGTTCGAGGCCGCCGCCAAGCGGCTCAGCGCGGACGTGATCAACTTCTCCGCCAAGGGCTCGTCGGTCAGCAAGGGCGAGAGCCTGAAGGACACCGCGCTCACCCTGGAGGCCATGGGCGCCGACGGCGTCGTCATCCGGCACGGCGCGTCCGGCGCGCCGCACCGGCTGGCCAACTGGGTCAGGGGCAGCGTCGTGAACGCCGGCGACGGCACGCACGAGCACCCGACGCAGGCCCTGCTGGACGCCTTCACCATGCGCCGCCGCCTCGGCGACCTGGACGGCCGGAAGGTCACCATCGTCGGGGACATCCTGCACAGCCGGGTGGCACGCTCCAACGTGCTGCTGCTGAACACCCTGGGCGCCGAGGTCACCCTGGTGGCCCCGCCGACGCTGCTGCCGGTCGCGGTGGACACCTGGCCCGCCGAGGTCTCCTACGACCTGGACGCGGTCCTGCCCAAGAGCGACGTCGTGATGATGCTGCGCGTGCAGCACGAGCGGATGAACGCCGGGTACTTCCCGACCGTCCGCGAGTACAGCCGCCGCTACGGCCTGGACGCCGAGCGCATGGCCCGCCTGGCCGACCACGCCATCGTCATGCACCCCGGCCCGATGAACCGGGGCGTGGAGATCGCGGCCGAGGTCGCCGACTCCGTCCGGTCCACCATCGTCGAGCAGGTCGCCAACGGCGTCAGCGCCCGCATGGCCGTTCTCTACCTGCTGCTCGGCGGTTCCGAGCCCGCCATCGGCAAGGAGGTCTCCCAGTGAGCACCACGTACCTGATCAAGGGCGCCCGCGTCCTGGGCGGAGACCCCGCCGACATCCTGGTCCGCGACGGCGTCATCGCCGGGATCGGCCCGGACCTGGCGGCCGACGGCGCCGAGGTGGTCGAGGCCGGCGGCCTCGTCGCGCTGCCCGGCCTGGTCGACCTGCACACCCACCTGCGCGAGCCCGGCCGCGAGGACGCCGAGACCGTCGGGTCCGGCACGAGGGCCGCCGCGATGGGCGGGTACACCGCCGTCCACGCGATGGCCAACACCGACCCCGTCGCCGACACCGCCGGCGTCGTCGAGCAGGTCTGGCGGCTCGGCCGCGAGGCCGGGTACTGCGACGTCCAGCCGGTCGGCGCGGTCACCGTCGGGCTGAAGGGCGAGCGGCTCGCCGAGATCGGCGCGATGGCCGACTCCGCCGCCGCCGTCCGGGTGTTCTCCGACGACGGCCACTGCGTCTCCGACGCGGTCGTCATGCGCCGCGCGCTGGAGTACGTCAAGGCGTTCGACGGCGTGGTCGCCCAGCACGCGCAGGAGCCCCGGCTGACCGAGGGCGCCCAGATGAACGAGGGCGAGATGAGCGCCGCGCTCGGCATGCGCGGCTGGCCCGCGGTCGCCGAGGAGGCGATCATCGCCCGGGACGTGCTGCTCGCCCAGCACGTCGGCTCGCGGCTGCACGTGTGCCACGTGTCCACGGCCGGCTCGGTGGAGATCATCCGCTGGGCCAAGTCCAAGGGCTGCCGGGTGACCGCCGAGGTCACCCCGCACCACCTGCTGCTGAACGACGGCCTCGCCGAGTCCTACGACCCGATCTACAAGGTCAACCCGCCGCTGCGCACCGCCGACGACGTCACCGCGCTCCGGCACGCCCTGGCGGACGGCACGATCGACATCGTCGCCACCGACCACGCGCCGCACCCGGTCGAGGCGAAGGAGACCGAGTGGGCCGTGGCCGCGATGGGCATGATCGGCCTGGAGACCGCGCTGTCGGTCGTCCAGGAGGCCATGGTCGAGACCGGCCTGCTCGACTGGGCCGGCGTCGCCGACCGCATGTCGACCGCCCCGGCCCGCATCGGCCGCCTCTCCGGACAGGGTCGTCCGCTGGAGGCGGGGGCGCCCGCCAACATCACGCTGTACGACCCGTCGCCGCGCCGCGCCGTGGACCCGGCCGCGATGGCGTCCAAGAGCCGCAACACCCCGTACGCGGGGATGGAGCTGCCCGGACGCGTCGTCGCGACGTTCCTGCGCGGCCGTCCGACCGTCCTGGAAGGAAAGCTTCAGTGACCCAGCCTCCCGCCGTCCTCGTGCTGGAAGACGGACGGACGTTCCAGGGGGTCGCCTACGGGGCCGAGGGCGAGACCTTCGGCGAGATGGTCTTCAACACCGGCATGACCGGCTACCAGGAGACCCTGACCGACCCCTCCTACGCCCGGCAGATCGTGGCGATGACCGCCCCGCACATCGGCAACACCGGCGTGAACGACGAGGACCCCGAGTCGTCCCGCATCCAGGTCGCCGGGTACGTGGTGCGCGAGCCCGCCCGGGTGGCGTCCAACTGGCGCGCCACCGGCTCGCTCGGCTCGGCGCTGCGCGCGCAGGGCGTCGTCGGCATCGCGATCACCGGCACCCGGGCGCTGACCCGGCACCTGCGCGACCGCGGCGCGATGCGCGCCGGGATCTTCTCCGGTGACGCCGCGCAGGCCCCCGTGGACGAGCTGCTGAAGCGCGTCCAGGAGTCGCCGCAGATGGCCGGCGCGGCCCTCGCCGAGGAGGTCGCCACCCAGGAGCCCTACGTGGTCCCGGCGATCGGCGAGAAGCGGTTCACGGTCGCGGCCGTGGACCTCGGCATCAAGGGCATGACCCCGCACCGGATGGCCGAGCGCGGCATCGAGGTGCACGTCCTGCCCGCGACCGTCACCGCCGATGACATCCTCGCCCTCGGCCCGGACGGCGTGTTCTTCTCCAACGGACCGGGCGACCCCGGCACCGCCGACCACCAGGTCGCGGCGCTGCGCGGGGTCCTGGACGCCGGCAGGCCGTTCTTCGGCATCTGCTTCGGCAACCAGATCTTCGGCCGCGCGCTCGGCCTCGGCACCTACAAGCTGCGCTTCGGCCACCGCGGCGTGAACCAGCCGGTCCAGGACGTCCGCACCGGCAAGGTCGAGATCTCCGCGCACAACCACGGGTTCGCCGTGGACGCGCCCAAGGGCGGCCCGTTCGACACCCCCTACGGCCGCGCCGAGGTCTCGCACGTCAACCTGAACGACGGCTGCGTCGAGGGCCTGCGGCTGCTCGACCGGCCCGCGTTCAGCGTCCAGTACCACCCTGAAGCGGCGGCGGGCCCCCACGACGCCTCCGGCCTCTTCGATCAGTTCGTCCAGATCATGGAGGCCGGGAAGTAATGCCGCGCAGGGAAGACATCCGGTCCGTCCTGGTCATCGGGTCCGGCCCGATCGTGATCGGGCAGGCCGCCGAGTTCGACTACTCCGGCACCCAGGCGTGCCGGGTGCTGAAGGCGGAGGGCCTGCGGGTCGTCCTGGTCAACAGCAACCCCGCGACGATCATGACCGACCCGGAGATGGCGGACGCGACCTACGTCGAGCCGATCACCCCCGGGACCGTCGAGAAGATCATCGCCAAGGAGCGCCCGGACGCGCTGCTGCCCACGCTGGGCGGCCAGACCGCGCTGAACACCGCGATCGCGCTGTTCGAGAGCGGCGTGCTGGAGCGCTACGGCGTCGAGCTGATCGGCGCGGACGTCGACGCCATCCAGGCGGGCGAGAACCGCGAGCGGTTCAAGGAGGTCGTCGCCAAGGTCGCCCGCGAGCAGGGCCTGAACGCCGAGTCCGCGCGGTCGGTCATCTGCCACACGATGGACGAGGTGTTGGCCGGCGCCCGGGAGCTCGGCTACCCGGTGGTCGTCCGGCCGTCGTTCACCATGGGCGGCGCGGGCTCCGGCTTCGCGCACACCGAGGACGACCTGCGCCGCATCGCCGGCGCCGGCCTCGACGCGTCCCCGACCAGCGAGGTGCTCCTGGAGGAGTCGATCCTCGGCTGGAAGGAGTACGAGCTGGAGGTGATGCGCGACCGCAACGACAACGTCGTCATCGTCTGCTCGATCGAGAACCTCGACCCGATGGGCGTGCACACCGGCGACTCGATCACCGTCGCGCCCGCGATGACGCTCACCGACCGCGAGTACCAGAACATGCGGGACGTGGCGATCGCGGTCATCCGCGAGGTCGGCGTCGACACCGGCGGCTGCAACATCCAGTTCGCCGTGCACCCCGGCACGGGCCGGATGATCGTCATCGAGATGAACCCGCGCGTGTCGCGGTCCTCGGCGCTGGCGTCCAAGGCCACCGGCTTCCCGATCGCCAAGATCGCGGCGCGGCTGGCCGTCGGCTACACGCTGGACGAGATCCCCAACGACATCACCCGGGTGACCCCGGCGTCGTTCGAGCCGACCCTCGACTACGTCGTGGTCAAGGTGCCGCGGTTCGCGTTCGAGAAGTTCCCCGGCGCGGACGGCACCCTCACCACGCACATGAAGTCGGTCGGCGAGGCCATGGCCATCGGCCGCAACTTCACCGAGGCGCTGCAGAAGGCGCTGCGGTCGCTGGAGCAGAAGGGCTCGTCCTTCTCCTGGGCGGGCGCGGTCGGCGACAAGGCCGAGTGGCTGAAGAGGGCCGCCGAGCCGCACGACGGGCGCGTCCGGGCCGTCCAGCGGGCGATGTGGGCGGGCGCGACCGTCCAGGAGGCGTACGAGGCGACCCGGATCGACCCGTGGTTCCTCGACCAGATCGCCGGGCTGAACGAGATCGCCGCCGAGATCCGCACCGCCGAGGACGCGCTGACCCGCGACAAGATCCTCACCGCCAAGCGGCACGGCTTCTCCGACGCCCAGATCGCCGAGCTGCGCGGCCTGTCGGAGGACGTCGTCCGCGAGGTGCGGCACGCCCTCGGCGTCCGGCCCGTCTACCTCACCGTGGACACCTGCGCCGCCGAGTTCGAGGCGAAGACGCCCTACCTGTACTCGGCCTACGACGAGGAGACCGAGGTCCCGCCGGGGGAGAAGCCCAAGGTCATCATCCTCGGCTCCGGCCCGAACCGGATCGGGCAGGGCGTGGAGTTCGACTACTCCTGCGTGCACGCGTCCTTCACCCTCGCCGAGGCCGGCTACGAGACCGTCATGGTCAACTGCAACCCCGAGACGGTCTCGACCGACTACGACACCTCCGACCGGCTCTACTTCGAGCCGCTCACCCTGGAGGACGTCCTGGAGGTCGTGCACGCCGAGCAGCGGTCCGGCGACGTCGCGGGCGTGATCGTGCAGCTCGGCGGGCAGACGCCGCTCGGCCTGTCGCAGAAGCTCAAGGACGCGGGCGTGCCGATCGTCGGCACCTCGCCCGAGTCGATCCACCTCGCCGAGGAGCGCGGCGCGTTCGGCCGCGTCCTGCACCGGGCCGGGCTCACCGCGCCCAAGCACGGCACCGCCACCTCCTACGAGGAGGCGCGCGAGATCGCCGCCGAGATCGGCTACCCGGTCCTGGTCCGGCCGTCCTACGTGCTCGGCGGGCGCGGCATGGAGATCGTGTACGACGACGCCACGCTGGAGTCGTACATGACGAAGGCGACCGAGGCGTCCCCCGAGCACCCGGTGCTGGTGGACCGGTTCCTCGACGAGGCCATCGAGATCGACGTGGACGCCCTGTACGACGGCGAGGAGCTCTACCTCGGCGGCGTCATGGAGCACATCGAGGAGGCCGGGATCCACTCCGGCGACTCGGCGTGCGCGCTCCCGCCGATCACCCTCGGCCACGACGACCTGCACCGCATCCGCGAGGCCACCGAGGCGCTGGCGAAGGGCATCGGCGTCCGCGGGCTGATGAACGTCCAGTTCGCGCTGTCGGCGGGCGTCCTGTACGTCCTGGAGGCCAACCCGCGGGCGTCCCGGACCGTCCCGTTCGTGTCGAAGGCGACGGCCGTGCCGCTGGCCAAGGCCGCCGCCCGCGTCATGATGGGCGCGACGATCGGCGCGCTGCGCGCCGAGGGCCTGCTGCCGCCGTCCGGCGACGGCGGCGCCCTCCCGCTGGACGCGCCGATCGCGGTCAAGGAGGCCGTCCTGCCCTTCGACCGGTTCCGCAACGCCAAGGGCCAGGGCGTGGACACCGTCCTCGGGCCGGAGATGCGGTCCACCGGCGAGGTCATGGGCATCGACGAGGTGTTCGGCACCGCCTACGCCAAGTCGCAGCAGGCCGCCTACGGCTCGCTGCCGACCGCGGGCCGGCTGTTCGTGTCGGTGGCGAACCGGGACAAGCGCCACATGATCTTCCCCGTCAAGCGCCTCGCTGACCTGGGCTTTGAGATTCTTGCCACGGAAGGGACCGCCGAGGTCCTGCGCCGCAACGGCGTGCGTGCCAAGATCGTGCGCAAGCACAGCGACGGACCCGGCGAGGACGGCGAGCCGACCATCGTGCGGCGCGTCCTCGACGGGGAGGTGGACCTCATCGTCAATACTCCCTTCGGGAGCCCCGGCCAGTCCGGGCCCCGGCTGGACGGTTACGAGATCAGGACCGCGGCCGTCCTGCGCGGCGTGCCGTGCGTGACCACCGTCCAGGGGCTCGCCGCGGCCGTGCAGGGCATCGAGGCCGTCGCCGGCGGGCAGGTCGGCGTCCGCTCCCTCCAGGAGCACGCCGAACGGCTCAGCGGCGCGCACGGCGTGCTCGGGCAGGGGTGAGCTGATCAGGAACGGGTCCCGGCGGGCCGGCTCCGCGCGCACGGCCGCGCGGCGGACGGCCCGCCGCCCCGGACGAGGACGAGAGGGAGACGGGTGTCCGACTCACCGGTGCAGACGTCGGCGACGGTCCTGACGGTCCGCCAGGTGCAGGACTACCACGCGCTGACGCTGGTGGCCCCGGCGATCGCCGAGCGGTTCCGTCCCGGCCAGTTCGTGGCGGTCGCCGTCGGCGGCGAGCACTCCGGGCGGCTGGTGCGGCGCTGCTTCTCGGTGTACGAGGTCAAGTCGGACTACGGCGGGACGATCGAGGTCGTGTTCGCCGACACCGAGCCCGGCACGTCCTGGCTGACCGGCCGCCGGTCCCGCGACCAGGTCGACGTCCTCGGCCCGCTCGGCCGCCCGTTCCGGCTGCCCCGCGACCCGGTGAACTGCCTGCTGGTCGGCGGCGGCCCGCAGGGCGCGGCGCTGTTCGCGCTCGCCGACACCCTGGCCCGCCGCGGGTGCAAGGTCCACTTCGTGCTGGGCGGCGCGTCCGCGCGGGAGGTCTTCGGCTCCCGGATGGCCCAGCGCATCGGCGACACCGCCGTCACCACCACCGAGGACGGCTCGCTCGGCGAGCGCGGCGCCGTCCGCGACGTGCTGCCGCGCGTCATCGAGGAGACCGGCGCGGACGTCGTCTACGCCTGCGGCCCGACCGCGCTGCTGCGCTCGGTCACCCGCGTCGCGGGCGACTTCGGGCTGCCGTCCCAGGTGTTCCTGGAGGAGTTTCTGCAGTCCACGGCGGTCTGTGGGACCGGGCTGTGCATGACCTGCGTGCTGCCGTTCCACGGCGACGACGGCGTCACCCGCATGGTCCGGGCCTGCGCGGACGGCCCCGTCCTGCGCGGCGACCGGGTCCGCTGGGGCGACCTCGGCACCATCCCCTTCGACGCGCTCGGCGCCCCCCGCGTGCTGTCGGCCGTCCCGTCCGAAGGAGCCGACCGATGAGCGCCGCGTCCACCGACATGACCGTCCGGATCGGCTCGCTGGAACTGCCCAACCCGGTGCTGACCGCGGCCGGGTGCGGCGGCACCGGCCGCGAGCTGGCGCCGTTCTTCGACCTCACCCGGATCGGCGCGTTCACCACCGCCTCGGTGACCACCCAGCCGCGCGCCGGCCGCCCCACCCCCCGCGCCGCCGAGACACCCGCCGGGCTGCTCACCGCCATGGGCCTGCCCGGCCCCGGCGTCGAGCCGTTCCTGGAGCGCGAGCTGCCCTGGCTCGTCGACCGCGACGTCCGGACGGTCGTGTCGGTCGCCGGCAACAGCGTCGAGGAGTTCGCCGAGGTCGCCCGGCGGCTGCGCGGCGTCCCGAACATCGCCGCGATCGAGGTCAACGTCGCCTGCCCGAACGTCGAGGACCGGGGCCGCATGTTCGGCTGGCACCCGAGCGCCGCGGCGGCCGTGGTCGGGGCCGTCCGGGCGCACTCGCGGCCCGGCACGCCCGTCCTCGCCAAGCTCGCCCCGGACGTCACCGACATCGCCCGCATCGCGCTCGCCTGCGTGGACGCGGGCGCCGACGGCCTGACCCTGGTCAACACCATGGAGGGCATGGCGATCGACCCGGCCACCCTGCGGCCCGCGCTGACCGGCGTGTCCGGCGGGCTGTCCGGCCCGGCGATCCGGCCGGTCGCGGTCCGCTGCGTCTACCAGGTGCACGCCGCGCTGCCCGACACGCCGATCATCGGCGTCGGCGGCGTCGACTCCGGGCTCGCCGCCCTGGAGTTCATCCTCGCCGGGGCGAGCGCCGTCGCCCTCGGCACCACCCTCTTCCACGAGCCCGCGGCCCCGGTGCGGGTGCTCCGCGAACTGGAGGACGCCCTGGCGTCCCGCCGGATCGCGCACCTCGCCGACGCCGTCGGACTCGCCCACAAGCCCGCCGGGTACGTCCCGCCGCGCGTGCTGCCCCTCCCGCCGCCGGAGGGCCCGGACGGCGCCCCCGACGCCGCGCAGGCTCCTGTGTCCGCCGCTGAGGCGACGAAGGCCCCGACCGGTGCCCCGGCGCGCCAGGCGTCCCGCACGGGCGCTGACGCCGCGTTCGGGGTCCGGTCAGACGCCGCGGACGGCCGGC
>NZ_QURH01000151.1 GCF_003428695.1 Actinomadura logoneensis
CGCGGCGGCCTGCGCGACGGTGGTGTGCTGCGCGTGCCCGGGGTTGTGCGCCGTGGTGTGCGTGGGCGCGTGCGCCGGCTGGTGCTGCGGGCCGGACGCCTGGTGCCGGTCGGCGCGATCGAGCGGCGCCGCACCCTGGCCCGGCTGGCCGAGGCCTGCCGGGGCCTCGGCGGTGCGGCCGACGCGGCTCGGGATCGGGTTCGCGGACGCCTGCGCGGTGGGCGCGGACTGCTGCGGGGCGGACGGGTTGGGGGTGTTCTGCCGGGCCGGAGGAACCCGCCGCGCGTCAGCCTCCGGCGCCGGCCTGGTAGGGCGGCCCTCGTCGAACCCCGCGGCGATCACGGTGACCCGGACCTCGTCGCCGAGCGCGTCGTCGATGACCGCGCCGAAGATGATGTTGGCGTCCGGCGCCGCGGCGTTGGACACCAGCTGCGCCGCCTCGTTGATCTCGAACAGGCCGAGGTCGGAGCCGCCGGAGATGGACAGCAGCACGCCGTGCGCGCCGTCGATGCTGGCCTCCAGCAGCGGGCTGGAGATCGCCATCTCGGCCGCGGCCACGCTGCGGTCGTCGCCGCGCGCCGAGCCGATCCCCATCAGCGCCGAGCCCGCGCCGGACATGACCGACTTGACGTCGGCGAAGTCCAGGTTGATGAGGCCGGGCGTGGTGATGAGGTCGGTGATGCCCTGGACACCGGAGAGCAGCACCTGGTCGGCGGCCTTGAAGGCGTCCAGCACGCTGACCTGCCGGTCGCTGATGGACAGCAGCCGGTCGTTCGGGATGACGATGAGGGTGTCGACCTCGTCGCGGAGTGTCTCTATTCCGGCTTCCGCCTGCATCGCGCGGCGCTTGCCCTCGAACGAGAACGGCCGGGTGACGACGCCGATGGTGAGCGCGCCGAGGGACCGGGCGATGTTCGCCACGACCGGCGCGCCGCCGGTGCCGGTGCCGCCGCCCTCGCCCGCGGTGACGAAGACCATGTCGGCGCCCTTGAGCACTTCCTCGCCGCCCTCGCCCGCGGTGACGAAGACCATGTCGGCGCCCTTGAGCACTTCCTCGATCTCCTCGCGGTGGTCCTCGGCGGCCTTGCGGCCGACGTCGGGGTTGGCCCCCGCGCCGAGGCCCCGGGTGAGCTCGCGGCCCACGTCGAGCTTGACGTCGGCGTCACTCATCAGCAGCGCCTGGGCGTCCGTGTTGATCGCGATGAACTCGACGCCCTTGAGTCCCTCCTCGATCATCCGGTTGACGGCGTTGACGCCGCCGCCGCCGATTCCGACGACCTTGATGACCGCGAGGTAGTTCTGCGGTGCTGCCACGACGAGGGGCCTTTCCGCTCGCTATCTAATCGAGTCTCGGGCGAGGGCCGGACCGGGTCTGAACCCGGTACAACCCTCACCCTCAACTTGAGGCTTACAGTTATGTCAACCTGATGACTGATACGGACAGTAGGGCGGGCAAACGGCCAGGGTCAACTAACCTCCCGCCAACCGCCCCGGCGTGTCGCGGTGCGCGGTCTTGGCGAGAGTTGCCCTGGTTGGTACGTCCCGCCCCTGAACCGCCGGGCGAACCGGCCGCTGACCGGCCGTCGGACCGGCGGACGGCCGGGTGCGACCGGCAGGGAACCCATGCCGACCGCGTGCCGGTCCGTTGCCGCCGCATTACCGTCGATGTCGCCGCCAGGTCGCTCGATGCCGTCCGCCGTGAGGTCCGATGCCGGGCGACATGCCAGGTCCGGGCCCTAGTCCGCTTCCAAGCTTCCCCCATCGGGGCGTCCGAGGCGCTCCGACACACGGGGACGGCGTGTTCCCGTGGCACGACCCCGCGTGACCGGCGGCGCGCCCACCAGCGCCGTCGACGGGACCGACCGGCGACGCCGCGACACGAACGGAGGACGACCGGCCGGACGCCGCCAGGCGCGGTTCGGCGCTCGCGGACGTGACAAGTCCCACGTCCGCCGCGAAGCGTCCTGAACACGTCCGCCAGTGGGTGACGAGCCACCTGGGGAGGGCTGAACCCCTCGGCCGATGCGTGGTGAGCCACCTCGGAAGAGGGGAACACGTCCGCCAGGGCGTGGTGAGCGGTGAACACGTCCGTTAGTGGGTGGTGACCACTTCGGGGGAGCTGACGTCGATCGTGTTCGCCGACCGTCCGGCGGGCGAGCGGCGCAGCGCCTCGACCAGGCGCAGCTTCTCGGGCGTCCGCTCGTCGGAGCCCCAGACGATGGTCAGGCCGTCCGCGAGGCGCAGCGTCACCGCCTCCGGCGAAGGGGCCGAGACCTCGGCCAGCCGCCGCCGCAGCGACGCGGGCAGCCGGCCGACCACGTGCAGCGCCGCCAGGCTGGACGGGTCGGACGGTCCGGGCGCGGCGACCACCAGCAGCGGCAGCCCCGCCGGACGCGTCGTCCCGTCGGCGACCGTGATCCCGGACCCGTCCAGCCGGTAGTACCGCCCGCCCCGGCTCACCACGGCGCGCGGGGTCCGCTCGGTGACCACGATCCGGACGGTCCCGGGCCAGCGCCGCTCGACCTTCGCCGACGCCACCTCGCGCAGCCGCCGGACGCGGTCGCGGACCGCGCCGGTGTCCAGCCGCGCCATCGGCGAGCCGAGGGAGATCCCGGCGGCGGCCTCGATCCGGTCGCGCGGCGCGAGCCGGTTGCCGGCCACCTCGACGTGCCGGACGACGAGCAGCTTCGATCCGAGCAGCACCCATCCGGCGGCGGCGAGCAGGCCCACGACCAGCAGCGTGACGAAGGCGGCCTTCCAGCGGTTCGGGCGGCGGCGGCCGGAGGAACGGCGCGCGGACCGGCCGCGGGCGGGCCGCCCCGGACCGGACTGCCCCGGACCGGGCTGGCCGGG
>NZ_QURH01000015.1 GCF_003428695.1 Actinomadura logoneensis
GGCCGCGGGGGGCCGCCGACCTCCATCCGCGCGGCGCGTCCGACGTCCGCGGCCGGACGGCGGCCGAGGCCCGGGGGCGGGGACCGGCCGACCCGTGGCTGCGGCCCGCGCCGATCGCCGTGGACACCATGGGCGGCGACCACGCGCCCGAGGAGATCATCGACGGCGCGGTGGGCGCGTTCCGCGAGCACGGCGTCCGGGTCGTCCTGGTGGGCCAGGCGCCCCGGATCCGGGCGCGGCTCGACCGGCTCGGCATCTCCGGCGAGATCCCCATCGTGCACGCGGACGAGGCGCTCGACATGGGCGAGGGCGCGCTCGCGAGCTGGCGCAAGCCCCGGTCGTCGGTCGCGATCGCCTGCCACCTGGTCAAGCAGGGACGGGCGTCCGCGCTGGTGTCGGCGGGCTCGACGGCCGGGGTGGTCGCCACGTCCCGGCTGCGGCTCAAGGGCCAGCAGGGCGTGATGAAGCCCGCGATCGCCGTGACGCTGCCGACCCGCCCGCGCCCGACCGTCCTGCTGGACGCGGGCGCGACCGCCGACGTGAAGCCCGAGACGCTGGTGCAGTTCGCCGCGCTCGGCACCGCCTACGCGCAGATCCGCCTGGACCTCGCGCGCCCGCGCGTGGGGCTGCTCAACATCGGCTCCGAGGCGGGCAAGGGGAACAAGCTCGCCAAGCGCGCGTACGAGCTGCTGGCCTCGGGGCACCACGGCGTGGAGTTCGTCGGGAACGTCGAGGGCCACGACCTGCTCGCGGGCACCGTGGACGTGATCGTCACCGACGGCTTCACCGGCAACGTCGCCCTCAAGACGCTGGAGGGCACCGTCCGGACGGCGTTCGCCGAGATACGGGAGGCCGTCACGTCGTCCCGGACGGCCCGCGTCGGCGCGCTGCTGCAGCGCCGCAAGCTCACCGAGCTGAAGGACCGGCTCGACTCCGACACCTACGGCGGCGGCGTCCTGCTCGGCCTCAACGGCACCGTGATCATCGCGCACGGCGCGGCGCGGGCGCGCGCGATCACCTCGGCCTGCCTGCTCGCGCACGAGCTGGCGGCGGGCCGCATCGTGGAGCGCATCCGCGACCAGGTGGCGGCGACGAAGACCTCCCGGTTCCCGCGCTGGCCGCACGGCAACCACGACACGTCCAAGGACGCCCGCGAGGCCAGGCGGCCCGGCGGCGAGGACGAGGCCGCGTCCCGTGAGATCGCCGACACCGGGGACCCCAACGTTTCCGCTCCGTCACACGTTGAGCAGGGTGAGGACGAACGGAGACCGGACGCGGGCGCCGACACGGCGGCGGCCCGTCCGGCGACGGGGCGCCCGGCCGACCGGCCGGAACGCGGCTCCGGCGGACGCTGAGCCGCCGGGGGTTGCCCCAGTCCATCATGGGGAACGGGGCTTCCAACGGGGGGACGATGACCGAACCGCAGCAGCCCGGGCCGGGTGGCCCGCCGTCCGGCGACCCGCCCCCGGACGGGCCGGCCCCGAACGGGCCGGCCCCGAACGGGACGACCCCGGACGGGACGCCTTCGGGCGAGCCCGCCCAGCGCGAACCCACGCCGGGCAGACCCGCCTCGGGCGCGCCGGCCTCGGGCGCGCCAGCCTCGGAAGAGACTGCCTCGGACGGGACGACCTCGGGCGGGGTGACCCCGGACGGGGCGAACCCGGAGGGGGCGGGGGCCGACGGGGGGACGCGCGCGGCGCGTCCGTCCGCGCCGGGGGGCTCCGGGCATCCCGCGAGTCCGGCCGCGGCGGACGGGCGCGAGCGCGGGGGTGAGGCCGCGCCGACGGGGTTGAGCGCGGCCGAGGTGCGGGAGCGGATCGCCGCCGGACGGGTGAACGACGTCCCGCGGCGCACCAGCCGGTCCGTGGGCGAGATCGTCCGGGCCAACATCTTCACCCGCTTCAACGCGCTGATCGGCTCGCTGTTCGTGCTGGTCATGGTCTTCGGCGCGTGGCAGGACGGGCTGTTCGGCGGGATCATCGTCGCCAACTCCGCGATCGGCGTCATCCAGGAGCTGCGCGCCAAGCGGACCCTGGACCGGCTGGCGGTGGTCGGCGAGGCGCCGGTGCGGGTCGTCCGCGACGGCGAACCCCGCGACCTGCACCAGGACGAGGTGGTCCAGGACGACCTGATCGTGGTCGGCAGCGGCGACAAGATCGTCGTGGACGGCCCGGTGGTCGCCTCCGGCGGGCTGGAGGTGGACGAGTCGCTGCTCACCGGCGAGGCCGACCCCGTCCACAAGCGGCCCGGCGACGAGGTGAAGTCCGGCAGTTTCGTGGTCGCGGGCAACGGCATGTTCACCGCCGCGAAGGTCGGCCGGGACGCCTACGCCGCCCGGCTCACCGAGGAGGCCAGCCGGTTCACGCTCACCCGCTCGGAGCTGATGGACGGCATCAACCGGTTCCTCAAGTACGTCACCTGGCTGATCGTCCCGACCGCGATCCTGCTGTTCGTCAGCCAGTTCCGGTCGGCGGGCGGGGTGTCGAACGCCGTGACGGGCGCGGTCGCGGGCGTGGTGACCATGATCCCCGAGGGCCTGGTGCTGATGACCAGCATCGCGTTCGCGGTCGGGGTCGTCCGGCTGGGGCGGCGGCAGGCGCTGGTCCAGGAGCTGCCCGCGATCGAGGGCCTCGCCCGCGTGGACGTGCTGTGCGTGGACAAGACGGGCACGCTCACCGAGGCCGGCATGGACCTCGACCAGGTCGTCCCGCTGGACGACGCCCGCCAAGGCGAGCGGGCACTGGCGGCGATCGCGCGCTCCGATCCCGATCCGAACGCCACCATGCGGGCCGTCCGGGACGGGCTCGACGTCCCCGATCCCGGCTGGACGCAGCGGTCCACCGTCCCGTTCTCGTCCGCGCGCAAGTGGAGCGGGGCGTCGTTCGCCGAGCACGGCTCGTGGGTGTTCGGCGCGGCCGACGTGCTGCTGTCCCCCGACGACCCGGCCCGCACCAAGGCCGAGGACCTGGGCTCCACCGGCCTGCGCGTGCTCGCCCTGGCCCGGGTGCCGGACGGCGCGTTCGCCGAGCTCGACCGGCTCGACGTCGCGGCCACCGCCCGGCCCGCGCTGCTGGTCGTGCTGCGGCAGCGCGTCCGCCCGGACGCCAAGGAGACGCTCGCCTACTTCGCCGAGCAGAACGTCACGGTCAAGGTCATCTCCGGCGACAACCCGGCCTCGGTCGGGGCGATCGCCTCGTCCCTCGGCCTGCCGTCCGCCGAGCACCCCGTGGACGCCCGGACGCTGCCCGCCGGCATCGACGAGATGGCGGCGGTCCTGGAGGAGAACTCGGTCTTCGGCCGGGTCACCCCGCAGCAGAAGCGCGACATGGTCGCGGCCCTCCAGTCCCGGGGCCACACGGTCGCGATGACCGGCGACGGCGTGAACGACGTGCTCGCCCTCAAGGACTCCGACCTCGGCATCGCCATGGGAGCCGGCAGCGACGCCACCCGGGCCGTCGCCCAGATCGTCCTGCTCGACAACCGGTTCGCGACCCTGCCGTCCGTGGTCGGCGAGGGGCGGCGGGTGCTCGGCAACATCGAGCGGGTCGCGAACCTGTTCCTCACCAAGACGGTCTACTCGATCATCCTGTCGGTGCTGGTCGGGCTGATGCACGTCCGGTTCCCGTTCCTGCCCCGGCACCTCACGCTGATCAGCACGCTGACCATCGGCGTCCCGGCGTTCTTCCTGGCCCTCGCGCCGAACAACGAGCGCGCCCGGCCCGGCTTCGTGCCACGCGTCCTGCGGTTCGCGATCCCGGCCGGGATCGCCTGCGGCGTCGCCACGTTCGCGGGCTACTGGATCGCCACCCGCAACGTCGAGAGCTCCTTCCAGCAGGACTCGTCCGCCGCCTCGCTATCGCTGTTCCTGCTGGCCCTGTGGGTGCTGGTGCTGATCGCCCGGCCCTGGAACTGGTGGCGTCTCGGGCTGGTCGGGCTGATGGGCGCGGCGTTCCTGACGGTGCTCGCCGTCCCGTGGCTGCGGCACTTCTTCGCGCTGCACCCGGACGATCTGGGCAACGACCTGTACGCGCTGGTGATCGCGGGAGCGGCCGGCGTCGTGCTGACACTCGTGCTCAGGGTCCTGAAACAACAAAGCACTACCGGTTCCACACCCTCGCGCCGATAACCTTGGTACATGTCCGACCCGCAACTCGTACTCGCTGACAGGGTCCGGGCCGCGCTCGCCGCCGCCTTCGGACCGTCGTTCGCGGACACCGACCCGGTCATCCGACCGTCGCAGTTCGCCGACCTGCAGGCCAACGTCGCCATGTCGCTGGTCAAGCCGCTCACCCAGGAGCGAGGCGAGAAGCAGAACCCGCGCCGCATCGCCGAGGAGATCGTGGCGCGCCTCGACGTCGAGGGCCTGGTGTCCAAGGTCGAGATCAGCGGGCCGGGCTTCATCAACCTCACCCTCGCCGACGGCTGGATCGCCGCCCGGGCCCAGGACGCCCTGGAGGACGACCGGCTCGGCGTCCCCGAGGACGAGAACCCGGAGAAGGTGATCGTCGAGTACTCCTCGCCGAACGTGGCGAAGGAGATGCACGTCGGCCACCTGCGCACCACGATCGTCGGCGACGCCATCGCCCGGATCGGCGAGTTCCTCGGCGAGAACGTCGTCCGGGACAACCACGTCGGCGACTGGGGCACCCCGTTCGGCATGCTGATCGAGCACCTGCTCGACATCGGCGTGGCGGCGGCCGAGCGCGACGACTCGTCCGTCAGCGACCTCACCGCCTTCTACCAGGCCGCCCGGCAGAAGTTCGACTCCGACCCGGAGTTCGCCGCGCGGTCCCGGACCCGGGTGGTCCGGCTCCAGGCGGGCGACCCCGACACCATGCGGCTGTGGCAGGTCCTGGTGGACGTGTCCAAGCGGTACTTCAACCACGTCTACGCGCGGCTCGGCGTCACGCTCACCGACGACGACATCAAGGGCGAGTCGTTCTACAACGACCTGCTCAACCCCACCGCGCAGGAGCTCACCGACAAGGGCATCGCCGAGATCAGCGACGGCGCGCTCGTGGTGTTCCCGCCCGGGTTCAAGGGCCGCGAGGGCGACCCGCTGCCGGTGATCGTCCGCAAGAGCGACGGCGGCTACAACTACTCCACCACCGACCTGGCGACCATCCGGTACCGCTCCGACACCGAGCACGCCGACCGGGTGATCTACGTCGTCGGCGCACCGCAGTCCCTGCACTTCCAGATGGCCTTCTCGGTCGCCCGGATGGCCGGCTGGGTCAAGGGCGGGATGCGGCTGGAGCACGCCGAGATCGGCAACGTCCTCGGCACCGACGGCAAGATCCTGCGGACCCGCGCGGGCGGCACCGTCAAGCTCGCCGAACTGCTCGACGAGGCCGTCGAGCGCGCCGGGGCCGAGTTCGACAAGCTCAACCACGACGAGTCCTTCGACGCCGCCACCCGCGAAGCCATCGTCGAGGCCGTCGGCATCGGCGCGGTGAAGTACGCCGACCTCTCGGTCGCCCGCGACAGCGAGTACATCTTCGACTTCGACCGGATGATCTCGTTCAAGGGCAACACCGGCCCGTACCTCCAGTACGCGGCCACCCGGATCCGGTCGATCTTCCGCAAGGCCGGAACGTCCCCGGACGACGCCCACGGCCCCATCCGGCTGGAGGACCCGGCCGAACGCGCCCTGGCCCTGCACCTGCTCGGCTTCGGCGCGGCCGTCAAGTCCGCCTACGAGGCCGCCGAGCCGCACCGGCTTGCGACCTTCCTGTTCGAGCTGGCCTCGTCCTACACGTCCTTCTACGAGAACTGCCCGGTCCTCAAGGCCCCGGACGAGGCGACCAAGCAGTCCCGGCTGGCCCTGTGCGCCCTCACCCTGCGCACGCTGGTCACCGGCCTGGACCTGCTCGGCGTCCCCACCCCGGAGCGCATGTAGCCGACCGGGCCCGGCCCCCGGGCTTGCCCACGTCAAGAGCCGTCCACCACCCAGGTGGACGGCTCTTACCGTTGCCGGCGAGCCCAACCCGTCGCGGTACGCGAGCACGCCGGAAAGCAGCGCAAATGCGCCACGACGGTTGAGCGAGGGCCGGGGATGGAGCACCCGACCGGGGACCAGCGGCGTTCGCCTGGGGACCTGCGGCGTTGACCCCGGGATCAGCAGTGCGGAACAGTGCCGGAGGTCACGGTGACGTAGTGGGCGGCCACGTACTCGCGCTGGGCGGTCGCCAGGCGGTACCACGTGCGGTCGCCGTAGATGCGCTGGCCGGTCACGGAGCAGCGCAGCGGGACGGACGTGCCGTCCGGCAGGCGGCGGTAGGTCTGGCTGAGGCGGTTCGCCTTCTCGCGCACGCGCAGCGGCATCGGGGCGTGGACACGGCCCTGGGCGCTGACGGCGACCGGCGCCGAAACCGGCCCGGCGGGCTGCGCGGACGCCGACGACTCCGTGAGCGCGTAGAACGGAACGGCCGCGACCATGGCCGTCCCGGCGGTCGCGGCTTGCAGCAGACCCTTCACCGTGGTCCTTCTTCCCCTTGGCGGCGGCGTCCCCGATCCGGCACCGTCCTCGCCCTATGAGACGCCCCCGACCGCCGTTCCCGACGGCCTCCGCACCGTTCTCGCCCGACCGGATTCGGACAGCGCACGCCTCCGCGCCGTTCTCTACCGACCGGATTCGGACAGCGTCCCGTCGGCCGGCCCGACGAGGGCCGCGGCCCACTCATGCCGGCGCGCCTCGGGAGCGATAGCGAAGGATGAGGCGTTCGTCCCGTTGGGATGCCTCTGGGTGGCTCTGAGGGGGCCGTGGGGCTGGAGAGGGCGCCGCCCCGCAACACGACCCGGGTTCGCGGGCCGGAACGCCTCTGCGGGCGCCCTGGGCGCCGCAGGGCGTCTGAACGCCTGAACGTCTGGGCGTCTGGGCGTCAGGGCGTCTGGGCGTCAGGGCGTCTGGGCGTCTGGGCGTCTGGGCGTCAGGGCGTCTGGGCGTCAGGGCGTCCTCGGCGGGCTGGGGTTACTGGAGGTAGCCCTCGACCTCGCCGGCCGGGCGGGCGGCGGCCTCTTCCGGGTCGCCGCCGGCGTCGCGGCGGGCGCGGCGCTGGCGCAGAAGGTCCCAGCACTGGTCGAGCTCCACCTCGAGCGCGCGCAGCCGCTGCTGCTCCTCCCCCTGCGAGAGCTCGCCCTTCTGGAGCCGGTCGCGCAGCTTCGCCTCCTCGGCGACGTACTCGTCGATGCGCGACAGGATCTGCTTGTCGTCCATGGTTCCTCCGTGGGCTCGTCCGACTCACCGGCCGAGCCCCGTCCCGCGTGGCCGCGGGGCGGGGCTCCGTACCGTCGAGGATCCCACCCCCGTCAACCTCCGTCGGACGACCGGGCGAGCCCGGACATGTACTCGTTGTTCTGCGACGAGCCTCCCGACGCCATGGAGCTGGTCTTCGGATCGACCAGCGTGGACGAGGAGGCACCCGAGACGGCGCCGTTGGACGCGGCCGTGGCCGGTGTCGCCGTGCGGCGGGACGCCGTCCGCGACGTCGTCCGGCGGCCGGCCGCGGCCTTGGCGGTGCGCGGACGCGTCGAGGCGGTCTTCGACCGGCCCGCCGTGGTCTTGCGGGCGCTGGTCTTGCGCGGCCCGGTCGACTTGCGCGCGGTGGTCTTGCGCGCCGCCGTCCCGCCCGCCGCCGTATTGGCCGCGGTGGCCGTGGACTTCGTCCGGCCGCCCGCCGCGCTCGTCCGCTTGGCCGCCGTCTTCCTGGCGGTGGACTTGCGCGCCGCGGGCGCCTTCTTCGCGGTGGTCCGGCCGGACGTGCCGGCCTTCTTGGCGGTCGACTTGCGGGCCGTGGCCGACTTGCGGGCGGTGGTCTTCTTCGCCGCGGTCGACTTGCGGGCCGTCGCCTTCTTGGTGGTCGACTTCCGGGCGGACGCCGACGTGCGCGTGCTGGTGCCGCCGGACGACCTGCCGCTGCCGACGGCCTTGGCGGCGGCGTTCATCGCCTTGGCCGCGTCCGTCATGGCCTTGGTGGCGGTGGTCATCGCCTTGGTCATGGCCGTCATGGCCCGCACCGAGGCGTTCGCCTTGGTCGCCACCGACTTCATCTTGGTGGCCGCGGACTTGGCCTGTGTCGCGGCGGTCGTCACCTTCTTGGCGGCGGCCGCCGTGCCTCGGGACGGCGACGCCGAAGCGGTACGGCGCGTGGCCGTGGTCCGCTTGGCGGCGGTGGGCGAGGCCCGTTTCGCCGTCGTCTTCCGTGCCGCGGTCGTCCGGGTCGCCGGGCGCCGGTTCGCGGTCGACGCGCGACGGGTGCCGGTCGCCTTCTTGGCGGCCGTGCCCCGCGTCGCGGTCGTCCGCTTCGACGCGGTCGACCGGCCTGCGGTCTTGCGCGCCGTCCCGGTGCGTGCCGAGACCGTGGACCTGGACGCCGTCGACTTCGCGGCGGCGCTGGTCCGCTTCGACGTCGCCCTGCGGACGGACGTCGCGGCCTTCCCTGCTGTGCTCCTCGCGCGCCCGGCCGTGCTTCGGCTCGATGTCGTACGCGATGTGGTCCTGGTAGGCACCTGATCTACCCCCCGTGCATGATCAGCTACGGAGAGATCTATTCCACACTTCGCGACTATCTACACCCCGGACGCGCGAAACGGACGTTACACACCCACCGGATGCCACACCGTCTTGGTCTCCAGGAACGCCGTCATCCGCTCCACGCCGGGCTCCGCCGACCAGTCGGCGACGCCCGGCCGCAGCACGCGTTTGAGGTTGTCGGCGGCGGCCTTCTCCAGGTCGGTCACGGCGTCGTCCGGCGCACCCGCGAGGTCGATCCCGTTCACGTCCATGTGCGACGCCAGCCACGGCGCGAGCTCGGCCCGCCGGCCCGTCAGCAGGTTCACCACGCCGCCCGGGAGGTCGGACGTGGCGAGCACCTCGGCGAGGGTGATCGCGGGCAGCGGCGCGGGCTCGGACGCGACGACGACCGCCGTGTTGCCCGTGACGATCGCGGGCGCGACCACCGAGACCAGGCCGAGCAGCGCGCTGTCCGGCGCGACGATCCCGACGACGCCGGACGGCTCGGGCGTGGACAGGTTGAAGAACGGCCCCGAGACCGGGTTGGCGTTCCCGGCGACCGCGCCGATCTTGTCCGCCCAGCCCGCGTACCAGACCCAGCGGTCGATCGCCGCGTCCACCTCGGCCGCGGCGGCGGGCTTGGCGGCTCCGGCGGCGCGCAGCTCCTCGACGAACTGCGCCCGGCGGCCCTCCAGCATCTCCGCGATCCGGTAGAGGATCTGGCCGCGGTTGTAGGCCGTCCGGGACGACCAGCCGCCGAACGCCTTGCGCGCCGCGACGACCGCGTCCCGGACGTCCTTGCGGGACGCCTGCGAGGCGTTGGCGAGGAACCGTCCCTTGGCGTCGTTCACCACGTACGACCGTCCGGACTCCGAGCGGGGGAACGCGCCCCCGATGTACAGCTTGTAGGTCTTGCGAACGCCGATCCGCTCAGACATCGAGGTACGCCTCCAGGCCGTGCCGTCCGCCCTCGCGGCCGAAACCGGACTCCTTGTAGCCGCCGAACGGCGACGCCGGGTCGAACTTGTTGAAGGTGTTGGCCCACACGACGCCCGCGCGCAGCCGCTCGGCCGCCCACAGGATGCGCGAGCCCTTCTCGGTCCACACGCCCGCCGACAGCCCGTACGGCGTGTTGTTGGCCTTCTCGATCGCCTCGTCCGGCGTGCGGAAGGTCAGGACGGACAGCACCGGGCCGAAGATCTCCTCGCGCGCGATGCGGTGCGACTGTGCGACGCCGGTGAAGACGGTCGGCGCGAACCAGAACCCGCGCTGCGGCAGGTCGCACGGCGGCGCCCAGCGCTCCGCGCCCTCGCTCTCGCCGCTGTCGGCCAGCTCGCGGATCTTCGCCAGCTGCTCGGCGCTGTTGATCGCGCCGACGTCGGTGTTCTTGTCCAGCGGGTCGCCGACGCGCAGCGTGGCCATCCGCCGCTTCAGCCGGCCGAGCAGCTCGTCCGCGACCGACTCCTGGACGAGCAGCCGCGACCCGGCGCAGCACACGTGGCCCTGGTTGAAGAAGATCGCGTTGACGACGCCCTCGACGGCCTGGTCGAGCGGCGCGTCGTCGAACACGATGTTCGCCGCCTTGCCGCCGAGCTCCAGCGTCAGCCGCTTGCGCGTGCCCGCCACGGCGCGCGCGATCTCCTTGCCCACCTCGGTGGACCCGGTGAACGCGACCTTGTCGATCCCGTCGTGGCCGACCAGCAGCCGGCCGGTCTCGCCCGCGCCGGTGACGATGTTGACCACACCCGCCGGCAGCTCCGCCTGCTGGCAGATCTCCGCGAACAGCAGCGCCGTCAGCGGCGTCGTCTCGGCGGGCTTCAGCACGACCGTGTTGCCGGTCGCGAGCGCCGGGGCGATCTTCCAGGCCAGCATCAGCAGCGGGAAGTTCCACGGGATGACCTGGCCCGCGACGCCCAGCGGGCGCGGGTCGGCCCCGAACCCGGCGTGGCCGAGCTTGTCCGCCCAGCCCGCGTAGTAGAAGAAGTGCGCGGCGACCAGCGGCACGTCCACGTCCCGCGACTCGCGGATCGGCTTGCCGTTGTCGATCGACTCCAGGACGGCCAGCTCCCGCGACCGCTCCTGGATGATCCGGGCGATCCGGTACAGGTACTTGGCCCGTTCCCGGCCCGGCATGGGACCCCAGACCCGCTCGTAGGCCCGGCGCGCGGCGGCCACGGCCCGGTCGACGTCCACCGCGTCCGCGCAGGCGATCTCCGCCAGCGGCTCCTCGTCGGCCGGGTTCAGCGTCTTGAACGGCTCGCCGTGCCCGTCGGTGAACTCGCCGTCCACGAACAACCCGTAGGAGGGCCGGATGTCCACCACGCTCCGCGACTCGGGAGCCGGCGCGTACTCGAAGTCCATCATCAGTCCAGGGTGAAGTGGTCGGGACCGGAGTAGACCCCGGTGGCGAGCTTGCGGCGCTGCATCAGCAGGTCGTTGAGCAGGCTGGACGCGCCGAGCCGGAAGTACTCCGGGGTCAGCCAGTCCGGCCCGGCGACCTCGTTGACCACGACCAGGTACTTGATCGCGTCCTTGGTCGTGCGGATGCCGCCCGCGGGCTTCACCCCGACCGTCCGCCCGGTCGCGTCGCGGAAGTCCCGCACCGCCTCCAGCATGATCATGGTGACCGGCAGGGTCGCGGCGGGCGAGACCTTGCCCGTGGACGTCTTGATGAAGTCGGCCCCGGCCCGCATGGCCAGCCACGACGCGCGCCGCACGTTGTCGTAGGTGCGCAGCTCGCCGGTCTCCAGGATGACCTTGAGGTGCGCGTCGCCGCACGCCTCCTTGGTCAGCACGATCTCCTCGTACACCTTGCGCAGGTCGCCGGACAGGAACGCGCCCCGGTCGATGACCATGTCGATCTCGGACGCCCCGTCCGCGACGGCCGCGCGCGTGTCCGCGAGCTTGGCCTCCAGCGGCGCCCGCCCGGCCGGGAACGCCGTGGCCACCGAGGCGACCCCGATCCCCGAACCGCGCAGCGCGTCCACGGCGACCCCGACCAGGTCCGGGTACACGCACACGGCTCCGACCTTGGGCGCGTCCGGCTGCGCGGGGTCCGGCCGGACGGCCTTGGCGCACAGCGCCCGGACCTTCCCGGCCGTGTCCGCGCCCTCCAGGGTGGTCAGGTCCACCATGGAGATCGCCAGATCGATCGCCGACGCCTTGGCCGTCGTCTTGATCGACCGCGCTCCGAGGCGCGCGGCCCGCTCGTCCGCCCCGACCTGGTCGACCCCGGGCAGTCCCTGCAGGAACCCCCGCAACTCGACTCCGGTGGGCATAGTCTCCGTTGACACCACCCCAGGATCACGCACGGAAGCCACCGGCACAAACCGGACCATGATCAGCCCCCCAACGGCACCCCCGTCCACTTCCCCTGGTCAGTCCATCAATGCGCCCGGTCGTCCGGGGGGTTGTCATGGCGTGTCAGGCTTCTGCGGCATGACGGATCTCGCCCTCGCCCTCGGGCTCGCCGACCTGGCCGACGGCATCACGCTGCGGCACTTCCGCCGGACGGACCTCGGCGTCCGGGCCAAGCCCGACCGCAGCCTGGTCACCGAGGCCGACACCGAGACCGAGCGGGCCCTGCGGGCGCGGCTCAGGCCGACACCGAGACCGAGCGGGCCCTGCGGGCGCGGCTCGCCCGGGAGCGTCCGGACGACAGCGTCCTGGGCGAGGAGGAGGGCGGGACGCAGGGGGCGCGCTGCTGGCTGCTGGACCCCGTCGACCACACCGCCAACTTCGCCCGCGGCGTCCCCGTCTTCGCGACGCTGATCGCGCTCGTCGAGGACGGTGAGCCGACCGTCGGCGTGGTGAGCGCCCCGGCGCTCGGACGGCGCTGGTGGGCCGCACGTGGCCAGGGGGCCTTCGCCGACGGCGAGCGCATCCGCGTTTCCACTGTGGACGCCCTCCCGGACGCGAGCCTTTCGTTCGCCGCCCTGGAACGCTGGGACGACCGGGGGCTGCTTCCCGGGATCGTCGACCTGAGCCGCCGCGCCCGGCACACGTGGGGGTCGGGTGGCTTCTGGTCCCAGATGCTCGTGGCGGAGGGCAGGTTGGACGCCTCCCTCGATCCGTGGGGCAAACCGTGGGACCTGGCCGCCCCCAAGATCATCGTGGCGGAGGCCGGCGGACGCCTCACCGACCTGGACGGGGAACCGCGCATCGACCGGGACGCCGCCCTGGTCAGCAACGACCTCCTGCACCCGGAACTGCTGGCGGCCCTGAGGCCCTCCGGTCATGAGCGTCGCGCCGGATGAGGCGAAGTGGGCGTGCCGCCCCTCGGCGGCACGCCCGTTCACTGGAGCAGTTCGTCCGGTGAGCCGACCGTCCCGGCGCGCGTCAGCCAGTCGCGCAGCCGTTCCGGGTCCGTGCACTCCAGGATGCGTTCGCAGGCGTCACTCGACACCGTCAGACCACGTCCTTCGAGGACGAGCAGCACGCCCTCGGCCTGGCCCTCGACACGGCCGTCCCGGACTCCCCTGGCACGCGCCTCGGACGCGTACCGGAAGAGGTTCGCGGTCACCCGAAGACGTCCTCCTCCGTCGTGGCCGAGACCGCACGCAGCAGCCAGTCGTGCAGGACGTCGGGGTCGTCGCAGTCCCGCATCCGCTCGCGCGCCTTGTCGGAGACCGTGATCCCGCGTCCCTCCAGGACCACCAGCAGAGCCTCGGCCTGTCCCTGAACGCGACCCTCGGCACGACCTTCCGCGCGGCCCTCGGCGCGGCCTTCCGCGAGGCACTCCTGGCGGAGGGTGGAGACGTAGCGCGGGTTGTAGGTCTTCACGATCTGCCTCCAGAGTTCCCGGGTCTCGTCGTCGAGACCGGCTTCGACGAATTCGTTCAGGTCCCTCTGTGTCGCTTCCTTGACCTCGTTGAGGGCCAGGGCCAGCGGTTCCAGTATTTCACCCGGCATCGGGGAGCGGCTGTGGACGAGGGCGGAGAGCACCGCGAAGACCGGGTCGGCGCGGCTCTCTTCCAGGGACGTCAGGCGGGGGACGTTGTGCGGCCCGAAGACGACCGCGCGGACGACCATGCTCGTCCAACCGTCCATGCCGAGGACGATCGGCTTCTGGAACCGGAGGGCGTCCTCGGCGTCGTGGGTGATGACGACCAGCATGACGTCGCACTCGTACTTGTCGTGGACGAAGGCCAGGTAGTAGGGCCAGCGACTCTTCTTGATCTTCTTGTCGTCGAGCTGCGCCTCGAAGATCAGTGCGAGGTCGCCGCGCTCGGTGCGGAGCCGTACGAGCGAGTCGACCCGCCGCTCGACGGCCTCGATGGTGGTGAGGTCGACGTTGAGGATCTCGGCGCTCTTGACGGGGGGCAGGCGCAGGCGGTGGACGCGCCAGAGCGCGCGCTCGACCGTCTTCGGGTTGTCGCGCGCTATCTGGTGCAGCGCTTCGTGCCGTGGAGTGACCATGCCCCGAAGCTACGCAGCGCGTTCGTTCGATTACAGGAACTCGAGCCCGAATGACCTCAAGTGATCACTCCCTATCCCCTTGCCGAAGGATGGGGACGTAGCCATGGGTCTCGTTCGTTTTTACCTGCGTGCCAAGACGCGCTTCGCCAAGCCTTTGCCGCTTTACCTTGTCGCGTTAAGTCAGTACGGAGACGGGCCGCCGAACATTCCGCTGAGACGCGGGGCCAGCTCGAAGTCGCCGCGGACTTTCAGGCGGCCGTCCATCAGGAGGCTCGCGGGGTTCGCGTCGCCCGCCAGCACTCGGAGGAAGTCGGGGACGGACGCCGTGAGGGTGACGGCCGGAGAACGGGACGGGCCCGGACGGGCATGGGCGCGACCGTCGGCGATCGCCATGGTCCAGACGGCGGCGGAACCGTCCGCACTGGTCAGGCGGAAGTCGATGTCGCCCTCGAAGCCGCCGGACATGGACGGGTCGAACGCGCGGGCCATGGCGCCGAAGAAGACGCGCTGCGCGCGCGGGCCGAAGCGGCGTTCGATCGCCTCGTCCGAGGCGTTGTGGACGATCGTGAACAGCCCCCGCCGGACCCGGTGGCGGGCCTCGTGCCGGACGTCCGACAGCGTCGGGCGGCGCAGGCGCGGGCCTCGGTGGGCGCGGGCCACCTCGGCGTCCTCGTCCATCCGGTAGCCGACCGGCAGCGACCGGGCCGGCGCGCGGCGCTCCAGTGCCCGCCCGATGGCAGGGGCCAGCCGCGCGGCCTTTTCTGCCTCACGTTCCTCACGGCCCTCGGTGAACCGCGGCAGGACGGTCTTCCCGAACAGTTCGAGCGCTTCGCAAATGTGCTCGTGTTTGTTGGTCCCGGCCTGGAGGACGAAGCCGATCTGGTCCACTCCGACGTTCTCGTAGCGCCGAATGAGATCGGCCACCTGATCCGGGGTCCCGATCGCGCCGCGCAGGGAGCCGACGTTCACGCGAAGCGCCTGAGCATTGGCGATGACCTGGTCACGGTCGAAGCCCTGGGCCGCTCTGCGCTCTTCGAACGCCTCCCATACATTGGTGCGTCCGGGGTCGTGCGGAGTTGTTCCGTAGTAATGTGCGAGCGCGAATCCGAAGAAATGCGCGCCGTCGATTCCGCGGTCGATCGCCGTCGCCTCGTCCTCGTGCAGCATCATGGGCAGGACGACGCAGACATTCGGATTGACGGCGAAGCCCGCGGGGACGCATTCGTCCGACTCGATGATGCGGTAGTACTCGTCGACCCATTTGGCGGCGTCCTCGGGCTCGACGAAGGAGAACGAGAGCGCGCCGATGCCGTTGCGGGCCGCGAACTGGATGGTCTCTCGGCGCGAGCACGCCACCCACAGCGGCGGATGCGGCTTCTGGACGGGTTTGGGGACGACGTTGCGCGGCGGCATCCGCAGGTACGGGGAGTTCCAGCCCGCGAACGGCTCCTCAACGAACATGCGCGTGACGGCGTCGATCGCGTCCTGCCACTGCGCGCGCTTCTCGCCGCGCCGGACCCCGAATCCGCCCAGTTCGGCACTGGAGGACGACTCGCCCGTGCCGAACTCGACCCGCCCCTGCGACACCAGGTCGAGCGTCGCGATCCGCTCGGCGACCCGCGCCGGATGGTTGACGGCGGGCGGCAGCTGGACGATCCCGTGCCCGAGCCGGATCCGCTTCGTCCGCTGGGACGCGGCGGCCAGGAACACCTCGGGCGCGGACGAGTGGCTGTACTCCTCCAGGAAGTGGTGTTCGACCTCCCAGACCGCGTCGAAGCCGACCCGGTCGGCGATCTCGATCTGGTCGAGGGCGTCCTGGTAGAGGCGCGCCTCCCGGCCGTCCGCCCATGGGCGCGGCAGCTGGTGTTCGTAGAAGAGCGAGAACCTGATCTCCACCACCTCCACCGTCCTGACCAGGTGCGACATACCCGGTCGGCGTCGTCCGCCCACGCCAGCGTCTCCCCCGGAGCGGGAGGCGTCAACACTCTCACCCACCCGAATTCAACCAAGCGCTCGCTTGACGCATCCCACAGGAAAGGGGACGCTGGCACGCGAACCGGGAGGGCGCGATGGGGCCACTGGACGGGCTGCGAGTTCTGGACCTGACGACCTGGCGCCCCGGTCCCTACACGACCCGGCTGCTGGCGCAGCTCGGCGCGGACGTGATCAAGGTGGAGCCGCCCGGCGGGGAGCCCATGCGGGCGTTCCGGTCGCACTTCGACCTGCTGAACCAGGGCAAGCGGAGCGTCGCGCTGGACCTCAAGACCGCGGACGGCCTGGCGCGGTGCCTCGAACTGGCCGCCGGAGCCGAGGTCTTCGTCGAGGGCTTCCGGCCGGGTGTCGCGGACCGGATCGGCGTCGGGCACGTGCGGCTGCGGGAGGCCAACCCCGCGCTCGTGTACTGCTCGCTGTCCGGATACGGCGCCGAGGGCCCGCTGGCGGACGTTCCCGGACACGACATCAACTACCGGGCGTACACGGGCGCGCTGGGCCCGGACGCCGTCTCCCCCGCCGCCGACGACCTGCCGGTCGCGGACATGGCGGCGGCGACGATGGCGGCCTTCGCGATCACCGCGGCGGTGCTGCACGCGCGGTCCACCGGCCAGGGCGAGCGGATCGACCTCGGGATGGCGGACGTCCTGGCGAACTGGGTCGCGACCGTCCCCGAGGCGGCGAACCGGACGCGCGGGGTCGGGCCGGTGGCGGGGTACGGGGTCTACCGGACGGCCGATGGACGCCGCGTCACCCTCGGCGTGGTGTCCGAGGACCGGCTCTGGGCGGCCGTCTGCCGCGCCCTCGACCTCGGCGAGTTCACCGGCCTGGGCTTCGCCGACCGGCTCGCGCGGGTGCGGGAGCTGGACGAGACGATCGCCGGAGAGCTGGGACGGCTGGACGCGGACGAGGCGCTGCGGCGGCTGAGCGCCGAGGGCGCGCCCGCCGCCCCGGTGCTGGACCGGGCGGAGATGATGGCGCATCCGCACTTCACCGGCAGGGACGTCGTCACCGGCGTCCCGTTCCGGACGACCCGGGCCAAGCCGTCGCCGCACGGCCCCGCCCCGGATCTGGACGAGCACCGCGGCGCCGGGTGGCGCGCCTGAAAAGGTGGCCGAAGTCCGGAATGCGGCTGGCATGCTGGGTGTCGTGAGCGCACACGGAACGTCCCCCATCATGGTCGGCCGGACGGGCCAGCTCGACCTGCTGACCGCGGCCCTGGCCGACGCGCCCGGCGCGGTGCTGGTGGGCGGCGAGGCGGGGCTGGGCAAGTCCCGGCTGATCCGCGAGTTCGGCGCGGCCGTCCGCGGCGACGCCGCCGCCGCGTCCGCCGCCGCCCCGGCCGCCGACG
>NZ_QURH01000152.1 GCF_003428695.1 Actinomadura logoneensis
CGCCGTCATGGCCGGCGCCGCGGCGGGCGAGCCGAGGCCCCGCCGCGGCCTCGGGCTGCCCGCGGCGACCGCGCTGGTCATGGGCAACGTCATCGGCGTCGGCGTCTTCCAGCTCCCCGCCGCGATCGCCGGCTACGGGACGGTCGGCATCGTCGCGTTCGGGGTCGTCGGGGTGTGCTCCGTCCTGCTCGCCGTGGTCTTCGGCTGGCTCGCCCGGAGGCTCCCGCACACCGGCGGCCCCTACGTCTACGCCCGCGACGCGTTCGGCGAGCTCACCGGCTTCCTCACCGCCTGGTCCTACTGGATCACCACCTGGGCCAGCAACGCGGCGCTGGTCGTCGCCTGGGCGGGCTACGTGGACGTGCTCGTCCCGCTGCACGGCCGCGGCCCGTCGCTGCTGGTGACCATGGGCGCGCTCTGGGCGGCCGTCCTCGTCAACCTGGCGGGAGTGCACGGCGCGGGTGTGATCGCGGTGGTCACGACGGTGCTGAAGTTCGTCCCGCTGCTGCTGGTCGCCGTCGTCGGGCTGTTCTTCATGAAGAAGGCGAACTTCGGGCCGTTCGTGGTGCACGGCGGTCCGCTGGGCGCGCTGTCGGCGTCCGCCGCCGTGCTGATGTTCAGCTTCCTGGGCGTGGAGTCGGCGACGGTCGCCGCCGAGGAGGTGCACGACGCCCGCCGCAACGTCATGCGCGCGACCGTCATCGGGACCGTCGCCGCGGCCGTCGTCTACGTGGTCGGCACCATCGCGGTCTTCGGGCTGGTCCCGCATGGTGAGCTGGCGCACTCCACGGCCCCCTACGCGGACGCCGCCTCGGCGATGGTCCGGGGCTGGAGCGGCGCCGACGAGGCGATGGCGGTCGCCGCGGTGATCTCCGGCGCGGGGACGCTCGTCGGCTGGACGCTGATCAGCGCGCGGATGCCGTACGCCGCCGCCCGGGACGCCCTGTTCCCGGTGATGTTCCTGCGCCGGAACCGGTGGGGCGTGCCGGTGATGTTCCTGCGCCGGAACCGGTGGGGCGTGCCGTGGGTCGGCCTGGTCGCGGCCGGGGGGCTCGCGTCCCTGATCACGCTCGCGAACTACACCGGCGGCCTGCAGGCGGCGTTCACGGCGCTCGCGCTGCTCACCACCTTCACCGCCTGCGTCCCCTACGTCTTCTCGGCCGCCGCGCACCTGCTCTGGCTGCTCGCCGACCACGGGCCGGCGGGACGGCCGGAGGCCATGGTCCGGTTCATCCGGGACGTGGTCGTCAGCGCGATCGCCGTCGCGTTCACGATCTGGCTCTGCGCCGGAGCCGGCTACGAGGCCGTCTACCAGGGCGTCCTGCTGCTCTTCACGGCGATCCCGGTGTTCGTGTACATGCGCTGGCGGGCGGCGCGGGCCGCCCTCGGACGGGAGGCGGAGCCGGCGCCGGGGAGCCTGGCGGCCACCTCGCCGGACGGCTCGGATGTGGGTTAGGTAAGCCTTGCCTGCGTGACTGACCGCACCGGCGAACGGTTGATGGCCGGGAAGGAATTACGGCACACTGATGTTGTGAAAAACGTGAGCGAGACGCCGACCAGCGCCGAGGCCGCCCCCGGGCGGCCCGTCGGCGTGCCGTCGGTACCGCCGAGCGGCGAGCGCGACACCCGCGCGCGCGTCGCGCGGCTCATTCTCGAGCACGGCCCGATCACCGCCTCCACGCTGGGGGAGCGGATGGGCCTGACGCCCGCCGCGATCCGCCGGCACCTGGACGCCCTCGTCACCGAGGGCATGATCGAGGTCCGCCGCGACCGCCGTCCGGCGCATCGCGGCCGCGGCCGGCCGGCCAAGTGGTTCGCCATCACCGACGCCGGCCGCAGCGCGTTCGTCCACGCCTACGACGACCTGGCCACCAGCGCTCTGCGCTTCCTCGCCGAGCGGGCGGGGGAGCAGGCGGTGGCGGAGTTCGCCCGGCGGCAGATCGCCGACCTCGAGCGACGCTACCACCCGGTCGTCCAGGGGGCGCCCCCGCAGCAGCGGGTCCGGCGCCTGGCCGAGGCCCTGTCCGCCGACGGCTACGCCGCCGCCGCGGGCAAGGCGCCGCAGCAGAACGGCGGCGAGCAGCTCTGCCAGCACCACTGCCCGGTCGCGCACGTCGCCGCGGAGTTCCCGCAGCTGTGCGAGGCCGAGACCGAGGCGTTCAGCCGCCTGCTGGGCACCCCCGTCCAGCGGCTGGCCACCATCGCCCACGGCGACGGCGTCTGCACCACCCACGTCAGCTCCCGGTCCCTCTGCGAGGCGGCCAGGGCCGACGTTCAGAACACCAGTGACGAGGAGACCGGAGGGTCCTCCCTATGACTACGGCTGCCCACCCCGAGCTGGAAGGGCTCGACAGGTACAAGTTCGGTTGGGCCGACCCCGACACCGCCGGGGCCTCGGCGCGCCGCGGGCTGAACGAGGACGTCGTCCGCGACATCTCGGCCAAGAAGGGCGAGCCCGACTGGATGCTCGACCTGCGGCTGAAGGGGCTGCGGCTGTTCGACAAGAAGCCGATGCCCGGCTGGGGGTCGGACCTGTCGGAGATCGACTTCGACAACATCAAGTACTTCGTCCGCTCCACCGAGAAGCAGGCCGCCTCCTGGGAGGACCTCCCCGAGGACATCAAGAACACCTACGACAAGCTCGGCATCCCGGAGGCGGAGAAGCAGCGCCTCATCGCGGGCGTCGCCGCGCAGTACGAGTCGGAGGTCGTCTACCACAAGATCCGGGACGACCTCGAGGAGAAGGGTGTCATCTTCCTCGACACCGACACCGGCCTCAAGGAGCACCCGGAGATCTTCCAGGAGTACTTCGGCTCGGTGATCCCGGTCGGCGACAACAAGTTCGCCGCGCTGAACACCGCGGTCTGGTCCGGCGGCTCGTTCATCTACGTCCCGCCGGGCGTCCACGTGGAGATCCCGCTGCAGGCCTACTTCCGGATCAACACCGAGAACATGGGCCAGTTCGAGCGGACGCTGATCATCGCGGACGAGGGCTCCTACGTGCACTACGTCGAGGGCTGCACCGCGCCGATCTACAAGTCGGACTCGCTGCACTCGGCCGTCGTGGAGATCGTCGTGAAGAAGGACGCCCGCGTCCGCTACACGACCATCCAGAACTGGTCGAACAACGTTTTCAACCTGGTCACCAAGCGCGCCGTCGCCTACGAGGGCGCGACCATGGAGTGGATCGACGGCAACATCGGCTCCAAGGTCACCATGAAGTACCCGGCCGTCTACCTGCTGGGCGAGCACGCCAAGGGCGAGACCCTGTCGATCGCCTTCGCCGGCGAGGGCCAGCACCAGGACGCGGGCGCCAAGATGGTGCACGCCGCGCCGAACACCTCCTCGACGATCGTGTCGAAGTCGGTGGCGCGCGGCGGCGGCCGGACGTCCTACCGCGGCCTGGTGCAGATCCAGGAGGGCGCCGAGCACAGCAAGTCCACCGTCAAGTGCGACGCGCTGCTGGTCGACCAGATCTCCCGGTCCGACACCTACCCGTACGTCGACGTCCGCGAGGACGACGTGGAGATGGGCCACGAGGCCACCGTCTCCAAGGTGTCCGAGGACCAGCTGTTCTACCTGATGAGCCGCGGCCTCACCGAGGACGAGGCGATGGCGATGATCGTGCGCGGGTTCGTCGAGCCCATCGCGCGCGAGCTGCCGATGGAGTACGCGCTCGAGCTGAACCGGCTCATCGAGCTGCAGATGGAAGGAGCCGTCGGCTGATGGGGCTCGACACCAAGCCTCTCGCGACGCTGCACGAGAAGGCGTCCTACGAGGTCGCCGACTTCGAGGTGCCGACCGGACGCGAGGAGGAGTGGCGGTTCACCCCGCTGCGCCGCCTGAAGGGCCTGCACAACGGCACGGCCGACGCGTCGGGCAAGATCATCTCCGAGGTCGAGGCCCCGGCCGGGGTCACGGTCGAGACCGTGGGCCGCGACGACGAGCGGATCGGCAGGGCGTTCGTGCCCTCCGACCGGGTCAGCGCCCAGGCGTGGTCGTCCTTCACCGAGGCGACCGTCGTGACCGTGCCGAAGGAGCTCGAGGCCGTCGAGCCCGTCGTCATCCGGCGCAACGGCGAGGACGCGTCCGGCGCGGCGTACGGGCACACCACCGTGATCGTGGAGCCGTTCGCCAAGGCCACGGTCGTGCTGACGGGCCGCGGTTCGGCCGTCTACGCCGAGAACGTGGAGTTCGTCGTCGGCGACAGCGCCTCGCTGTCGGTGATCAGCCTGCAGGACTGGGCGGACGACGCCGTGCACGTCGCGCGGCAGCACGCGAGGCTGGGCCGCGACGCCCGCTTCACCTCGCACAACATCAGCCTGGGCGGCGACCTGGTGCGGGTCTCCCCGTCGGTCGAGTACGCCGAGCGCGGCGGCGACGCCGAGCTGTACGGCGTGTACTTCGTGGACGGCGGCCAGCACCTGGAGCACCGGCTGCTGGTCGACCACGCCGTCCCGACCTGCCGCAGCCGGGTGGACTACCGCGGCGCGCTGCAGGACCAGGACGCCCATGCGGTCTGGATCGGCGACGTGATCATCCGGGCCGAGGCCGAGGGCACCGACACCTACGAGCTGAACCGCAACCTCGTCCTCACCGACGGGACGCGGGTCGACTCGGTGCCGAACCTGGAGATCCTGACCGGCGAGGTCGCCGGCGCGGGGCACGCCTCGGCGTCCGGGCGGCTGGACGACGAGCACCTGTTCTACCTGCAGGCGCGCGGCATCCCGTTCGACCAGGCCCGGCGCATGGTGGTGCGCGGCTTCCTCGGCCAGCTCGTCGACCGCATCGAGGTCGACGAGGTCCGCGAGAAGGTCGCCGCCGCGATCGAGGCCGAGCTGGACCGGGCCCCGGCCCGAGAGGCGGAGCCGGTCCGATGAGCTTCGTGAGGGTCTGCCCGCTGGCGGAGGTCCCGGCCGACGGCGCGCTCGCCGTCGAGGTGGACGACACCCCGGTCGCGGTGGTGCGCACCGGCGAGGAGGTGTTCGCGGTCAGCGACATCTGCTCGCACGCCGAGGTCTCGCTCTCCGAGGGCGAGGTCTACAACGGGACGATCGAGTGCTGGCTGCACGGGTCCTGCTTCGACCTGCGGACCGGCAAGCCCACCAACCCGCCCGCGACGCAGCCCGTCGCCACCTACAAGGTCAAGGTCGAGGACGGCGACGTCTACGTCTCGCTCGACTCCGAGGACTAGGAAACACTGATATGGCCACCCTTGAGATCCGCGACCTGCACGTCTCCGTGGGGGACGGCGAGTCCGCGAAGGAGATCCTGCGCGGCGTCGACCTGACCGTGAAGGCGGGCGAGACGCACGCGATCATGGGCCCGAACGGGTCCGGCAAGTCCACGCTCGCCTACGCGGTCGCGGGCCACCCGAAGTACACCGTCACCTCCGGCGCGGTCACCCTGGACGGCGAGGACGTCCTGGCGATGAGCGTGGACGAGCGCGCCCGCGCCGGCCTGTTCCTCGCGATGCAGTACCCCGTGGAGGTGCCGGGCGTCTCGGTGTCGAACTTCCTGCGCTCGGCCGTCACCGCCGTCCGCGGCGAGGCGCCGAAGCTGCGCGAGTTCGCCAAGGAGACCAAGGCCGCGATGGACGCGCTGTCCATCGACCCGGCGTTCGCGCAGCGCTCGCTGAACGAGGGCTTCTCCGGCGGCGAGAAGAAGCGGCACGAGATCCTCCAGCTGGAGATGCTCAAGCCGAAGATCGCGGTGCTGGACGAGACCGACTCCGGCCTGGACGTGGACGCCCTGAAGGTCGTCTCCGAGGGCATCAACCGGTTCCACGACGGCGACCCGGAGACCGGCGTCCTGCTGATCACGCACTACACCCGCATCCTGCGGTACGTGAAGCCCGACTTCGTGCACGTGTTCGCGGGCGGCCGGATCGTCGAGCAGGGCGGCCCGGAGCTGGCCGACGTGCTGGAGAACGAGGGCTACGAGAAGTACGTGAAGGCGGGCGCGTCCGCATGACACTGCTTCCGGAGGAGATCAAGAAGGACTTCCCCCTCCTCCAGCGGACGGTCCGGGGCGGGAACCCCCTGGTCTACCTGGACTCCGGGGCGACCTCGCAGAAGCCCGTCCAGGTGCTGGACGCCGAGCGGGAGTTCTACGAGCGGCACAACGCGGCCGTGCACCGCGGCGCGCACCTGCTCGCCGAGGAGGCCACCGACGCGTTCGAGGCCGCGCGGGAGAAGGTCGCGCGGTTCGTCGGCGCCGTCCCGGGGGAGATCGTGTTCACCAAGAACGCGACCGAGGCGATCAACCTGGTGGCGTACGCGATGAGCAACGCCGCCACCTCCGGACCCGAGGCGGAGCGGTTCAGGGTCGGTCCCGGCGACGAGATCCTCGTCACCGAGATGGAGCACCACGCCAACCTCGTCCCGTGGCAGCAGCTCTGCCGCCGCACCGGGGCGACGCTGCGCTGGTTCGGCATCACCGACGAGGGCCGGCTGGACCTGTCCGAGCTCGACTCGCTGGTCAACGAGCGCACCCGCCTGGTCGCGCTCACGCACCAGTCGAACGTGCTCGGCACCGTCCCGCCGATCGAGCTGATCGCCGCGAAGGCCCGGCAGGTCGGCGCGCTGGTGGTGCTGGACGCCGCCCAGTCGGTGCCGCACATGCCGGTGGACGTGGCGTCCCTCGGCGCGGACTTCCTGGCGTTCTCGGGCCACAAGATGCTCGGCCCGACCGGGGTCGGCGTGCTGTGGGGCCGCGGCGAGCTCCTGGAGGCGATGCCCCCGTTCATCACCGGCGGCTCGATGATCGAGACCGTCACGATGGAGGGCACCACCTTCATGCCGCCGCCGCAGCGGTTCGAGGCCGGGTCGCCGAACGTGGCGCAGGCCGTGGCGCTCGGCGCGGCGGTCGACTACCTGTCGGACCTCGGCATGGAGAACGTCCATGCGCACGAGGTCGCGCTCACCGGGTACGCGCTGGAGCGGCTCGGCGAGATCGCGGGCGTGCGGGTGATCGGCCCGGGCACGACCGAGGCGCGCGGCGGGGCGGTGTCGTTCACGGTGGAGGAGATCCATCCGCACGACGTCGGCCAGGTGCTGGACGAGCTGGGCGTGGAGGTCCGCGTCGGGCACCACTGCGCCAAGCCGATCTGCCGCCGGTTCGGCATCCCCGCCACCACCCGGGCGTCCTTCTACGTGCACAACACCCTGGCGGACGTCGACGCCCTCGCCGACGGCATCCGGCAGGCGCAGAAGTTCTTCGGAACAGCCTGACGCAACGGGCCGTTGAAGGACGTCGAAGGCCCCTCACGAGGAAACGGAAGCCATGCAGCTTGAGGCGATGTACCAGGAGGTCATCCTGGACCATTACCGCAACCCCCACAACAAGGGGCTGCGGGAGCCGTTCGAGGGCGAGGCGCACCACGTCAACCCGACCTGCGGGGACGAGGCGACGGTGCGCGTCCACCTGGACGGCGCGGGCCGGGACGCGGTCGTCGCGGACGTCTCGTACGACGCCATGGGCTGCTCGATCAGCCAGGCCAGCGCGTCGGTGATGACCGACCTGGTCATCGGAAAGTCCGTCAAGGAGGCGATGGGCGTCGGCGAGGAGTTCCTCGCGCTGATGCAGTCGCGCGGCCAGGACGTCGACCTGGACGAGGACGTCCTGGAGGACGCCATCGCCTTCGCCGGGGTGTCCAAGTACCCCGCCCGGATCAAGTGCGCCCTGCTCGCCTGGATGGCGTTCAAGGACGCGACCGCCCGCGCCCTGGGAGAGGCAGCATGAGCGAGAACGCCACCGGAACCGAGAACCCGGCCGTGGACGCGGCCGAGACCCCGGCCGAGACCGGAGTCCAGGCCGCGGACGACGCGGCCCAGGCCCCGGCCGAGGCCGGAGCCGGGGAGGCCGCGCC
>NZ_QURH01000148.1 GCF_003428695.1 Actinomadura logoneensis
CGGCGCGTGGGCGGGGGCGACGGAGCCGCCGGCGGCGGCCGGGTCGGGGCCGGCCGGCGG
The DNA here is from genome assembly GCF_003428695.1 of Actinomadura logoneensis. Lineage (GTDB taxonomy): Bacteria > Actinomycetota > Actinomycetes > Streptosporangiales > Streptosporangiaceae > Spirillospora > Spirillospora logoneensis. Next base: position 61 of record NZ_QURH01000148.1, read on the forward strand.
GAGGCCCACGATCTGGGGCCCTGCGGCGCGTTCGATCGCGTCCGCCGCCTCGTCCAGGCCCACGTGGCCTGCCAGCCAGGCGTTGCCCCACGCGCAGAGCGCGGTCGCCGCGTCGCCCGTCGAGTCCGTTCGGTCAGCGCCTGCGTCCATGCCGACCACCATAAGCGCTGCGAATCGCATAGGTTCTCTCTTGCGAATCGGATCACCTGAGTAGCCAGATTGGGGACAAAGGCGCGCGATGGCCGGCGAGGTACTGCGACTTCAGGGAGTCGGCGTCAAGCGCGAGGGGGCCTCCCTGCTGCGCGACGTCACATGGACGGTGGACGAGGGCGACCGGTGGGTGGTCGTGGGGCCGAACGGGGCGGGCAAGACGACGCTGCTCCAGATCGCCGCCGCGCTGCTGCACCCGACCGAGGGGAAGGTGGAGATCCTCGAGGAGGAGCTCGGCCGCACCGACGTGTTCGAGCTGCGGCCCCGCATCGGGTTCGCCAGCGTGGCGATCGCGGAGAAGGTCCCGGCCGGGGAGACCGTCCTCGACGTGGTGCTGACCGGCTCCTACGCGATCATCGGCCGGTGGCGGGAGGAGTACGAGTCCACCGACCTGGCGCGCGCGATCGGGCTGCTGGAGGCGCTCGGCTGCGCCGAACTGGTCAAGCGGCGCTTCTCGACCCTGTCCGAGGGCGAGCGCAAGCGCGTCCAGATCGCCCGCGCGCTCATGCCCGACCCCGAACTGCTCCTGCTGGACGAGCCCGCCGCGGGCCTCGACCTGGGCGGACGCGAGGACCTCGTGCGCCGTCTCAGCGTCCTGGCGAACGACCAGGCCGCCCCGACGACCGTGATGGTGACCCACCACGTCGAGGAGGTCCCCGAGGGCTTCACGCACGCGCTGCTGCTCCGCAAGGGCGGGGTCGTCGCGGCCGGGAAGGTGGACGAGGTGTTCACGCCCGAGCACCTGACCGCCTGCTTCGGCCTCCCCCTGACCGTGGACCGGCAGAACGGCCGCTGGTACGCCCGCGCGACCTACTGATCGGGGACGTGCGGCGTCCTGGTGCTGCGAGGGCGTGGCCGCGGGGAGCCGCGAAGGGGCTGCGCCAGAGTGACGGCCTTCGCGTGGGGGCTTGCTCCTTCGCGTCGAGCGACGGCCGACCGTGGTGCCTCAGAGCGTCGGTCGTCCTCTCGCGTCGGAGCGACGGTCGGAGCGGTGGGGTGATCGGTGTCTCGGCATGTGGACGGACGACCCCGACCAATCCGCTGAAATAGCCCTTCCCTAGCATCGGGGGACTCGCAGAACGCTCGGATCATGGGACGGGACGACAGTGAACTTGTTCGACGCGGTCGCGGTCTTCGCCGCGGGAATCGCCGCGGGCGGGATCAACACCGTGGTGGGCTCCGGTTCGCTCATCACGTTCCCGACCATGGTGGCCCTCGGTTTCCCGCCCGTGACCGCGAACGTCTCCAACAACATCGGGCTCGTCCCCGGCTCGGTGACCGGCGCGTACGGCTACCGGGACAAGCTCCGCGGGCAGCGGACCCGGCTGCTGCGACTCGGCGCCGCCTCGGTGCTCGGCGCGGCCCTGGGCTCGCTGCTGCTGCTGGAACTGCCCGCCTCGGCGTTCGACGTGATCGTCCCCGTCCTGATCGTCATCGCCCTGGTGCTGGTGATCGTCCAGCCGAGGCTGCAGGCGTATCTGCGCGCACGGGAGCGGCGGCAGCGGGAGCACGGCGGTCCCGGACTGTGGGCGGGCGTGTTCGGCGCGGGGGTGTACGGCGGCTACTTCGGCGCGGCGCAGGGGATCGTCCTCATCGGCCTGCTCGGCACCGCGCTGAAAGAGGACCTGCAGCGGGTCAACGCCGCCAAGAACGTCCTGTCCGCGCTGGTCAACGGCACCGCGGCGGTCGTGTTCATCAGCTCGTGGGCGATCGGCCGGACCGGCATCAACTGGCTCGCCGTGCTCCTCATCGCGGCCGGATCCACGATCGGCGGCCTCCTCGGAGCCAAGGTCGGGCAGCGCATCCCGTCGAACGTGCTGCGCGGCGTGATCGTCCTCGTCGGGCTGGTCGCGCTGTGGAGATTCCTGTTCTGACCGGTTCTGACCTGCGATTTCGACGGTTGACGACCCCTTGATCTGGGTATGAGTCGAATATACGTTCGACGGGTGCGAGGGGTGCGCATGAAGGGCGACAGGGTCGAGATCGTCATCGACGCGGGCGGCGAGGGCGTCCGCACCTACGAGGTGGCCGCCACCCGCGCCGGCCGCCGGGTCGAGATCGACACGCGGCGCGGCGTCGTCGAGGTCAGCGAGGTGACCCGTACGGGCACTCCCGTCCGCACGGCCCGCTTCATGGCCAGCCGCGTCCTCGCGCTGGTCGAGTACCCGATCTCGGACGAGGCCCCGGACGCCTCGGAGTCGTCCGGCTCGTCCGCCGACTGACCCGTTCGGAACCTTCCCCTGAGGGCAGCCGGAGGCTGCACGAGGCTGAGGACGGCATGACACGGCTGCTCCGCCATCTGGCCGCGCGTCCGGAAGCCCTTGCGCCCGTCCGTCCGGCCGTCGCACGGGCGTCCGGTCGCGTCCGGAAGCCCGTCCGGCCCCGTCGGGCAGGGCGTCCGGAAGCCCGTCCGGTCGTCCGCCAGTCCGCACGGGCGTTCGATCGCCCGTCCGGCAGCCCGCCCGATCGGCAGCCCGCCCGTCCGGCAGCCCGCCCGTCCGCCCGTCCGGCCGACCGTCCGCACGGGCGTCTGGCCGCACGGGCGTCTGGCCGCGTCCGGCAGGCCGTCTGGCCGGGCGTCCAGCCGCCGGGCGGGCGTCGGGGCGCGACGGCCCCGCCATCCTGATCCCTCCGCTGCCTCCACGTCGTTCGCCGTAGGCCGTGACCGCGGGCAGGGGCGATTCGGGCCTCGCGGACTGAGTATCCGGTGCGGGAGCACGTCGGCCACGGAGGGCACGCTGGTGCGGGCCTTGCGGTCCGGAAGCCTCGGCAGGAAGTGGGTCAGATGCAGGTGGCAGACCCGGCTTATGCGGCGTTCGCGCTCGTCGTCGCCGGGAACCTCGGGGGACCTCGGCGACGGCCCGGCGGTACTGCTCGGCGGACGTGCCTCGGCTCGGCCTGGATCTCCTCGGGCAGCGCCGCGCCGTCCTGGACAACCACGTCCGCGAGACCCGCCGGCTCGCCGAGGAGGTCCGCGCCGAGAGGGGGCCCGACCGCATGGATGGATGCCCCCGGCGAGCGGGCCCAGCGTGCAGGGGCCTGTCGCCTTCGGAGCGTCCCTGCCGTGGGTGGGCGGCTGCGCCTCACCCCTTTCGGCGGCGCGGACGTCCTCGGGGCGGGTGAGGCGGTCGGGCGGTGGTCAGGACAGGGGGCGGACCTGGACGATGCCCTCGTCGCTGACGCGGGACTCGAAGGCGGGCTGGCGGCCGGTGGCCGGGCCGTGGACGACGGTGCCGTTCGCGACCCGGAAGGTGCTGCCGTGCCAGGGGCAGACGACGCAGGTGTCCCCGGCGTCGTCGATGGTGATCCGGCCCTGGTGAAGCGGGCCGGCCAGGTGGCTGCAGCGGTCGGCGAGGACGTGGACGTCGTCCTCCTCGCGCAGCACGAACAGGCTGATGTAGCCGAGCGTGCGGCGGACCGGCCAGCCGTCGGGCAGGTCCGAGACGGCGCACAGGTCGTGCCAGCCGAGCGGGACCAGGTGCGAGACCTGGTCGGCGTGGTTGGCGCCGGCGGCCTGCCGGAAGGCGAGGTGTCCGCCGAGGTAGCCGCCCGCGAACACCGCGCCGAGGCCCGCCAGGCCCAGGGCCCGGCCCGCGGCGTCCCGGCCGCGCAGCCGCGCGATCAGCGACGCGATGTACAGGCTGCTCGCGCTGGCTGTGGCCATCGCGTGGACGAGCCCGACCCGCTGCTGCTCGCGGTGCAGGGCGGACCAGTCGGCGAGGCCCGTGAGCGCGGTCGGCACGGCCCCGGCGATGCCCGCCGCCACCAGCACGGCCGACGCGCGCCGCGTGCCGGGGAGCAGGTCGAGCAGGGCCGCGGAGATCCAGCAGCCCATCGGCATGTCGGTGAGCGGCGGATGCGCCGGATGCCCGGCCGGGACGCCGTGCAGCGCGTCCTTGACCCGGCCCGGCGGGAGCACCCGCTGGACACCCGCGGAGATCACCCGGATGGCGCGGTCCAGGGACCCCGCCTGCTCGAGACTGTCGGCCACGTCCACCGGATGCGGCCTGACCTGCGGCCGGGGGCCGCGCCGGAAGATGTCGCTCGCCCGTCGGTTCAAGGTCGTCCCCTCCTCGGGTGCGTGCCTGCGTTCCGCTCCCGGACGAATCCGGTGCCGGACGTATCCGGTGCCGGACGTATCCGCTCCCGGACGGTTCCGATGCCGGACGTTTCCGGTCTCGGACCCCGGACGTGTCCGGAGCCGGGCCCGGAGGCTCCGGGTGCCCGGCGGGCCGGGACCCGTGGCGGCCGGTGGCACCGGCCGTCGTGACCGTCCGCACGGCCCCCCGGGGGTGGCCGACCGGACGGGCTCCCGCCGCGCCGTCGCCCGCCGCCGAGACGGACCGTCCGCGCCGAGGTGAGTCCTACCTGTGGGTAGGGATCCCTAAACCCGGCATCGGACACCCCCTACCCGTCCGAAACCAAAGATCACCGCGGTTCGCGGGCCGGGCGCGGGGCGCCGTCCGGCCGCTGCCGCGCGGGGTCCCCGCCAGGAGGGACGGATCGGAGCACATCGGACATTCGCCCGTGACCTGGGGGGGACGGGCTCGAAAGATCTTGATGCGGGACCCCAACGCTTTGCCGGGGCCGGACGTTCTAGAGGGGTGAGGGCAGCGGGGTGAGGGTCACAGGGACGCCGTTGAAGGCGGCGTTTCCGGAAAGGGGGTCGATGAGCCGATCATCGGTGACGGCGTTGGCGCTGACGCCCGGGCGGGCGGCGGCGACGCGGGTGCGGGTGCCGGGCAGGTCGTGGCCCCAGCCGTGGGGGAGGCTGACGACACCGGGCATGACGGTGTCGGTGGGGGAGGCCACGGCCTCGACCGACCCGGTGCGGGACGTCACGCGGACGCGCGTGCCCTCCGCGATCCCGAACCGCTCTGCGTCGGCCGGGTTCAGCTGAAGGGTGCAGGTGTTGGAGCCGCCGAGCAGCTCCGGGACGTTGTGCAGCCAGCTGTTGTTCGAGCGCAGCTGCCTGCGCCCGATCAGGACCAGGTCGTGGCGAGGGGCGTCCAGGGCGGCGGCGAGCCGGTCCACGTCGGCGGCGAACGCGGGCGGGCACAGCTCGACACGTCCGGACGCGGTGCACAGCACCTCGCCCAGGCGCGGCTTCAGCGGGCCGAGGTCCACGCCGTGCGGGTGCTCGTCGCGGAGCCGGGCGAGGGTGAGCCCGTTCGGGTCCGCGCCGAAGCCCTCGCCGTAGGGGCCGAGCCGCAGCATCATGTCCAGCCGCTGCTCGGTGGGCGACGAGCCGTCCGCGAGCACCTTGCGCAGTTCGGCGGGGTCGCGGCCGTGCACGGGCGAGCCGGGCGCCGCCACCGCCCGGCCGAGCGTGGTCATGATGACCAGCTCGTCCAGGTCGGCCGGCGAGGCGTCGGTCCCGGCGGCGGCGGTCGCCAGCCGCGCCAGGATCTCCGTCTCCGCGGGACGGCCGTCCGGGAGCGGCACCACCGGCGCCGAGTAGCGGGCGTAGTCGCGCACCGTGAACCCCAGCAGGGCCAGGTCGTAGTGCGGGGTCTGCGCGGGGCGCGGCGGAGGCAGCACCACGTGCGCGTGCCGGGTCGTCTCGTTCAGGTACGGGTCGACGCTGATCACCAGGTCGAGGGAGGGAAGGAGGCGGTCGAGACGGGCGCCGTCGGGAGCGGACAGCACGGGATTGCCGCCCACCGTGACCAGTGCGCGGACCTGCCCCTCGCCGGGCGTCTCGATCTCGTCCGCGAGCGTCGCGACGGGCAGCTCGCCCATGACCTCGGGCAGCCCGCGCACGCGGCTGCGCCAGCGGCCCGTCGTGAACGGACGCCGCCGCCGGTACACCGGCGTGTGCGCCGGGCGGGGGAACATCGCGCCGCCCGGCCGGTCGAGGTTGCCGGTGAGGATGTTCAGCACGTCCACGAGCCAGCTCGCGAGCGTGCCGAACTCCTGCGTGCAGGTCCCGATGCGGCCGTACACGGCGGCGCGCCCGGCGGCGGCCAGCTCCCGGGCCGTCCGCCTGATCGTCTCCGCGGGGATCCCCGTGACCGGCGCGACCCGCTCCGGCGAGAACCCGACGGCCAGCGCCCGCAACTCATCCAGCCCGTTAACCCCCCTCCCACCCCCGCCAACCCCGTCGGCCGCGTCTATCGCGCTGGCTCCACTCCCCCCGCCGCTCGCGCCCGCTGCGCCGGTTCCACTGGCTGCGCTGATCACGTTGGCTGCGCCGGTTTCGGCGGCAGTGCCGGGGGCGGTGGTGTTGCTGCTGTGGGAGGCGGGTCCGGGGTCGGGCCGGTTGGCGGGTCGGGGGGCGGGAGTTGGAGGGCGGTGGTCGGTCGGTTGGGCGGGGAGGGTGGTGAGCTCCTCGGCGAAGAGGGTGTGGACGAGCGCCATCAGCAGGAGGGCGTCGGTGCCGGGGCGGATGAACAGGTGCTCGTCGGCCAGGGCGGCCGTGCGGGTGCGGCGCGGATCCACGACGACGACGCGTCCGCCGCGCGCCTGGACGGCCTTGAGCCGTCCCGCGAAGTCGGGGGCCGAGCACAGCGAGCCGTTCGACTCCAGCGGGTTCGCGCCGAGCATCAGCAGGTACTCGGTGCGGTCGAGGTCGGGAACGGGGATCGCGAGCGGATCGCCGAACAGATGCCCGCAGCTGACATGCTTCGGCATCTGGTCGGCGGTGCTGGCGGTGTAGACGTTCCGGGTGCCCAGCGCCTTGATCAGCGCGGATCCGTAGAGCGGCCCCGCCACCGAGTGCGCGGTCGGGTTCCCGATGTAGATCGCGACCGCGTCGCGGCCGTACCGCGCGATGACCTCGGCCAACTCGTCCCGGACGACGTCGAACGCCTCGTCCCATCCCACCGGGACGCCCCGTACCAGCGGCGCGTCGAGCCGGTCGGGATCAGCGTCGAGACGGCCGAGTGTCGCCCCCTTGGGGCACAGGAACCCGGCGCTCAGGGGATCGTCCTTGTCACCCCGCACGGACGTGATCGTGTCCGCCTCGTCCAGCGTCAGCTCAAGCCCGCAGAGCGCTTCGCAGAGCGGACAGGTCCGGTATCCAGTGCGGCTGCCCATGGCCGTAACTCCTCGTCGCCCGACGCCCGTCCTCATGATGACCCGCTCCCACCCCCCACCGCCACCGACTCCTCCCCGACCCGCCTCGCCCGCGCAGGTGGGCGAGTCTCGCGCGGTCCGCTTCAGGGACTCCACCGAACCGACCCGCTCGCGCAGGTGGGGCCGGGGTGCTCGCGCGGTCGGCTTCAGGGCGTCCACCGAACCGACCCGCCCGTGCAGGTGGGGTGGGGCTCGCATCATCCGTTTCAGGAGGTTCACCGTCTGGCTTCGCCCGTGCAGGTGGGGTGGGTGCTCGCGTGGTCCGTTTCAGGAGGTCCATCGTGGCCGCTTCGCTCGCGCAGGCGGTCGGGGCTCGCGGGGTCCGTCCAGGAGGTTCGTCGTCCCGCTTCGTCCGTGCAGGCGTGGGTGGGTGCTTACGCGGTTTGCTTCAGGACGTCCACTGGCGCCCGCCTCGCCCGTGGGGGCGGGCGGCTTCGGAACGGTGGGGCTGGTGGGGCTGTTTGGGCAGGTTAAGGGGGGTTTGACGTTGAGTGGGGGTGGGGGCGGAGCTACCTTGAAAGGAAGGACATCGACCGCCTCTGGGAGATGACGCGAATGGAGGCGTGGGTCGTCTGGCTGCTGGTCGCGGCGGTGCTCGGGGTCGCCGAGCTGCTGACGTTGACACTGGCGCTCGGACTGCTCGCGGTGGCGGCGCTCGCGGCCGGGCTGACGGCTGCGGCGGGGCTCCCGGTCGTTCTCCAGGCGGCGGTGTTCGCGCTGGTCGCGGTCGGTGGGCTCGGGGTGGTGCGGCCGCTCGCGCGGCGGCACGTCCGGCAGCCGCCGAGGATGCGGTCCGGGACGGCCGCCCTGGTCGGACGCGAGGCCGTGACGCTCACCGAGGTCAGCCGGACGGGTGGCCGCGCGCGCATCGGCGGCGAGGAGTGGACGGCCCGGCCCTACGACCCCGACCTCGTCATCCCCGCCGGGGCCACCGCCGACGTGCTCGCCATCGAGGGCGCGACGGCGCTGCTGTACCCGGTGGGCCCGACCCGGATCCCGGAGGGGGAGCCATGACGGACGTCGCCATCGCGCTGCTGGTGGTGCTGATCGCGGGGATCGCGGTGCTGGTCACCGCGACCATGCGGACGGTGTGGATCATCCCGCAGGCGCGTGCCCGCAACGTGGAGCGGCTCGGCCGCTACCACCGGACGCTGGAACCCGGCATCACCTTCGTCGTGCCGTTCGTGGACCGGGTGAAATCCCTGATCGACCTGCGCGAGCAGGTGGTGTCGTTCAAGGCGCAGCCGGTGATCACCGAGGACAACGTGGTGGTGCACATCGACACCGTGCTGTTCTTCCAGGTCACCGACCCGCGCGCGGCCGATTACGAGATCGTCAACTACATCAAGGCGATCGAGCAGCTCACCGCGACCACGCTGCGGAACGTGATCGGCACCCTGGACCTGGAGGCCACCCTGACGTCCCGGGACCGGATCAACACGGCGCTGCGCGGCGTGCTGGACGACGCGTCCGGCAAATGGGGCATCCGCGTCACCCGCGTGGAGATCAAGGCGATCGAGCCGCCGCCGTCCATCAAGGACGCGATGGAGAAGCAGATGCGTGCCGAGCGGGAGAAGCGCGCGGCGATCCTGACGGCGGAGGGCGCCCGGCAGTCAAAGATCCTCACCGCGCAGGGCGAGAAGCAGGCCGCGATCCTGCGCGCCGAGGGCGCCAAGCAGTCGGCGATCCTGGAGGCCGAGGGCCAGGCGACCGCGATCCACCGGGTGTTCACGGCCGTGCACCGCGCCGACCCGGACCCCAAGCTGCTCGCCTACCAGTACCTGCAGACCCTGCCGAAGCTCGCCGAGGGCCCGAACAGCACGTTCTGGGTCATCCCGTCGGAGGTCACGTCGGCTCTGGAGGCCATCACGCAGGCGTTCGGCGGCGACGCCTCGTCCGCCCGCCGTGTTCCGGCCGACGACACGTCCGAGGAGCACGCGGAGGAGGACGAGGCGGTCGAGGACGGGCGGGCGCCGGAGTTGGAGGCGTCCAAGGGCGTCGGCACCGCGGTGATCGGGGAGATTCCGCGGCCCTGAGCCGTCAGCGGACGCACAGCTTCACCGCAGGCCGCCGCGCTCGGACGAGCCGTCGACGCCGAGGCCTTGAGTGATGGGCTGACCGACCGCATCTCCGCGACGTCCCCCCTGAGGTCGTGGACGCCCTGGGCGGTCTTCAGCGGTTCACCCACGACTTCGCGTCGGACGCGTAGAGCCAGAAGAAGGTGGGGCGCGGCGCGTTCTGGGGGCGCGGTGCGTCGGCGTGGGGGTTCCCTGGTTCCGGCGCGCGGTGGACTCTCCCGCTGTGGGAGACGGGACAGTGGGGACGTGAGCGAAGATCTCCTGCCGATCGGGCGGTTCGCGCGGCTGTGCCGGCTGAGCGTGAAGCGGCTGCGGCACTACGACGACCTGGGGCTGCTGTCGCCTGCGCACGTCGATCCGGCGTCCGGGTACCGGTACTACCGTCCGGAGCAGGCGCGGGACGCCCTCGCGATCGGGCTGCTGCGGACCCTCGACGTCCCGCTGCCGATGATCGCCCGGACCCTCGCACTGGACGACCCGACCGGTCCGCTGACCGAGGTCCGGGACCGGCAGGCCGCCGAGCTGGAGCGCCGCCGACGCGCCCTGGACGTGCTCGAACGCCTCCTCGTCGAGGGGCTGCCCGCGCCGGAGGTCACCGTTGTGGACGAGCCCGCCCGCACGGTCGCCCTCGCCCGCGACACGGCGGCGCTGGACGACATCGCCCCGGCGATGGGGCGCTGCGCGGCACGGCTGCTGGACGTCGCGACGACCGAGCCCATGGTCGGGCTGTTCCCGCTGGATCCCGCCGAGGAGATCCCCGTCGCGCTCGCCGCCGTCCTGCCGGACGGGGCGGACGCGCCGCCGGGGACCCGCCGGGACGTCCTGGTGGGCGGTCCGTTCGCGACGGCCCTGCACGTGGGGCCGTTCGACCAGGTCGGGCTGGTGGTGCACGGGCTGCTGGCCTGGTGCGCCGACCACGGCCACACCCCCGGCACGACGACCCGGGAGACCTACCTCACCGACCCCGAACGCACCCCGCCGGAAGCTCTGGTGACCAGGGTGCAGATCCGACTGGAGGACGAACGATGACCAGAGCCCCTCAGCCCCCGACCGGCCCCGCCGCGGACCGCGCGCACGCCACGGACGTCGGGGGCGCCGCGGACGCCGCGGGCAAGGTGGGCGCTGCCGAGTCCGCGGACGTCGCCGGCGCCGTGGACGTCGCCAGCGTGGTGGACGTCGCGAGTGCCGGGGACGTGGTGGACGCCGCAGGGGTCCCGGCCGCCGCGGACGCGGCGGACGTCGGCGGTGGGACGGGGGTTGAGGATCCCTGGTATGCGGCTTCGGATGAGCCTGCGCTCGTGGATCTGCCCGCCGTCCGCGGTCTGTCCGTGAGCGGGCTCGGCGAGCCCGGCGGTGCCGAGCACTCGGCCGCGATCGAGGCCGTGTACGCGGTCGCCGGCGCGCTCGGGAGCCCGGGGGCGCCCCTGGAGGGCCGCTGGTGGGTGGAGGACACCTCGCGTCCGCCGCTGGAGGTCCCGCGCGCCGAGTGGCGGTGGCACCTGTTCATCCGCACCGCCCCGGACGTCACGGCCGAGCAGGTCGAGCACGCCCGCGACGCCGTCCGGCCCAAGCTTCCGGCGGCGGCGCGCGTGCAGCTCGCCGAGTTCGCCGAGGGGCCGTCCGTCCAGGTGCTGCACCACGGCGACTACGCGAGCGAGCCCGCCACGCTCGCCCGCATGGACGCCTTCATGGCCGAGCACGGACTCGTCCCGCGCGGGCTGCACCACGAGATCTACCTCGGCCTCGGCGTGCTGACCATCCTGCGCCAGCCGGTCACCGGGGTCGCCCCGGGCGAGCCGAAGGCGTAGGTTCGCGGAAAGGCACCCTCCGGCGGAGAAGGTGATCGCGGTGCGGGATCACAGGGTCAGGTCGGGCGAGATCGAGCTGGCCGTGCGCGAGCGGGGGGAGGGCCACCGGCCCACCGTCGTGCTCGTGCACGGCTATCCGGACACCAGCGCGGTGTGGGACGAGGTCGCCGAGCGGCTGGCCGGGCGGTTCCGGGTCCTCGCGTACGACGTGCGCGGGGCCGGGGCGTCCACCACGCCGGAGGATCCGGACGGCTACGGCATCGAGGCGCTGCTCGGCGACCTCGCCGCCGTCCTGGACGCGGTCGGCGGCGACGCGCCCGTGCACCTCGTCGGGCACGACTGGGGATCGGTCCAGGGCTGGGCCGCCGTCACCGACGGCCCGGCAGGACGCCCCTTCGCGGGCCGCATCGCGTCCTTCACCTCCATCTCCGGCCCCGACTGGCGGCACGTCGCCGAGTGGGCCCGCCGTGAGACGACGGGCGCGGGACCGGCGCGGGAGCGCGTCCGGCGGGCGGGGCGGGTGCTGGACCAGGCGCGACGCAGCGCCTACATGCCGCTGCTCGCGGCCCCGGGGACGGGCGAGGTGCTGGCGCGCGTGGTCACCGCGACGTTCGCGCGCGGCCTGAAGCGCGCGGAGGGCGGCGAGCCGAGGACCGGGCACCCCGCGCCGACGCTCGCCCGCGACGCCCGCGCGGGGCTCGGGCTCTACCGGGCCAACCTGCGGAGACTCCCCGCCGGGGGTGCGACGGCGCAGGTCCCGGTGCAGCTGATCGTCCCGACCCGGGACCGCTACGCCACGCCGGACGTGCTGCTGTCGGCGCGCGGGCATGCCGACCCGCTGTACGTCCGGCGCGTCGCGGCGGGGCACTGGGTGGCGCGCACCCATCCGGACCGCGTCGCGCACTGGATCACCGAGTTCGTCGACCACCTCGCGGGCGGCCCGGACACCCCCGACCTCGCCCGCGCGCGGGCCGCCGGACGCCCCGGCGGCGAGTACGCGGGACGGCTCGTCGTGGTGACCGGCGCGGGCGGCGGCATCGGCCGCGCGACGGCCCACGCGTTCGCCGCCGAGGGCGCCTCGGTCGTGGTCGCCGACATCGACGAGGGCGCTGCCAAGCGCGTCGCCGACGAGATCTCCGGCGCGGGTCGCGGCCCGGACGCGGGCGGCGGTGTCGGGTCAGGCGGCGCTTCCCGCGCCGGTGTCGCGCATCCGTACGGGGTGGACGTGGCGGACGCCGAGGCCATGGAGCGGTTCGCCGACTATGTCACCGAGCACTTCGGCGTCCCGGACGTGGTCGTCAACAACGCGGGCATCGGGGTCGCCGGGCCGCTGCTGGAGACCGGCGAGGCGGACTGGGCCCGGATCCGCGCCGTCAACCTGGACGGCGTGTACCGGGGCTGCCGCCTGTTCGGCGCGCGGATGGTCGAGCGCGGCGAGGGCGGGCACCTCGTCAACGTCGCGTCCATGGCCGCGTACGCGCCGGGCACGGACGTCGCCGCGTACTCGGCGACCAAGGCGGCCGTGCTGCGGTTCAGCGAGTGCCTGCGGCTGGAACTGGCGGACGCCGGCGTCGGCGTCAGCGCGATCTGTCCGGGCGTGATCGACACCGGTCTGCCGCGCCGGGCCCGGTACGTCGGGGTGTCCGCCGACACGGCCGACGAGCTGCGCGAGGGCGCGGCGAAGGTGTTCGCCCGCCGGGGCTACCCGCCCGAACGCGTCGCGCGGGCCATCCTGGGGGCCGTCCGGCGTGACCGTGCGCTCGTGCCGGTGGCTCCGGAGGCGCACCTCGCGCTGGCCCTCGACCGGCTCGCCCCGCCGCTGAGCCGGGCCGTGGGCCGCATGGTGGGCAGGACCCGCGACCGCTACCGCGACCGCCTCGCCCCCTGACCCCGGCGGCTGGCGTCCGCGCGGGACGGGTCAGGCGTCGGGGTAGCGGCGCTTCTTGGCCGTGTCGAGGACCACCAGCAGGACGGCTGCGGTGACGAGGGCCGCAGCCGCCGCGATCCACCACGCGGGCGAGGGCATCCGGGACGGCAGCGACAGCAGCGGCGTCCAGCCGAAGTACTTGGCGGGGAACGGCAGCAGCCCCTCGTAGAAGCCGGCGATGAACACGAACGACTCAAGCCCGTCGTAGGTCTTCCGATCCATGCCCGCCAGCCTTCCGCCGGGCGGGGGCGTCCGGGTAGCGACCAAGGTCGATACCGCGCGCTCTTAGGGAGCCGGTCCGGTCCGGCGGGTGGCTTCCGATCCCGTCCGCCTCTCCAGGAACAGTGGGGATGTCCGGTTCGTTACCTGAGCGAGCGGTGAAACCACCGTGTCCCGGAACGGCGCCCAGCGGGGGCGGGCGCCGACCGGATCGCCCGCGGTCGTGCCGTATTCCGGCCGGAAATGGGGACGAGACGCCGCCCAACGCCCTCTGACCAGCGCGTTTGGCAACCAGCAGACCGAGAAGGACGTCGATGACCAGCCACCGGGACGGGCGAGAGAGCCCCGAGCAGAAGGTCCCGTCCTTCCCGGACACCCTCGCCCGCACCGACACAGGCGCGTGGACCAGCTCCGCCGCCCAGCCCGGCGCATCCGGCCCGCAGAACCCGTCCGCGGACGCTTCTTCCGCTCCCGAGAGCGACGCGTCCAGGGGCGTTTTCTCCGCTTCCGAGAGCGACGCGTCCCAGGGGGCTTTGTCCGCTTCCGAGAACGCGACGGCGGCCAACGCCGCCTCCCGGGGCGACGCGTCCGACACCGGCCCTTACCCGAGCGACACCGCGGCAGCGGACCACGGCGTGACGGCTGCTGGCGCGGGGCTGAGCGGTGGGGCGGAGAGTCGGGCGTCCGCGGAGAGCGCCTTCTGGGGGGAGGGCGGCGACGCGCGGGGTTCGGGCGGGTACCGGACGCGGCGGTTGCGGCGGCGCAGGCGGATCCGGCGGCTGGTTCCGGCGGCGCTGATCGTCGCGGCGATGCTGCCGCTCGCCGGGTACGGGCTGTACACGCAGGTGGACGGCAACATCCGGCACGTGAGCGCGGCGGACCTCGGGCCCCGTCCGGCCAAGCGGACGCAGGCCGAGAACATCCTGGTCGTCGGGTCGGACAGCCGGCAGGGCGCGAACGCCGGGTACGGCAAGGAGGAGGGCGCCCGCACCGACACCATGATCCTCTTCCACGTCCCGGCGAACGGGAAGGACGTGCGCGGGATCAGCCTGCCGCGCGACTCGGTCGTGCCGGTCCCGGCGTGCCGGGCGCCCGGCGGCGCGACCGTCCCGGCCCGCACCGGCATGATCAACTCGGCGTTCAACGAGGCCGGGCTGGCCTGCGCGTGGAAGACCGTGGAGGGCGCGACCGGCGTCCGCGTCGACCACGCGCTGCAGATCGACTTCACCGGCTTCAAGTCCATGGTGGACGCGCTCGGCGGGGTCGAGGTGAACGTCCCGGCGCGGATCGACGACACCAAGGCCGGGCTGCACCTGGCCGCCGGACGCCAGAAGCTGAACGGCGAGCAGGCCCTCGGGTACGCGCGCGTCCGGTACAGCGTCGGCGACGGCTCGGACCTCGGCCGCATCAGGCGGCAGCAGCAGCTCATGACGGCGATGGCGGACAAGGCGCGCGGCCAGCTCGGCAATCCGACGCGGCTGTACGCGTTCCTGCGGGCCGCGTCCAAGTCCGTCGTCACCGACAAGGGGCTCGGGCTCAAGCAGATGTTCGACCTGTCGTCGAGCGTCGGCGACACCGGGAGGATCCGCTTCGGGACCGTCCCGGTGGCGCCGTACCCGGCCGATCCGAACCGCCTCCAGTGGACGCAGCCGGCGGCCGGGCAGCTCTTCCAGTCGCTGCGCTGAGCGCATCAGTCGCGGCGGAACCGGACGCAGGCCACGGCGGCGGCGAGCCCGGCGACGGCCATCAGGGTCCAGCCGAGCCGGTAGTCCGCGAGCACCGGACGCCCGTGCAGCACGAAGGTCAGGACGGCCACGCCGAGCGCGGACGCGATCTGCCGCGTGGTCATCAGCACCGCCGAGCCGAGGGAGATCCGGTCGCCGGGCAGCGCGGTGGACGCCCCGAACAGCGGCGGCTGGAGCAGCGCCGTGCTCGCGCCGAACAGCACCGCGCCGGGCAGGTAGCCGAGCGCGTAGCCCTGTCCGATGGCGACCGTCCACCAGGCCGCGCCGACCGCGAGGGTGAGGCCGCCGAGGACGGCCGACGCGCGCTCGCCGATCCGCGCGACGACGCGTCCGGACAGCGGGGACAACGTCATGCACGCCACCGGGACGGGCGCCAGCGCGAGCGCCGCGGAGACCTCCGACCAGTGCATGACCTGTGTGAAGTACAGCGTCGTCGCGAGCAGTCCCGCCGCGAACGCCAGGTAGTAGAGCCCCACTCCGGCGACCGCGACCGCGAACGTCCGGTTCCGGAACAGCGCGGGGTCGATGATCGGGTCGCGCGCCCGCAGCAGCCGTGCCACCAGCAGCGGGACGAGCACGGTGAGCAGCGCGCCGGAGAAGATCGTCGGGACGGACGGGAAGCCCCACTCCGGCCCCTGGGTGAGCAGCGCGGTCAGCGTCCCGGCGCTCGCGAGCAGCAGCGCCGCGCCCTGGAGGTCGAGCCCCCGCCGCCTCGCCGGTGCGGCGCTCCCGGCCCCGGGCGTCGGCCGGACGTCCTGGGCGGGCTCGGCGGCCGTGGTGTCGCGGGGGAGCAGGCGGCGTCCGGCGAGCACGGCGGCGGCGGTGATCGGCAGGTTGATCAGGAAGATCCAGCGCCAGTCGGCGAGCAGGAGCAGGCCGCCGAGGACCGGGCCGCAGCCCGCGCCGGCCGCCGCGACGGCCGTCCAGATGCCCATGACCGTGGGGTGTTCGCGGCGCGGGAAGGCGGGCAGCGCGAGCCCGAGCGACGTCGGGATCAGCAGTGCCCCGGCGATCGCCTGGACGACCCGCGCGGCCACGAGCAGGCCGAGGGTCGGCGCCGCCGCGCACGCGACCGACGCGATCCCGAACAGCGTCATGCCGATGAGGAAGACGCGGCGGCGTCCGGCCTCGTCGGCGATCCGCCCGGCGGGCACCAGCAGCGCCGCGAGGACGATCGTGTACGCGTTCAGCACCCACGACACGTCCGCGAGGGACGCCCCGCCGAAGCCGTCCCGCAGCGCGGGGAAGGCGATGTTCACGGCGAAGAGGTCGAGGATCGCCAGGAACTGCGCGGCCGAGGCCACCCCGAGGACCCACCACCGCCGGGCGCCGCCTTCGGCGGAACGGCCGGACGCCGGGGCGAGGTCGGGCGGGGGCGGCGGGTCGAGGGCGGGAGCGGACGTCTGGGGGGCCGGAGCGGGCGGCGCGGGCCGCGCGGCCCGGAGCGGGGCGGCGGGCCGGGCCGCCGTGGACGAGGTCTCGAAGTTCATGATCACAGCTTCGACCGGGACGGACGCCCCCACGAGTGTCAGAAATGACGCGATGCGCTAGATTCCTGCCATGCCTTCTGCGGCGCGGACGCTCGCCATCGCCGTCATGGACGACATGCCGGTCTTCGAGGTCGCCATCCCCTGCCAGCTCTTCGGGACGCCCCCGCCCGGCCACACCGGCCCCTGGTACGACGTGCGGATCTGCGCCGAAGGCGGCCCCCGCCACGTGCGCATGCGCGGCTCGTCCGGGCACCGCGACCTGCCGGGCCTGTTCGGCGTCCACGCCTCCCACGGGCTGGACGGGCTGCGCGCCGCCGACACGATCATCGTCCCGGCGACCGCCGACGTGGACCGCGACCCGGCCGAGCCGCTGCTCGCCGCGCTGCGCGAGGCGCACGCGCGCGGCGCCCGGATCGTGTCGCTCTGCTCCGGCGCGTTCGTCCTCGCCGCCGCCGGACTCCTGGACGGCCGGGCCAGCGCCGTCCACTGGAAGCACGCCGAGGCGCTCGCCCGCCGCTTCCCGCGCGTCCCGGTCGACCCCGCCGTCCTCTACCACGACCACGGCGACCTGCTCACGGGCGCGGGCAACACCGCCGGGATCGACCTCTGCCTGCACCTGATCAGGCACGACCTCGGCGCGGAGGCCGCCACCGCCGTCGCGCGGCAGATGGTCGTCCCGCCGCACCGGTCCGGCGGCCAGGCGCAGTACGTCGACTCGCCGATGCCGCGCGCCCGGGCCGAGGACGGTCTCGGCCCGGTCCTCGACTGGGCCGTCGAGCGGCTGCACGACCCGCTCACGGTCGCCGACCTCGCCGCCCGCGCCGGGCTGACCGTCCGCACCCTGCACCGCCGCTTCCAGGCCGAGCTGGGCGTCACGCCGCTGCGCTGGCTGCTCACCCAGCGCGTCCTGCGCGCCCGTGAACTGCTCGAACGCACCGACATCCCGGTGGACGCCGTCGCCGTCCGCTGCGGCCTCGGCAGCGCCCCGAACCTGCGCGCCCACTTCGCCCGCGAGATGGGAGTGTCGCCGAGCGAGTACCGCCGTGCCCACCGCGTCCGCGAGGCCGTCCCCGCCTGACCCCGGCGACGACGAGCCCTCCCCCGAACCGCCCCGCCCTCCCAGCCCGTCCGACCCGTCCGGCGAGACCGGCGCGTCGGGCGTCGGCGCGTCCGGACAGTCCGGCACGGTCGGCCGTCCGGACCGTCTGGCGCGGTCGGCTGTCCGGATCGTCTGGCGCGGGCGGCGCGGTCGCGGCCGGAGGCCGGGGTGTGCACGCGGTGCGTTCGGCCGGATGCCCAGGTGTGATGTCGGTCGTCCTGATGCCCCGGCACGGCGCGGAGGGGCGACAATGGGGGTGTGACCGACATCCGAACGCCGCTCCGCCGCCGTCCCGCCCAGCGCCGCAGCGCCGAACGCGTGCAGCGGATGCTGGACGCCTGCGCGGAGATCCTGGACGAGGACGGCTACGACGGTCTCACCACGACCCGCATCGCCCAGCGTGCCGAGGTCGCGATCGGGTCGGTCTACCAGTTCTTCCCCGACAAGCGCGCGGTCGCGCAGGCGCTCGCGCTGCGCAACCTGGAGCAGTTCGAGCAGCGGGTGTCCGAGCGCCTCACCGGCGGCGGGTTCGACGACTGGTCCGACACCGTCGGCGCGATCATCGCCATCTTCGTGGAGATGCACCGCTCGGTCCCCGGCTTCCGCGTGCTGCGGTTCGGCGACGTGGCCGACGTCCGGCTGCTGGACGAGGGCGCGGAGAACAACTCGGTCGTCGCCGAGCGGCTGCGCGAGCTCATCGTCGACACCTTCGGCATCGCCGAGACGCCCGGCCTGGCGCGCGCCCTCGCGATCGCCGTCGAGGCCGCCGACGCCGTGCTCAAGCTGGCCTTCCGCCGCGACCCGGCGGGCGACCCCGAGATCCTCGCCGAGGCCGAACGCCTCATCCACGGCTACCTCGCCGACCACATCTCCACCGACTGACCCCGGCCTCCACCGACCGAGCCCGCCGGGCGCCACAGGGCGCCGGGTCAGGGCGCCGGGTCAGGGCGCCGGGTCAGGGGGTCGCGGCCATGGTGGGCGGCGACTCGCGGGGGCGGTCCTCGCCGAAGCCCGCTTCCGGTCGGGGGAAGGTCCGGCGGGGGCGCCAGTGCGGGAGGGCGTCGACGAAAGCCTCCAGGGTGACGGCGGTGGCGTCGACCGCCCGGGTCGCGCCCGTCCCGATCGGGAACGAGCCGGGCCAGACGTGGCCCGCGCCCGGCACGGTGTAGAGGTCCACGCGGGCGTCCTGGCGGCAGCCGGTCCAGGAGCGGTGCCGGACGCCGGGGGCGGGCCTGGCCGAGGCCGTCCTCGCGCAGCCGAACGCGTGTCCCCACGCCGCCGCCGAGGCGGGGACCGCGGGCAGGTCGAACGAGCCGTCGGCCGGGGTCATCCAGGACGGGACCTTCGCGCGCAGGCCGCCGAAGGGCTCGCCGCCGCGGTACGGGACGACCGGGTCGGACGTCCCGTGGAAGGCGACGATCGTGGTGGGCGCGGGACGCGGGCACGGCCGGGCCAGGTTCAGCCCGGCGACGGCGGCGACCCCGGCGAGGCGTCCGCCGAGGCCGCAGACCAGCGCGGTCGCCAGGCCCGCGCCGTTGGAGAAGCCCGCCGCGAACTCGCGCCGCCGGTCCAGGCACAGGCCCTTCTCCAGGTGGTCGAGCAGCGCGTTGGCGAACCGGACGTCGGCGTCGCCGTCCTGCATGCCGGGCAGCTTCCAGCCGCCCCGGCCGGCCGCGGCGTCGGGTTCGACGACGACGAACCCGCGCGCGGCGCCCGCGTCGGCGAGCCGTCCGTAGACGGCCTCCTCGAACCCGGACGAGTTCAGGCCGTGCAGGTCCAGGATCAGGGGCGAGGGGCTGGGGTCCTGCGGGTCGTCGGGGCCGCGGTCGGGGACGTTCACGAGGAACCCGCGGCCCTGGAACGTGTGCCGCCCGGTCGCCAGCGTCCCGCCGGTGCAGCCGACGCTGGCCCAGGGCGGGACGGCCGGGGCGGGGCCGACGGGCGTGGTCCTGATCGTCCCCGGATCGCCCGCGCGGCAGGACGCGACCAGCGTCCCGGCCAGCAGCAGCGCGCCGATCCCGCGGGAGGCGCGGCGGACGGGACGGCGGCCCCCGGGGGACGCCGTTCGCCGGGGCCCCCGCGCGGGGGCCCGGGGAGCTCGGCGGCTCAGAGCCATCCCCGCGCCCGCGCGGTCTGGACGGCCTCGACGCGGTCGCGCGCCCCCACCTTGGTGATCGCGGCGGACAGGTCGTCGCGGACCGTGCCCTCCGGCAGGTGCAGGCGGCCCGCGACGTCGGAGGCCGTCGAGCCGTCCGCGCCCGCGGTCAGCACGTCCCGCTCGCGTGGCGAGAGCGGGTTCGGGCCGGCGCTGAGCGCGGTGGCGGCGAGGTTCGGGTCGATGACGCGCTCGCCCGCGACGACGCGCCGGATCGCGGCGGCCAGTTCCCCCGCCGGGCCGTCCTTCACCAGGAACGCCGAGGCGCCGGCCTCCATGGCGCGGCGCAGGTGGCCGGGACGGCCGAAGGTGGTCAGGATCATGATCCGGCAGGACGGGACGGCGGCGCGGATCCCGGCCGCCGCGGACAGTCCGTCCCCGCCGGGCATCTCGATGTCCAGCAGCGCGACGTCGGGGCGTTCGCGCTGGGCGGCGAGCACGGCCTCCGCGCCACCGGCGGCCTCGGCGACGACCTCCAGGTCGTCCTCCAGCCCGAGCAGGGTGGCGAGCGCGCCACGCACCATGCCCTGGTCCTCGGCCAGCATCACCCGGATCACGTCGCAGACCCTACTGTCGGCCGCGCGTCCCCGCCGTCCGCCGGACCGGCGGCGTCCAGGGCCGTCCCGCGGTCCTCCGTTCCCCCGGCGCCCCGTCCGGACGGTCCGCGCTCCGGCGGGAGAGGCAACCGCGCGGTGACCGCGAACCCGCCGGACGGGCGCGGCCGGGCGGTCACCTCGCCGCCCGCCGTCGCGAGCCGTTCGGCGAGGCCGGTGAGCCCGTTGCCCGGGGTGAAGGACCCCGCGGACTCCTGCGCCGCCGTCCCGTCGTCGGTCACCGACAGCACGGCGGCGTCCGGCTCGCGGCGGACGACGATCTCGCAGCGGCGCGCGCGGGAGTGCCGGACGACGTTGGTGACGGCCTCCCGGACGGCCCAGCCGAACAGCCCGTCCGCCTCGTCCGGGAGCGGGGTGCCGGCGGTGCGGACGACCGGCTCGATCCCGGCGGCGGTGAGCACGGCCCGCGCGCCGTCGAGCTCGCCGGTCAGGTCGCGGCGGCGGTAGCCGGAGATCGTGGCGCGCACGTCCCGCAGCGCCTCCCGCGCCACCGTCTCGATGTCGTTCACCTCCGCGAACGCGCGGTCCAGGTCGCGGGCGGCCATCCGGCGGGCCAGCTCGCTCTTCAGCACGATCAGCGACAGGCTGTGCCCGAGCAGGTCGTGCAGGTCGCGGGCGATGCGCAGCCGCTCGTTGGCGGCGGCGAGCCGGGTGGTCTCGGCGCGCGCCTCGCGGAGCTGCTGGACGAGCGTCCGGGCGTGCCGGAAGGCGAACATGAACAGGCCGAGCGACAGCGCCGACATCGCGATCATCAGCAGCCCGCCGCGGCCGATGCCGAGGTACCAGGACTGCAGGGCGCTGAGCGCCGCCGCCGCGACCACGGCGTACGGGACGCCGCACAGCGGCAGCGTCATCGCCGCGACGATCGACAGGTAGATCGGCATTCCGGCCCACTCGGCGCCGAACGCGAACGGCAGGGCCGCGCACAGCACCGCGAACAGGCCGAACAGCACGTAGGTGGGCCGTCCGGCGGGGTGCATCCAGCTCCGCATGGTCAGCGGCGTCGCCACGTAGAGCGCGACGAACAGCGCCAGCGCGAGCGCGGCCAGGACGAGCCGGAGCCCGTGGTACCCGGCGACCACCCTGACGACCGGGACGATGTAGATCAGCCCGAACGCGGCCCACAACGCGCGGCGGGGCCGGGATCTCCCCGGGTCCTCGCCGTCGATCGTCTCCTTGAACAGCCCGCTCATGGCTCGCTTCCGTCGGTCGGAGGGTCGTCTCGGTCCAGTATTTCCTGTCGTGTCCTTTCTGGTGAGTGTGCGCTCGGGGTACGGCGGTGGGCCGGGACCGCGACGGCGGCCAGGCCCGGCCGTCCGGCCCGCGAGCACCGGGCCCGTGATGGGAGGGCGCGTGCCCGGACGACGGCGTCCAGCCCGCGACCGTGCGCAGCGCGGACGGAGCCGGCCGACCGGCATCCCCAGCCCGCCCACTATGGACAGCGTGAAAGAGCACCCGAGTGTCACCGGCCGCGCGGCGGGCTCCGCAGCCGGCGCAGCCCGTCGGACGCGTGCTCGGCCGTGCCCCGTTTGCGCGGTGCCTCGGACGAAGCCGCGTCCAACGCCGGGAACGCGCAGCTCAGGCGGCCGGTGAACGTCGTCGCGGCTCGGTGGTGACTTCTGCCATCCCTTTCCGGACGGGCCGGACGGGTTCCGGACGACATGAATGGGTCTGTTCGCCCACCGCTTTACATGTTACGAAGGGATGTAAAGCGGTGGGTGGCAGATCCCCGTGTCGACCCGCGGCCCCCCGAGGCCCGCGGGAGGCCCGTCCCCGGGAGGTTGGCATGACCTCGTACGACTTTTATGTCTCGTCCGTCCCCAAGGAGACCTGGGACGTCCCGATGTCCGGTGACGCCCGGTTCACCTGGGAATATGACGACGGGCGCGACCGGCTGCTGAGCCTTTACCAGAAGGGCAAGGACAAGCAGTGGGACGCGCAGAAGCGCATCGACTGGGACCTGGAGGTCGATCCGAACAACGTGGCGGGGCTGCCCGAGCAGTTCAACCCGCTGGTCGGCTCCGACATCTGGGACAAGATGTCGCAGGCCGAGCGCGACGAGTTCGGCCGGCACCAGGGCGCGTGGCTGTTCAGCCAGTTCCTGCACGGTGAGCAGGGCGCGCTGAACGTCTCGGCGCGCATCGTCCAGTCCGTCCCGGACCTGGACTCCAAGTTCTACGCGGCCACGCAGACCATGGACGAGGCGCGGCACGTGGAGCTGTACTCGCGCTTCCTGCGCGAGAAGATCGGCATGTACTACCCGATCAACCAGGACCTGGCCAAGCTGCTGGCCGAGTCGCTGGAGGACTCCCGCTGGGACCTGCCCTACCTCGGCATGCAGGTGCTGATCGAGGGGCTCGCGCTCGCCGCGTTCGGGCTGTACCGGGACATGTCCACCAACCCGCTGGTCAAGCAGCTTCTCGCGTACGTCATGCAGGACGAGGCGCGGCACGTCGCGTTCGGCCGCCTCGCGCTGCGCGACTACTACGCCGAACTCACCGAGAAGGAGCGCGCCGAGCGCGAGGAGTTCGTGGTCGAGGGCTGCTACCTGATGCGCGACCGGTTCAAGGGCCGGGAGGTCTTCGAACAGCTCGACATGCCCATGGACAAGTGCATGGAGTACGTCGACAACTCCGACATGTACACGCTCTACCAGTCGCTGCTGTTCAGCCGGATCGTCCCGTGCGTGAAGGACGTCGGACTGTGGGGCGAGAAGGTGCAGGCCGCCTACCTCGACATGGGCGTCCTGGACAACGCCAAGGCCGACCTGGAGGCCTTGATGCGGCAGGACGAGGACATCGCCGAGGCCGTGGACCGCGAGCGCTACGAGAAGGAGCTCGCCGCCCGCCGCACGGAGGTCGACGAGGCCATCTCGCTGGGCGAGGGTTCATAGGGCCCGGGCAAGAACGGTTAAAGAAACGGGGACGCCGGATCGGCGTCCCCGTTCTGGCTTCTCCCTAGAAAGCTCGCCATAACGCCGTCGTGAACCGTGCGGAAATGCCGGTCCATGTCCGGCCATAACGGACGCTCCTGAACCGTTACAGCTCTTTCGGAGATCATTCCTCCGCCGCGCTGATTCATTTCCGAAAGGGCTGTGCGCGGGCGGTGGCTGTACTAACGTCCCCGAGCGGAAACCCGGTGCAGACCACCGGACGGCATTTCGGGACCGTACAGCCGGTCCGCCCGTGCAGGGGCAAACCGATTTCCCAGGGGGAAAGCATGAACCGAACAGCCCGGAACCTGATCAGGGCCGCCGCCTTCGCGCCGCTCACCGTCGCACTCGCGGGTCTGTCCGGCCCGGCCTTCGCGGGCGCCGGCCGTCCGGTCCACCCCGTGACCGGCGCGCCCACGCCCGGCGCCGCCGTGTCCGGCGCCACCCACGGCCACCCG
>NZ_QURH01000156.1 GCF_003428695.1 Actinomadura logoneensis
CGGCGCCGCACCCGCCAGCCGCGCAGGCCGCCCGACGCCGCGCCCCCCTCGGACCCGTCCCGGCCGGAACCGTCCCGCGCCGCGTCCCCCCGCTGACCATCACCCTTCCCGCTGACCCGCGCCTTTGCGCTGACGCACGTCGTCCACCGACCCGCGTCTTTCCGCCGGCCGGCGTCCTTGCGCTGACGCGCGCGTCTCCACCGGCCTGATTCGGTTCCGCCGGCCCGCGTTGCCGGCCCTGTCCTCCTCTTGACTCGCATCGTTGCGCTGGCATGCGCCCTTCGGCCCGTTGCGGGAGCCGGAGGCGGCGCGGCAGGCCGCGACGAGCGGCCTGCGAAAGGGCTCATGGGCCGCCGGCTGCCTAGGTCGGCCGTGCCGGGTGGTATTCCGGTCGTCCGGCCGGCCGGTACACGTGCACGCCGACGCCCCTCGCGTCGGTGTGGGAGCTGATGACCTCGAGCGCGGCGTCGGGCCCATCGTCTGGAAACAGCCGCATGCCCTGTCCGAGAAGCACGGGAACGACCAGCAGTGTCAGTTCGTCGACGAGGTCGGCGGCGAGTAGTGAGCGGATCAGTGTCGCGCTCCCGTGCACCTGGAGCTCGCCCGATGACGATT
This sequence comes from Actinomadura logoneensis, assembly GCF_003428695.1. Lineage (GTDB taxonomy): Bacteria > Actinomycetota > Actinomycetes > Streptosporangiales > Streptosporangiaceae > Spirillospora > Spirillospora logoneensis. Next base: position 616 of record NZ_QURH01000156.1, read on the forward strand.
CCTTCAGTTCCCGGATCGCTGCGGTCGCATCACCGGTCAGCAGCGTGACGGGTCCCCACGACGGCTTCTCGAGACGGTTGGATGCGACGTACTTGTGCGCCCCGTTGAGCGCGACCCCGATGGGGTGCGCCCGCATCTCCGGCCGAGTGCCCCAGGTCTCGGCGAACATCTCATACGTGCGCCGCCCGAACAGGAACGCGTCCGCACGCTGATAGGTGGCGGTGATCATCTCGACGGTGTCATCGGCGAACGCCCCCAGCGCCCAGCCGTCCCGCGTGAACCCGCTCGCCAGCTCCTCGGGAGTCGCGTGCCCGTTGCCCTGCATCACGCCGTCCACGGTGATCTGCGTCATCGTCGTCAGCCTCATGCCTCCCATCGTGGGCGCACCGGTGTCGCGGCGGCAACCATGCGTGCCGGGATGGCAACAGCGCGCGTGGCAGCGTGCGTGGCGTGTTCCGTGCGGCTTGGTGTCAGACGGTGGTGGGGCGGGGGGTGAGGAGGCGGAGGGCGTCCGGGTTCGGGGCGTCCGGCGGGATGTGGAAGGTGCTCAGGCACTGGTCGGCGTCGTCCGCGAGCCGGAACGACTCGAAGGCCAGGAGCAGGTCGCCGGCCACGGGGTGGCGCAGTCGCCGGGTGCCGTGGCTCTTCTCCTTGACGTCGTGCCGGGCCCACAGGGCGCGGAACTCGGCGCTCTCGGCCGACAGCTCGGCGACCAGTTCCGCCAGGCGCGGGTGGCCGGGGAAGCAGCCCGCGTCCAGTCTCAGCGCGCCGACCATGTCGGCGGCGAGGGCGTCCCAGTCGGGGAACAGCCGACGGTGGCCGGGGGACAGGAAGACCAGGCGCGCGATGTTGCGCTCGTGCGGCGGCAGTTCGTCCCAGTCGCCGAACACGGCCGCGGCCATCGGGTTCCACGCGAGCAGGTCGAGGAAGCGGCCGGTGATGTACGCGGGGACGGTGTCCATCGCGAGCAGTAGGCGCCGCAGCGGTTCGCGCACCTGCGGGGTGGACGGCCCGGCGTCCGGATTCCGGCGGTTGCGGGCGAGGCGGCGCAGGTGGGCGTGCTCGTTCTCGGTCAGCCGCAGGGCGCGGGCGAGCGCGTCCAGGACCTCGGACGACACGTTGCGGCTGTGGCCCTGCTCCAGGCGGGTGAGGTAGGCGACCGAGACGCCGGCGAGCCCGGCGAGTTCCTCGCGGCGCAGGCCGGGGACGCGGCGGTGCCGTCCGGTGTCGGGCAGGCCGACGTCGCCGGGCGCCAGGCGGGCGCGGCGGCTGCGCAGGAACGCGCCGAGCTCGCCGCCGGACCGGTTCTCCATGACGATCATTATCGAGGCCGCGGGGGCGGGCGCCCGCGGCGGGCCGAAGCCGGGGCCGGGGCGCGATCCTGACACCGCCGGTCGTAGGCACGGCGGAGGGCTGGGTGCGCGCGGTGCGGTCGGGCAGGCTGGGGGCGTCCGACCGCCGAACTGCGATCCTGACACCGCCGGTCGTAGGCACGGCGGAGGGCTGGGTGCGCGCGGTGCGGTCGGGCAGGCTGGGGGCGTCCGACCGCCGAACTGGAGACGCGCACTGATGAGCACCGTGACCACCGAATTCGTCGTCCACCTGGACGGGCGTCCCGCGACCGCCGGGGAACTGGGGCCGCTGGCCTTCGCCGGGTACGCGCACTTCACCGCGATGCAGGTGCGCGGTGGCCGTGTCCGGGGGCTCGACCTGCACCTGGACCGGCTGCGGACGGCGTCGCTGGAGCTGTTCGGCCGGGCCGTCCCCGACGAGCGGATCCGGGAGCTGCTGCGCGCGGCGGTCCGGGTGGGGCCGGACGCCCTGTCGCTGACGGCCACGGTGTACTCGCGGCCGGGGGAGTTCACGTCCGAGGACGGGGAGCTGAGGGTGCTGGTGCGGACCCGTCCGGCCGCGGAGCCTCCGGCGGGGCCGCTCGCGCTGGCGGTGCTCCCGCACGAGCGGGACCTGCCCGCGGTCAAGCACGTGGGGGAGGTCGGGAAGACGTACCGGTTGCGGCGGGCGCTCGCCGCCGGCTTCGACGACGCCGCGTTCGTGGACCGGCACGGCCGTCTCACCGAGGCGACGATCTGGAACCTGGCGTTCTGGGACGGTGAGTCGGTGATCTGGCCGGACGGGCCGATGCTGACCGGGGTGACGATGGGCATCGTCCGCCGTCGGCTCGGGGAGCTGGGCGTGGGGCAGGTCGTCCGGGAGGTGACGCCGGACGACGTCCGCGGCCTGTCCGGAGCGGTGGTGATGAACTCCTGGACGCCGGGGATCAGGGTGGGGCGGCTCGACGCGGTGGCCCTGCCCGAGGAGTCCGGGTTCGTCGACCTACTGCACGACGCCTACCGGGCGGAACCGCTCGTGGCGCCCTGACCCTCACCGACGTCCCCGGCGGGTGGGCGCGCTGCTCGGCCCCGCCCGTCTGCATGGTCCTCATCTAGGCCGCTTGCCTGCGTGGCGCACGGGCTCGCCCGCACCGGCGCCGCACGGGGCGGGTGAGCCGGGTGGAGGGAACGTCACGGTGACCACCAGGCCGCCGCCCGGCCGGGGGCGGGCCAGCACGGCGGCGTCGTGCGCGTCGGCGATGGCCTGGACGATGGACAGGCCGAGACCGAGCCCCTCGGCGCGGCCGGCCTTCTCGGCGCCGAGCCGTTCGAAGGGCTCGAAGAGCTGCTCCACGGCCGGTTCCGGGATCACCCGGCCGGTGTTGGCGACGGTCAGCTCCGCCGCGCCGTCCCGCGTCGCCGCGGTGACCTCCACCAGCCCGCCGGGGACGTTGTGCCGCAGCGCGTTGTCGACCAGGTTGGTCACCATCCGCTCCGCGAGGCGCGCGTCGCCGGACGCCGGGGCCGCCGCGAGGTCGGTCCGGACGGTGACGTCCAGCCGCCGCGCCTCCTGCGACCGGTTCAGCACGGCGTCCCCGGTGAGCCCGGCCAGGTCGAACGGTTCGCGGCGGCTGATCCCGGCCTGTCCGCGGGCGAGCGTCAGCAGCGCCAGCAGAAGCTGCTCCTGCTGCGCCCCGGCCGCCAGCACCCGCTCGTGCGCGGTGCGCAGCGACTCGACCGTGGCGTCCGGGTCGGCGAGCGCGACCTGCGCGAGCGTCCGCTGCCGCGTCATGGGGGTGCGCAGCTCGTGCGAGACGTGCGCGATGAACCGGCGCTGCGCCAGGAACGTCCCCTCCAGCCGGGCGAGCAGGCCGTCGAAGGTGTCGCCGAGTTCCTTCAGCTCGTCCCGCGGGCCGTCCAGCGCGAGCCGTTCGTGCAGGTTGCCCGCCGAGATCGTGCGGGCCGCCGCGGTGACGCGCCGGAGCCTGCGCAGCACGCGCCCGGCCACCACCCAGCCGACGCCGAGCGAGATCACCGTGGTGATGCCGAGGGCGGTGCCGGACTGCACCAGCAGCGCGCGCAGCTCGCGGGCGCGCTGCGCGCGGGCCGCCTCCTCGCCGCGCCGCGCGATCTCGGCGGCCCG
>NZ_QURH01000154.1 GCF_003428695.1 Actinomadura logoneensis
CAGCGCGCGGGCGACCTGCGCGCCCACCGAGGCCGCCTCCCTGGCCGGGAGCGGGCCGCGGGCCAGCCGCGCGGCGAGCGTCTCGCCGTCCAGCAGCTCCATGACCACGTACGGGACGCGTCCGCCGCCGGGCACGTCGGCCTCGCCGTAGTCGTGGACGCCGATGATCCCGGGGTGGGTCAGGCGGGCCGCCGCCGTGGCCTCGCGGCGCAGCCTGCGCGCCGACCGGCCCGGCCCGTCCGCGCGCGGGACCTTCACGGCGACCGGCCGGGACAGCACGCCGTCGAAGGCGCGCCACACCGAGGCCATGCCGCCGTCGCCGACCCGGGCCTCCAGCCGGTACCTGCCACCGAGCAGCAGCCCGGGGCGCAGCGGATCGTCCACCCGGCGCTCCCACCTCCCTTGGGACGGTCTTGACCTTATCGGGGCCGTCCCCCCGCCCGACGCGATCAGGCTCACGGAGTGACGCCCGGCCGGGCCGGGTAGGGCAGCAGACGAGATCCGTCAGGAGAAAGGCGCAGTCATGACCGAACCCCAGGGACGTCCGACGCTGTCGCCCCTCGACCGCGAAACGTGCCTGAAGCTGATCGCCCCCGGCGGCCTCGGCCGCGTCGCCTACGACGACGGCGAGGGGCCGACGGTGACCCCGGTCAACTACGTCCTGGACGGCGAGGAGATCGTGTTCCGCACCTCGCTCGCCGGGCGGCTCAACCAGAACCTCTCCGGGCTGCTGTCCGGCGCGGAGGTGCGGATCGCCTTCGAGGTGGACCAGATCGACGCCGAGCGGCACGAGGGCTGGAGCGTCCTGCTGCGCGGCGGCGCACGGCAGCTGGAGGACGACGAGCCCTCGGCCGACGTGGAACCCTGGCCCGCCGAGAGGCGGCCCGCCCGGATCCGGCTCGCCCCCAAGGAGATCACCGGCCGGCGGCTGGGCGGCGCCGGGTGAGCGGGGCGGAGCGTTCCGCCGGAGCCGCGTCGGCGTCCTGCGGGGCCGCGCGGGCGTCCCGCGGGGCGAGGTTCCGCCGGAGCCGCGTCGGCGTCCTGCGGGGCCGCGCGGGCGTCCCGCGGGGCGAGGATGACCGAAAGCGACAAGACGGACGGGCGCGAGCCGTCCAGGGTGGGGTTATGAGCATCGACCTGACCAAGGCGGCCGACTTCATGGCCACGCACGCCCGGCTCCTGGACCGGCGCCGGTTCGACGTCCTCTTCGGCGACACCGGCGACGTGGAGGCCGTCGTCGCGGCCCTCGCCGCCTACCGCAATCCCGACTGCGGCTACGGGTGGGGCCTGGAGCCCGACCTGCGGTCGCCCGAGAGCCAGACCGGCGCCGCCGCGCACGCGTTCGAGGTGTTCGCCGAGATCGGCGGGCACCCGCACGCGGTGGAGCTGTGCGACTGGCTGGAGTCGGTGACGCTGCCGGACGGCGGCCTGCCGTTCGCGCTGCCGACGACCCGCGCGGCCGGCAACGCCCCGTGGTGGGCGACGGCCGACACGTCCGTCTCGTCCCTGCAGATCACCGCGGTCACGCTGGTCGCGGCGCAGCGGGTGGCGGAGATCGACCCGGGCGTGGCGGCGCACCCGTGGCTGGAGCGCGCCGCCGCCTACTGCGTGGGCGCGGTCGGCGCCCTGGACAGCCGCCCGCACGCCTACATCCTGGCGTTCGCCGTCCGGGCGATGGACGCCCTGCGCGACGTCCACCCCCAGGCGCGCGAGCTGCTGGAGGGGCTCGGCAAGTACGTCCCCGACGACGGCCTGGTCAAGGTCGAGGGCGGGACGGACGACGAGTACCTGCACCCGCTCGACTTCGCGGGCGTCCCGGGCCGTCCGCCGCGCGAGCTGTTCCGGCCCGAGGTGGTCGCCGCCGACCTGGCCCGGCTGGAGAACGGCCAGCAGGAGGACGGCGGCTGGACGGTCGAGTACGCCCGGATCTCCCCGGCGGGCGCGCTCGCCTGGCGCGGCTACGAGACCATCCGAGTCCTCTGCGCCCTGCAGAACGCCAGGACCACCCAGCCCTGACCCCTCCGCGCCCGACCCGGCCGTCCGCGTCCGGTCGGCCAGCCCTGCCCGACCCGGCCGTCGGGTCTGGCGCGCCCCTCGGCCGCGCGCGCCCCTGCGGGGTGGTCAGCCGAGGTCGGCGAGGGCCTTCTCGATGTCCGGGTCGCCGGGGGCCAGGGCGCGGGCGCGCGTCAGGTCCCCGCGCGCCTCGGCCGTCCTGCCGAGGGCGGCCAGGACGACGGCGCGGTTGAACAGGACGGCCGGGTCCTCGCCCAGTTCCAGGGCCTTCGTCAGGTCGCGGACGGCGGCCTCGGCGTCCCCGGTCTCGTAGGCGAGGACGCCCCGGCTGGCCCACGCGGCGGCCAGCGTCGGGTCCTGCCCGAGCGCCTGGTCGAACGCGGCGCGGGCCCGGTCGCCGTGGCCCTCGGCGGCCTCGATCTGGCCGAGGACGCTGAGCAGGTGCGCGTCGCCCGGCCGGTGGGCGAGCCCCGCCGCGCAGTCGGCGCGCGCCTCGGCGTTGCGGCCGAGGGCGGCCAGCAGCCCGGCGCGGTTCGTCCGGGCCTCGGTGAATCCGGGGTCCAGCTCGAGCGCGTGGTCGAGGTCGGCGAGGGCGCCCTCGTGGTCGCCCTCGGCGAACCTGGCCTCCGAGCGGTTGAAGTACGGCTCGGGGAAGGGCGGCCCGACGGCCATCGCGGTCTCGTAGTCGGCGACGGCCTCGGCCGCGCGGCCGAGGCGCAGCAGCAGGTTGCCCCGGTCGATGTAGTAGTCGGGGTGGACGGGGTCGGCGTCGATCGCGGCCGTCCAGTCGCGCAGCGCGTCGCCGGTGCGGCCGAGCCGGTCCAGCACGGCGGCGCGGTTGGCGAGCAGGACCATCCGGTGGACGGCGTGGGCGCCCGGCGGGAGGTCGCGGTCGGCGAGGTCGATCGCCTCCTGGACGAGCCGCAGCGCCTCCTCGTCCCGGCCGCGCCGGGCCTCGACCAGCGCCCGGCCGTTGAGGTCGAAGCCGAGCTTGATCGCCCGCTCGGCCGGGTCGGGCAGCAGCCCGCAGATCGCGATCGCGGTGTTCGTCCAGGCCAGCGCGGCGGAGAGGTCCACGCGGGCGGGGTCGTGGTGGCGGACGGCGAGCATCGCCAGCGAGTAGGCGATCGTGGAGTGCCACACCGGCGAGTCGGTGGTCGCGCGGGCGCGGTGCAGCAGCCGCTCGGCCTCGTCCTCGCGGCGCAGCGCGGCCAGCGCCATCGCGGTCGCGTGGACGAGCTCCCACCACACCGCCGGATCGGCGTCCGGGTGCGCCTCGGGGTCGGCGTGCTCGATGCCGCGCCGCCCGAGCTCGGCGGCGGCGTCGTGGCATCCGTGGCTCAGGCACCAGCCGACCGCGTAGGCGTAGGACGCGGCGGCGCGGGCCGGGTCGCCCGCGCGGTCGCGGTGCCGCAGGACGGTCCCGAGGCGCGGCCCGACCAGGCCGGACG
>NZ_QURH01000147.1 GCF_003428695.1 Actinomadura logoneensis
CGGGCCGGAACCGCGGCCCCTCCTCGGCCACCGGGCGGCGGCGCACCCGCTCCGCCCCGGACGGACGCGGCCCGCGCAGCGGCGGGACGTCCTCAAGCTCGATCATCGCGCACCTCCGACTCCCTCCGGTTCCAGCAGTTCGCGCAGCGCCGCGGGCGACCCGACCGGGGCCGCCCGCCCCACCCGCCCGTCCTCCGTCAGCACCACCGCGAAGGGGGTGGCGGGGACGCGGTAGTCCTCGAACAGTCCCGCGCTCTCGTGCGCGAGGACGGTCACGCCGGGCGCGGCCGAGTCCGGCGCGGCGCCGGCGAAGACCGCGCGCACCGGCGGCTCGGCGAGGGCGAGGACCTCCGCGCAGACGCCGCAGTCGCGGTCCAGGAAGAGCACCAGGCCGGGGCCGAGCCGGTCGAATCCCGGCGCGGCGGCGCCCGTCTCCGGGCCGGGCGCGGGACGGGCGGGGGCTGCGCGCCCCGTCCCGGCCAGCGCGTGCACCTGCCGGACCAGGCCCGCGACGACCAGGGCCAGCAGCAGGATCGCCACCCATGACAGCAGCAGCGCACTGGTCTGAAAGCTCACCCCGAACTCCTTTCAGGCACGGCGGGGACCTCCACGACGCCCCCGGCGGTCTCGGGGACGGCCATCGCGCGGGGGAGGATCCACAGGAGCACGCCGAGGGCCGCTCCCGCGACGACGCCCGAGACCGTCCCGCCGGTCAGGTCCGGCAGCGGCGTCAGCGCCCCGCCCAGCGCGAGGACGGCCAGCCCCGCGGCGCGCACGACGACCCACACCGACATCGGAGTGGAGAGGTCGCCGCCGCAGCCGCAGGGGACGCGTCCCGTCCGAGTACGGGTCACATACGCCGCGTAGGCCGCGTAAGCGGTGAACAGCACGGTGGCCACGGCCAGTGCGCCCTGGACCAGGCCCGTCCGGCGGACGATCACCCCTGCGAGCAGCAGGCCCAGCACACCCGCCTCGGCCGCCACCGCGAGGGACGCCACCGCCGCCGCCAACCGGGACGGGACGGCAGCCTGGGCCCGGAGCGCCGTGCCCAGCGACCGCCCGCGCAGGTGGCCGGCCAGCGACGGGACCAGCACGACCGGGACCGCGACCGCTCCGGCGAGGGCGGCGAGGACGGCCGGGCCGCTCGTCACCGGACCGCTCACCGGACCGCGTCGACCGACAGCGAGGCGAGCCGTCCGGGGACGTGCCGGACCTGGTCCTCGTCCGGCAGGACGGTCACCAGCAGGCGTTCCAGCGCGAGCAGGAAGTAGGGGCCCTGGCCGTCCACGGTGTCCTGGAACAGCTCGCCGCCCGCGACGGCCGCGCCGCGCCAGCCCGGCAGCCGCCTGCGCGTCTCGCCGGTCAGCGCGGTGATCTCCAGGAGGCCGAGGCCGGGCACCTCCTTGACCAGCTCGGCGGGTTCGGGGAGGGCCACCCGGCGCGCGGCGGGGGCGACGCTGATCCCGTCGTCGTGCTCGGTGATCCGCAGCCCGGACAGGAAGCCGACCGCGTCGGCCGGACGCCCGCCGTAGATGTGGGTGAAGGCCGCGAAACGGCGGCCCTCCCAGACGGCGGCGAGGGCGATGTCGCGCTGGCCGGTGTCGGGGTCGCGGACGGCCGCCGCGTGCCCCACCCGCAGCCGCCCGCCCTGGACGCGGAACTCCTGCTCGAACCGGGCGACACCGATGTCCTCGGCCCAGGCCGCCGCGTCCGCCCGGGTGCCGCTGGACATCTCGTGCAGGCGTCCGCCCGCGGTGATCCGGGCGACCGAGGTGAACGGCCGGCCGAGATCGTGGTCGCCGCGGAGCCGGACGCGGGTGCCGTCGAGTGATCGGTGGATGACCTGGTGGCCCACGGTTTCGTCGCCTTTCGCCGGAATGCAGGCATTGGGACGTCATGTGTGCTTCGTGATGGAGATCACAGTACGTCGCCTCTCCGGTCCGGAGAGGTAAACGTGCCGGAAGTGGTCATGCGGCTGAGCCGGTAAATTGAGGTCGTGAACCGCTCCCACCTGACCGTCCCGCCCGCGGGCACGCCCGTGCCCGAGCCCCATCCCGACGCGCCCCTCGGGGAGCCGCTCGGCCCGCACTACAGCCGGTGCTTCGGCTGCGGCCCCGGCCACCCGACCGGGCTGCACCTGGAGGCCGTGAGCGAGGACGGGCTCGGCGTGTCGGCCAAGTTCACCGTGGGCGACCTGCACCAGGGGGCGCCCGGTCTCGCGCACGGCGGCGTTTTGGCCACGGCGATGGACGAGGCGCTCGGTATGGTCGTGTGGCTGCTCCGCAAGCCGTACGTCACCGGCCGCCTGGAGACCGACTACCTGCTGCCGGTGCCGGTGGGCACCACGCTCTTCATCCGGACCCGCTGCACCGGCGTCGTCGGGCGCAAGGCGTACCTGGAGGCCGAGGCCCGCATGGACGCCCTGGACGGGCCCGTCGCGGTCCGCGCGGCGGCGCTGTTCGTCGAGGTCCCGGTGGCCCACTTCGAGCGGCACGGCGACGGCGTGGGCGGCATGGACGGTACCGACGGCACGGACGGCACCGGCGGCGGCGCCCACGGTGGCGCCGACACCGGCCGCCGGGTCAATCCCTGACCGGACGGCCGGCGCCGCCCGATCCGCGGCCGGAATGGTCCGTGCCGAGCGGCGGGCGGGGAAGAATGGCCCGTGACGAGGAGGGACCGCGACCGCGGCGACTCCGGGCCGAGACGGTCCGGACGAGCGGTCCCGGACGAGAATGGAGCGCGTCGTGAGCGTGGACGTCCTGTTGAAGCGGCTCGACCCCGGGCTGCCCGCGCCGTCGTACGCGCACGCGGGCGACGCGGGGGCCGACCTGTTCGCCGCCGAGGACGTGGAGCTCGCGCCCGGAGAGCGGCGAGTCGTCCCGACCGGGGTGGCGATCGCCCTTCCCGACGGCTACGCGGCCTTCGTCCACCCGAGGTCTGGTTTGGGCGCTAAGTTTGGGGTGACCATCGTCAACGCACCCGGTACGGTCGACGCCGGTTACCGAGGTGAGATCAAGGTGACCCTGCTGAACACCGACCAGCGCGCCGCCGTCCGGCTGCGGCGCGGGGACCGCATCGCGCAGCTGGTGGTCCAGCGGGTGGAGCACGCGGTCTTCCACGAGGTCGCCGAACTTCCCGGATCGTCGCGTGGAGCCAACGGTTTCGGCTCCACGGGCGGTTTCGCGGACAACACGCACAGTCGAGAAGGAGTGTGAGTCGTGGCTTTTGGACGTCGCCGGCGGGACGACGAGCCCGCGAAGGGCGCGGAGAACGCCGAGGAGGCCGTCGAAGCCGCCGAGGCCGAGGCCGGGGAGGAGACCGCCGCGAGCGGTGAGGCCGTCAAGGGCGGCCCGTGGGACTCCGAGGACTCCCACCCCGAGATGCAGCGCCTGGACTTCGGCGCGCTGCGGATCCCGGTCGCCCCGGGGCTCGGCTTCCAGGTGAACTTCGAGGCCACCCAGGTGGACGAGGAGGGCAACCCGCTGGACGGGCGGCCCGTCGCCGTCCTCGTCCAGTACGAGGAGAGCGCGATGCAGCTCCAGGTGTTCGCCGCGCCCAAGCGCAGCGGCATCTGGGAGGACGTGCGGCGCGAGACCGCCCAGGACATCACCGAGAACGCCGGCGGCCAGGTCCAGGAGGTCGAGGGCCCGTTCGGCGACGAGCTGCTGGCCATGGTGCCCGCCGCCCTGACCGAGGAAGTCCTGGCCGAGATGCCGGACGAGGTCAAGGAGCAAATCCCGCAGGAGTTCATCGAGCAGGGCTGGGCTCCGCAGATCATCCGCTTCGTCGGCGTGGACGGCCCGCGCTGGTTCCTCCAGGCCGTGGTGCAGGGCGCCGCGATCGAGGACGAGGAGCAGTGGCAGGTCCTGGAGGACGTGCTGAACGGCGTGGTCGTCGTCCGCGGCGACTCCCCGATGCCCCCGCGCGACCTGCTGGAGCTCCAGATCCCGAAGGAGTTCCAGGAGGCCGCCGAGGAGCAGGGCGAGGAGAACACCGAGACCTTCAACCCGTTCGAGCGCGGCCCGGAGATCACCGAGGTGCGCTGACCGGAACGGTCGACCGGAAGGCCCGTCGCGCGTGCGCGGCGGGCCTTCCGCGTCCCCGGACGGCGCGCCGCGCGGGCCGCCCTCACCTGGCCGCTCCCGGCAAGTCACCGTGCGGGGCCTTGCCGGGGGGACGGTTCAGAGGGTCAATCGGGTCATGTCGAAGCGCACACGCAAGCGTCGAGGCCGCAAGCGGAACAAGGCGAACAAGGGCCGTCGCCCCTGCGCCCGCCACTGATCATCCGCTCGCCGCCGGTCACTCGTCCGTCACTGCCGTCCTCTCGGTCGTGGTCGTCCCGTCGGCCCCTGAGCAGGGGAGCCCCGGCGGCCAGGGCGACCACCGCCAGTGCGGCGCTCAGCCATGCCGGGGAGCGGTGGCCGAGGCCGCCGTCCACCGCGATCCCGCCGAGGAGCGGGCCGACGGCGGCGCCCACGTTGAGCGCGGCGGTCGCGAACGCGCCCGCCATGGTCGGCGCGTCCGCCGCCGCGTACAGGGCGCGGGCGATCAGCGTCGAGCCGACGCCGAAGCCCAGCGCGCCCTGGGCGAACACGAGCACGGCGACGGCCGCCGGGACGTCCGCGAACGCCGCGAGCGCGGCCCACCCGGCGGCGAGGGCGACGCCGCCGCCCGCCAGGAC
>NZ_QURH01000150.1 GCF_003428695.1 Actinomadura logoneensis
CCGCCCCCGCCCCCGCCCCCCGGTCAGACGAGCCTCCCGCCCGCCCCAAGCAACCCTCCGCCCGCCTTCAGCTCGATAACACCCGGCCGACAATCGCTACCTTCGGAGCACCCGCGCGCGAAGGCACCAGCGTCTGCGGCACTCGGCAGGTCAGCACCGTGAGCCGACTCCGCGCGGGTGGGTTGGGCCCCCGGTGCGGGAGCTGGGGTGGTGTGGCGGGCGCTCCTGATTTCCTCCTTCTTTCTGGGCCGCAGTTCGGGGGTGCCGGGCTGCGGCCCAGGGCTTGCGGCGCATGCTTGGTCCCGGGCTCGTGGAGACTCCGCTTGGTCGCTATTGGGGGCGCTTCCAGAAGGGGGTGCGCGGTGCGGGGGTGTTCGTGGTCAGGTCTTGCAGGGTGGTGATGGCCTCTTCCCAGATGTCGGTGGGGCTGGGGGACGGGAACTCCGTGGTCGGCTGGATGAGGGCGCGGATCTTCTGTGCGAGGTCATCCAGGGACGCGCGGACGGGCGGAGTCAGGACCAGGCCGCTCGACAGCAGCCAGGTCAGGAACGGCAGGAGCTGAGTTTCCAGGTGGGACGCGCGGTCGGTGTCCTGGACCGTCTTCATGCGGTCGAGCTCGGCCCTGAGGTGGCGCGCCACCTCGATCGACGTCCTTCCGGACGAGGCCGGACGTGCCCGGCGGCGAGGCGTCGGCCCGGACGGCGGTGCGGACGGCGGTGCAGGCTCTGATGGGGACGGCGGTGCGGGCGCGGGTTTCGGGGCGGAGGGCGGGGGGCCGGCGGTGAGGAAGTCGGGGACGTCGTCGTCCTCGGCCGCGCTCGCGGAGGCGTACACGTCCATGTGAGGCGGCGGGGCGCTGCGGCTGCTTCCTCTCAAGGGGGCCGCGGGCGCCATCCTCGGCGGGGGCGGCGGTCCGCTGGGGGCTCCGGGAGCGGCGGGGAAGGCACTGGCGCTCGCGCTGTCCGCGTAGGGGAGGGACATGACCGAGGCGCCGTAGGCCTCGGCGGGAGCGGTGGCCCCCGCCCAGCCGTCGGGGACGTCCACAGGCTGCGTCACCTGGTGCGGTTCCTGTCCGTCGGTGACGACGCGGCTGTCCACGGCGACGAAGGCGGTGAAGCGGCACAGGACGCCGAAGGTGAGCGACGTGTCGACGATGTCCTGTTCCAGACTGGCCGAGCCGCCCGCGGCGTAGCGGTCCTCCAGGTCGCGGAGGTGGGCGCGGGCCCACAGGGCGGACGCCATCGGGGCGTCGGTCACGACGGCTCGCGCCCGGTACTCGCGTGGTGAGCCGCTCGGGGTGCGGCCGTGCAGCGTGAGCGAGCCTCGGGCGGGGCCCCGGTACCGTCCGCGCACGACGAGGGGGACACCGGGGAAGAGCGCGCCGAGCCGCAGGGGAGTGATCGTGTCGTTGACGAGCTCCAGCCCGTCCGGACGCAGCGACAGGTCGGTCAGCAGCGGCGCGCCGATGCGGTGGTGGACGCCTTCCATCGCTTCGTCCAGCCGGTCTTCGGACTCGACCAGTTCGCAGTGGCCGCCGCCGGCGGACGCCAGTCGGCGCAGGAAGCCGGCGTTCACGGCGCGGTCGATGCCTACCGTGTGGATGCGCACGCCGCGGAGCTCGCGGCTCAGGCGGTTCAGGATCTGGTCCTCGTTGCCGACCTGGCCGTCCGTCACCAGCACCAGGACACGGTCGCGATCGGAGCGGGACCCGGAGAGCAGGTCGCACGCCCTCTGCAGCGGCGCGAGCATCTCCGTGCCGCCGCGGGCGTTCACGGACGCCAGATGCTCGACGGCGCGGAAGCGGTTGCGGTCGGTGGCGTCGGAGAGACCGGACCCCAGGTCCGGCGGGGACTCGACGAGGTTGTCGAACGACAGGACGGCGAAGCGGTCGGCGGGCGTGAGGGTGTCGACGATGCGGGCGGCGGCGCGGCGGGCCGCGACCATCTTCCAGCCCTCCATGCTGTACGAGCGGTCGAGCACGAGCACGACGTCGCGCGGTCGGGCGTGGCCGGCCTCGGCGGACGGCAGGACGGTCAGGCTGAAGGTGCCCTCGTCGCCCTGGGCGTCGGGGGTCAGGGCCAGTGACGCGGCGCCGGTGACGGCCGTGTCGAAGACGAAGCGCAGGATGAAGTCGCGGTTCAGACGTTCGCCGGGCTGGAGGCGCACGGTCGTGTGCGAACCCGCTGTCTCCTCTGCGACGACGTGCAGGGCCGAGCGGATCTCGGAGAGCGGCAGGTCGCCCGGGTCGACGTCCACCGCGAGGGAGAGCGCCACCGGGTTGGGGAAGCCGGGCAGCAGGACGGGCGGGGTGATGCGGGACGCGTCGGGCACCGCGTCGGTGTCGGAGGCGACGCCCGTTCCGGCCGCCTCTTCGGCGAGGGGCGCGCCGGGGATGTAGCGGGGCGCGACGACCAGGGGGAAACGGAACGTCGCCTCTCCGCCGGACCCGCCGGCGACGGACTCGTAGGGAAGCGGCTGGCTGAGCGCGAGGCGCACCGTCACACGCTCGCCCGGCAGGATGTTGCCGACGCGCATGGTGAAGACGTCGGGCCGGTCCTCCTCGGCGATGGCCGCGCGGCGGCCCGTGGCGATGGCGGTGTCGTACTCCCGGCGGGCCTGCCCGCGTTCCTTGAGGACGCCCTCGACCACGCGGTCGGCGGCCTCCATGCGCAGCGACGTGACGGCCGCCCGGTCGGGCAGCGGGAAGACGTAGGTCGCCTCCAGCGGAACGTCGAAGGGGTTGCGGAACCCCTGCACGACGGTGACCGACGCGGCCAGGCCGGTCACGGCCGCGTGGACGTCCACCGAGTCGAGCGGCAGGTTGCCCTTCTCGGTGCGGAGCGCGCCCAGCCCTCCGTCCGGAGTCGGAGGGGCGGCGGGTTCGGGGAGCTGGGTGATGCGCACGGTCACTGGTGCCTCCCGGGAGGGTGGTGGGGCGATCCGACACGGTCGGCCTGGTCGAGCAGGCCGCGCCGCCGGAGGGTGTCGAGCAGTGGTGCGGCCGAACGCGCGATCGCGGCGAGGTCGTCCTCACCGAGGTGGCGCGTTTCGACGACGACGGTCACGCCCGGGGCGAGCCGGATGCCCTGGACGATGTCGGGCGCGAAGACGGGCGGGGCGCCCGATTCCGGCTCGCGGTGGATGTGGGGGCTGGGGCGCACGGACCAGAAGCCGTCGCGAGGACGGGCGACGTCCATCTCGACAGTGTCGCGCCGGGCGTCCCGGCCCCTCCTTTCGCCGCGCGCGGGGCGTTCCGCAGCCGAGACGGTGTCTTCCGCGGCGTCGGCGAACTCCGTTTCGGGTGCGTCCTCGGGTGACTCCGCCGGCCGCCGCCGTTCGGTCTGAGCGGCGGTGCCGTCGTCCAGCTCGGCGAAGCCGCGCAGCACGGAGTCGGGCGCGCCGGCCAGTTCGACCTGGATCTCGGCGATCGACCGTCCGAGCGCCTGACGCCGTTTGACGGCGAGGAGCTGCAGCAGGTGCCGCGGCCCGTAGAGGGCGGTGCGCCCCCGGCGGCCGAGCGGCGGATCGAGCAGGCCGATGCTCGTGTACCAGCGGATCAGCCGCTCGTTGGGCAGATCGCGGACGCGCCCGTTGACCTGCGGCACACCCTCGGCGGCCAGGGAGGCCGCCGCGTGCTCCGCCAGTTCGCTGATCGTCCAGGTCTCGTCCACATCCCGACTATGACACTGTCATCGTGACACTGTCAAACAGAGTCGTGCCTCACTTGCCTATAAGACCGGTTCATCCGAAAAATCACGGATAGGGCGAGAGATGGTAAATGCGGTCGTTCGTTGCGAGGTCGTCCGCGAGTCACAGGCGCCTGTGCGGAGGTTGCGCCGTCTTCGGGTGCCAGAAGCCGCGATTCAAGTGGCCGAAAAGCGCCAGGATCGTCCAGAAATAAGCCATGGCAGCCCGCCGATCCAAGCGATTTTGTGGGCGGTGGGCCGGACGGTGCGCCAAAGCCAAAAAGGAGCTGGTTTGCCGGTGACGCGCCGTAAACCGCCGAGACTCGCCCAGTTCAGGAGGGTTCGGACGGCCGTCCGCGAAAATCATCGGCCTCCTGGACCGCTGCCCCTGCCTCTTCCGTTAGTGCCGAATACCCGGAGCAGAGGTGCTTGCACAGATGACCTGGCGGGTTGTCTCCGCAAACTCCATCCGGGACCGATCCCGCCGGATCGCCGGAAACGTCGTTGGGGCCGCGGCGGAAGTTCATATCCAGCCGTGGGCGAATTACTGTGCGTGGTTACTGCTTGCCTCATTGCGCTTTCCGGCAAGGGGAGGACCGTGTCTCCAACAATGCGCACTCCTGCACCCCGTCGACGAACGAACGTCGCCTCTCGGGAGGCCGCCCTGCGGCTGGCCGCCGCCACCACCGGAATCACCGTCGGCCTGACCGTCCTGCCCGCGCCCGCGCGAGCCGCGTTCGCGCTCACCGCCGCCCGCGTCGTCCACAGGCCGTCGCCCAGCGCCGACGACGTGGCCAAGAGCAAGGACGAGGTCCGCCGGAAGGCCGAAGAGGTCGGACGGGCCAAGGCGCAGCTCGCCCAGGCGGACGGCGAGCAGGACCGCCTCGCCGTCGCCGCCGAAACCGCGATCGAGCGGTACAACGGCGAGCAGGTGAAGCTGCAGCGCTCCCAGCAGGCGTACCAGGCGGCGCAGAAGCGCGTGTCCGAAGCCGAGCAGCGCTACGCCGACGCCCAGCGGCAGCTCGCGTCCTTCGCCGCCGACGCCTACCGCCAGAACACCGGCTCCGACCCCTGGGCCGCGGTCATCGCGGGGGAGGGCGGGCCCCAGGGCTTCATGGACCGGGCGGGGATGGTGGAGGTGCTCGCCAGGCGCCGTAGCGAGGCGGTCAAGCACGTCGAGACGTCCCGCATCGTGGCGAACGTGTTCCGCCGCCAGGCCGAGCGGGCCTACCGCGACCAGCAGGCGGCCACCAGGCGCGCCGAGGAGGCCAAGAGCGCCGCCCAGCGGATCCTGGAGCAGCAGAAGGCCGTCGTGGCGCGCGTCACGGACCAGAAGAGGAAGCTGGAGCAGAGCCTCGGCGCGGCCCGGGCCCGCTCGGCCGACCTCGCGCGCCGGCGCGAGGCGGCGCTCGAGGCGAGCCGGGCGCGG
>NZ_QURH01000155.1 GCF_003428695.1 Actinomadura logoneensis
GCGCGGGCCGCGGCCGTCCCCCGGACCGCCCGGTCCCCGTCCCGCCCGTCCGGGGCGCGCGCCGGCCCCGCCGCACCCAGGCCCCACGGAGCCGCCACGATGAGCACCGACCGACAGCCCGCCCCCGAGACGCCGGTCCCGACCTGCTACCGGCACCCCGGCCGCGAGGCGCACCTCCGCTGCACCCGCTGCGACCGGTACATCTGTCCCGACTGCATGCGCGACGCGGCGGTCGGCCACCAGTGCCCGGAGTGCGTCGCCGAGGGCAACCGCGGAGTCCGGCGGCCCCGCCCGGCCATGCCCGGCCGGGGACGGTCCGACCAGCCCGTGGTGACGTACGCGCTGATCGCGGTCTGCGTGCTGGCCTACCTCGGCGAGATCGCCTCGAAGCGGGTCGTCCCCGACTTCATGATGCTCGGCGCCCTGGTGCGCACGGACGGCGCGCTGGTCGCCGGCGTCCTGGACGGCGAGTGGTACCGGCTGGTGACCTCGATGTTCCTGCACCAGGAGCCGGACGGCGGGAGCTTCGGGTTCGCGCACATCCTGCTGAACATGTGGGCGCTGTACGTGCTGGGCCCGCCGCTGGAGGTGGCGCTCGGCCGGGCGCGCTTCCTGTCGCTGTACCTGCTGTCGGGCCTCGGCGGGAACGTCCTGCTGCTGCTCCTCGCGCCCTACACCGGCGCGGTCGGCGCGTCCGGCGCGATCTTCGGCCTGTTCGGCGCGTTCTTCGTGGTCGCGCGGCGGAGCGGGGCGCCCACCGGGCCGATCCTGTTCCTGCTCGCGATCAACCTGATCTTCACCTTCTCGGTGAGCGGGATCTCGTGGCAGGGGCACGTCGGCGGCCTGGTGACCGGGCTCGCCGTCGCGTTCGTCTACGCCTACGCCCCGGCCGTCCGGCGGCGCTGGCTGCACATCGCCGCGCCCATCGCCGTCCTGGTCCTGTTCGTGGCGCTCGTCGTCGCCAAGGCCGCCACCTTCACCCCCGACATCAGCAACGGCCTCGCCTGACCACCTTCACGGCCGCTCGCGACCGATCACTCCCACGGCCCGGTAAGGCCTGGTAAGGCCCGCTCGCCCGCCCGTCCGGACGGCGCCCACCCCTGCCTCAGGGGCGGCCCTGACCGGCGGCGCCTGCGGCCCTTTCTCGCAGGCGGTGCGCAGACGCTCGACCTCGTCGCTCCATCCGCCGAACAGCTCCAGCGACGCCGTCCGCGGCCGGTCCAGGTGCAGTCGATCCCTCGGACACGGCCACTGCGCACATGCATCGCGCTGAAACGCGCGTATCCGGCGAACTGGCGGCCCGTTCCGACGTCCTCGACGCCAGAGCCGCTCGCGCGCCCGGACGGCGACGGCGGCGGACGGCGCGTCCGGGCGTGTCGCCACCGCTGCCCCGGGCGCGGTGCGCGGGCAGCACGTCTGGCCGCGTCTCCCGGGGAGGCGCGGCTGGACAGGTCGGGGAAGAACTGTCCCCAGCCTGTGGATAACTTTCGTGGATTCAGATCGTCCGCACGTGGGTAAGGCTCAGCGCCACTTGGTGGAGAGGCCGACGCCCAGGATGATCGCCACGAAACCGATCAGCAGGTTCCAGCTGTGGAGGTCGGACATCACCGGGATGTCGACGCCGGTGGCGGCGCTGACGTAGTAGACGGCGATCCAGGCGAGGCCGACCAGCCACAGCGTCACCATCGTCGGCGCGAGCCAGCGCGGGCTGACCTCGGGGGCCTTGGACTTCTGCGGGGGCGTGTAAACGGCCTTCTTGCGCACTTTGGACTTGGCCACGGTGGGTTCTGTCTCCTCGGGCGGTCGGCCGGCGCACCGGTCCGCGCATGGGTGGATTGTCGGTTAGCGTAGTCGCTGGTGAGCAGCGTACGGCGTCGAGCGTGGGGAAGCATCATCCCAGCTCTCACGGTCCTTGCGGGAGCCCTGTTCGCGGCGAGCGCGAGCACGGCCCGCGGCACCGACCTGCGCGACACCGGGCGGACCCGGATCACCGAGCTGATCACCGCCGAGCAGCGCCGCACGCTGGTCGAACGCGACCGCTACCACCGGCTGCGCCGGGACGTGGACGCGCTGTCGCGGGCCGCCGGACGCGCCGACGCGCGGGTGAACCAGGCCCAGGCGGACGCCGACCGGCTCGCCGCCCGCGCCGGGATGACCCCGATCGCCGGGGAAGGCGTCCGGGTCGTCCTGGACGACGCGCCGCGCGGCGCCCAGGACGCGGCGCCCGCGGGCGCGACCCCCGACGACCTGGTCGTCCACCAGGCGGACGTGCAGGCCGTGGTGAACGCCCTGTGGGCGGGCGGCGCCCGGGGCATGCAGATCATGGACCAGCGGGTGATCGGCACGAGCGCCGTCCGGTGCGTGGGCAATACCCTGATCCTGCAGGGGGTGGTGTACTCGCCGCCGTTCCGGATCACCGCCGTCGGCGACCCGGACCGGCTGCGCGCCGCGCTGGACGCCTCCCCCGCGATCTCGGTGTACCAGCGGTACGTGCGCGCCTACGGCCTCGGCTGGTCGGTGCACGCGCTCCGGCGGGCGTCGCTGCCCGCCTACACCGGGAACGTGGCCATGAAGCACGCCACCGTGCCGAGGGACACGGGCGACGACGCGGCCGGAGGCCGTCCGTCGAACTGACCCGGGGACACCGGGCGCGGCGGCTGCGCGGTTCGGCGGAGCGAGGCGGGGAGAGAGGGGCGGGAGCCGGTGCGGGTGCTGATCCGCGGACTGGGCGAGCTGTGCATCACCGCGGGCCTGATCCTGCTGCTGTTCGTGACCTACGAGCTGTGGGGGACGGGCCGCTACACGCACGAGCAGCAGGACAGGCTCGGCAAGGAGATGATGCGCTCCTGGGGGTCCGCGGGGTCCGGCAAGGTGACGACGGAGCGGGTGAGCCTCGGCAAGGGCCTGGCGATGATCCGCATCCCGAAGCTCGGCGCGTCCTACCGGTACGTGGTGATCGAGGGCGTCTCGCTGGCGGACCTGCGCAAGGGCCCCGGCCACTACCCCGGCACCCAGCTTCCCGGCGAGGTCGGCAACTTCGTGGTCTCGGGGCACCGGACGACCTACTCCGCGCCCTTCAACCGGATCGGCCGGCTGACCAGGGGCGACGAGATCGACATCGACACGCGGGACGGCAAGTACGTCTACAGGATCACCGACAAGCGCGTCGTCGATCCGACGGACGTCGAGGTCACCGCGCCCGTGCCGTTCCATCCGGGAGCGCGGCCCACCAAGCGGATGATCACCCTCACCACCTGCCACCCGCTGTACTCGGCGGCCGAGCGCCTGATCGTCTTCGGCGAGCTGTCCGCCCAGTACCCGCGGGTCACCGGAAAGTAGGAGGACGGGCATGTACGCGTTGATCTGGCGGCTGCTCCCCGGGGATCGGCGGGTCAAGGCGGCGGTCGCCGCCGGGCTCGTCCTGCTGGTGGCGCTGATCCTCTGGTACGGCGTGTTCCCGCTGGTCGAGCCGAACCTCCAGTTCGACCACGGCGTGATGAACGGCGACGCCCCCACCTCGCCCGCGCCCACCCCGTCCCGCCGCTGACCGCTCACCGGCTCAGGGCGGGCGGTCAGCGGAGGCGGACGCGGCGCCACGGCCCGGGACGGTAGACGCCGTGCCGGTCGATCGTGCCGCCGCGCGCGAACATCCACTCCGCTCCGAGGCTGACGAGGGACGAGCAGGACGTCGAGCCGACCCCGCGGCGGTTCACCGCGTCCACGTACAGCGTCGTCGGCGTGCCGGGCTCCTTCAGGGCGACGGTCATCCGGACGGCGCGTCCGTCGGGCCGGACGTCCCGCGCGCAGACCTTCGTCTTCAGGTACTCGCCGCCCATGCCGCGCGGCGGACCCCAGTAGCCGAAACCGGAGAGCCCGCGGACGTCCTCGTAGTCGAACGTCCCGTGGTCGGCCGGGGAGGCGGAGAACAGGAGCGGAACGCCGGACAGGAGCGCGCGAACGAGCATGGGGGCCTTTCTGATCTCGGAGGGGTCCGGGAAGGTTACGCTCCGCGTGCGCCGCCGCACCGCCGTTCGCCGCCTTGTGGTGGTTCAGGGGAGAATGGCCGGGTGCGTGTTCTCGTCGTGGACAACCACGACAGCTTCGTCTTCACGATCGTCCAGTACCTGCGGGAACTCGGCGCGGACTGCCGGGTCGCCTTCCGCGAGGACGTCTCGATGGCGGACGCCCGCGCGGCGCACGGCGTCCTCATCAGCCCCGGCCCCGGCCATCCGGGGGAGGCGGGCGTCTGCCTCGACCTGGTCTGGGACGCCGTCGAACGCGGTGCGCCGCTGCTCGGCGTCTGCCTCGGCCACCAGGTGATCGGCCACGTGTTCGGGGCGACGGTCGACCACGCGCCCAGGATCGTCCACGGCGAGACCAGCCCGATCGCCCACGACGGCGCGGGCGTGTTCGCGGGCCTGCCGGACCCGTTCGCCGCCACCCGCTACCACTCCCTGGCCGTCCACCCCGAGACCGTGCCGGACGACGTGCTGGACGTGACCGCGCGCACCCCGGACGGCGTCGTCATGGGCCTGCGGCACCGGACCGCGCCCGTCGAAGGGGTCCAGTTCCACCCCGAGTCGGTGCTGTCCGCATGCGGCCACCGGCTGTTCCGCAACTGGCTCGCGACCTGCGGACCAGTGGCTTGACCGGGACCCGCGGGGTTTGCGGCGAAAATTCTGAGTGCCGCATGTAACGCCCATACCTCCGGGTACGAAGACCATAGCGAGAGGGCTTCCGCCATTGCCCCCGAGTGGCGGAAGCCCTCTTCCATGTCCAGGCGGCCCCCGCGACCCTCCCGACGCCGCCGACACCAAAGCGCCCGAACGCCGAAGGCCCGGCCCCCTCCACGGGGACCGGGCCTTCGCGCGATCAGCGGACCGTCACTGCTGGGGCGGCGGGCCGCCCGGCTGGTTCTGGTCCGGCGGCGGCGACGTCGGCTGCTGGGGCGGCGTCACGATCACCGTCACGGACGACCCCGACGGCAGCTTGGTGCCCGGAGCCGGGCTGACGTTCCACACCACGCCCGGCGGGATCGTCGCGTCCGGCGACGGCTGCTCCTGGACGACGCACGACAGGTGCAGCACCTTCAGCCGGCGGCACGCCACGTCCTTCGGCAGGCGCTGCAGGTTCGGGACCGCGACGTCCTGCGTGCCGGACGAGATGTACACCGTGACCGACGAGTTCGGGGCGACCTGCTCGCCCGCCTTCGGGTCGGTCCTGATCACCATGCCCTGCTGGACCTCGTTGGACGCGAGCCGCTTCACCTCGACCTTGAAGCCGTGGCCCTCCAGGGTGCTCTTCGCGTCGGCCTCCGACTGGCTGCTGACGTCCGGGACCTCGACCTTCTTCGGCGGCTCCGGACCGCGCGACACCACGAGGGTGACCATCTGGCCCTTCTTCACCGAGGTGCCCTCGGCGGGGTCGGACTTGATGACCTTGCCCTTGCCGACGTCCTTGCTGAACTCCTTCTGCGGGTCGGCGGCGACGGTCAGGCCCTGGCCCTTGAGCGCCTGGGTGGCCTCGTCCACGGTCATGTTGCTGACGGCCGCGATCTTGACGGTGTCGTTGCCGCCGTCCGGCGCGAGCAGCCAGCCGAGCAGCGCCGCGACCGCCAGCACGGCCACCGCCGCGCCGATCCACGCGGCGGCCTTGCCGCCCCCGCCGCGCCGCCCGTGGTCGCGGTCGTAGTCGCCGTCCTGCCGGTAGTCGCCGTACTGGACGGGCGGCAGGTCGTAGCCGTCCTGCCGCTGCACCTGCTGCGTCGCGCCCATGACCTGGGTGTGCTGCGGCTGGTGGACGGCCGTGGGCGCGGCGCCCATCAGCATCGTGGACGCGGCGGTCGACGCCACGGGCTGCCCGTGCAGGGCCCGCTGGATCTCCTGCCGGAACTCGCTCGCGTTCTGGTACCGGTTCGCCGCGTCCTTGGCCATCGCCTTGAGCACGATGGCGTCCGCCCAGTGCGGGATGTCCGGATCGATCTGGGACGGCGGCGTCGGCTCCTCCCGGACGTGCTGGTAGGCGATCGCGACCGGGGAGTCGCCGGTGAACGGCGGCCGTCCGGTCAGCAGCTCGTACAGCACGCAGCCGGTCGAATAGATGTCGCTGCGGGCGTCCACCCGCTCGCCGCGCGCCTGCTCGGGCGACAGGTACTGCGCGGTGCCGATCACCTGCGCGGTCTGGGTCATCGTGGACGCCGAGTCGTGCATCGCCCGGGCGATGCCGAAGTCCATGACCTTGACCTCGTGCTGCCGGGTGAGCATCACGTTGGCCGGCTTGATGTCGCGGTGCACGATGCCGCCGCGGTGGCTGTAGTCCAGCGCGCGCAGGATCCCGTCGGTGATCTCCAGGGCCTTCTGCGGCAGCAGCGCCCGGTTCTCGCGCAGCAGGTCGCGCAGCGTCGAACCGTCCACGTACTCCATGACGATGTACGGGATCGGGGTGTCGCCGATCGCGTCCTCGCCGGTGTCGTACACCGCGATCACCGACGGGTGGTTCAGGGACGCCGCGGACTGCGCCTCGCGCCGGAACCGCTCCTGGAACGTGGGGTCGCGGGCCAGGTCCGAACGCAGCGTCTTGACCGCGACCACGCGGTCGAGCCGCAGGTCACGGGCACGGTAGACCTCGGCCATGCCGCCGCGTCCGATCACGGACTCCAGCTCGTAGCGGCCGCCGAGCAGCCGAGGTTGACTCATCTGTGCACATTCCCTCGTACGTCGTCACCCTGTCCCCCGAACCTAGCCGCCCGCCGCGCGGACGCGGCGGAGCCGGGCTCGGAGTTGACGGAGTCGTGGCGCGTCCCGGTCCGGCCGGGAATGTTCCCGGCCGAGGGGGGCGCCGCGCTCCGGCCGGGGCGTGCCGCCGGTTCCGGGCCGGGACGGGGCCCGTCCGGACGGAGGCGCGTCCCGTCCTGGCTCCCCGAGAGGGTACCCGTGCTCACTTCTTCATCACCGCCTGCATGATGGCGGCGGCGATGGGACCGGCGCCGTTCGCGCCGTCCCCCTTGCCCTCGGTGACCACGGCGAAGGCGTAACGCGGGTGCTCGACCGGGCCGAACCCGACGAACCAGCGGGCGTTCGGGATGTCCGTACCCTGCTCGGCGGTGCCGGTCTTGCCCGCGATGTCGTCGCCCTTGAGGTTGGTGGCGGTGCCCTCGGACACCACGGCGCGCATCATGTCCCGCAGCGCGCTCGCCGTGTCCGGCTTGATGGCCTGGGAGAAGAGCTGCGGGGACGCCTTGTACACCTCGGACTGGTCCTTGGCGGTGGCGCGCTGCACCACGTACGGGCGCATGATCTTGCCGCCGCTGGCGACGGCCTCGGCGACCATGGCCATCTGCAGCGGGGTCGCGCGGACGTTCTCCTGGCCGATGCCGGAGCGGGCCGTGCCGTCCTTGCCGGTCGGGATGCTCTTGCCGGTCGACAGGTCGGGGACCGCGAGCGGGACCTCGCTCTTGGCAGCCTTCATCAGCGGCTCGACCTGCACGTTCTGCCCGAACCCGAACTTGGCCGCGCCCGCGTTCAGCTTGTCGATGCCGAGGTCCAGTGCCATCTTGCCGAAGGTGGTGTTGCAGGACTCGGCGAAGGCGCCCTTCAGCGACGCGGTGCCGGCGCAGCTCCCACCGTCGTGCGAGTTCGGCAGCGGACGGCCGGACTCCGGCAGGATCAGCTGGCCGGACTGGACCTGGGAGTTCTCGGTCAGGCCGAGCTCCTCCATGCCGATCGCCGCGGTGACCGTCTTGAACGACGAGCCGGGCGGGAACGTCTGCTGCATCGCGTTGTCGATCAGCGGCTTGATGACCGTGGTGGCGTGGTCCAGTTCGTCCAGCCGCTTGGCGCCCTCGGCACCGCGCTGCGGGGCCACCTCGTTCGGGTCGAACGTCGCGTTGGACGCCAGCACCTTGATCGCGCCGGTCCTGATGTCGACGACGGCCGCGCCGGACCGCCGGGCGGTGCCGTTCACGAGCTGCTGGTAGGCGACCCGCTGCGCCCTCGGGTCGATGGTCAGGTCGACGTTGCCGCCCTCGGGCTTCTTGCCGATGAACTGGTCGAACCAGCGCTGGTGGGTGATCCGCTTGTCGGTGCCGGCGAGCAGCGAGTTGTAGGCCAGCTCGACCTTCGAGCCGCCGCCGTTGAAGAAGCCGGTGACGGGGGCGAAGACCTTGCCGTCCTTGTAGTTGCGGCCGTACTTGGGGTTGTCCTTGCCGGTCGGGGTGGACCAGGCGAGCACCTCGCCGCCCGCGGTGATCTGGCCGCGCGGGTTGTTGAACACCTGGCTGATCTTGCGGGTGTTGTTGACGTCGTTCTGCAGCTTCTCGGCCTGGCTGCCCTGGACGTAGTTCACCTGGGCCATCAGCCCGAAGAACAGCAGCAGGGCGAACACGGCGACCCGCCGGACCGGCTTGTCCATGTTCACGACGCGGCTTCTCCTCGCTGGGGGGCTTGGGGGCTAGAGAAAGGAAGGAACCGGGCACCGGAGGCGCTCCGGTGCGACAGCGTGCCACCGGACGCCGGGCGCGGGCCCGGCGTCACGGTCGGACGGCAGGTCATCGCAGGCTCACGATCTGGGTCATGCCCTCGTCCTGGATGGCCTGCGGCGCGGGCTTGCGGGCGTCGTGGCTCATCCGGACCAGGATCGCGATCAGGATCCAGTTCGCCATCAGCGACGACCCGCCCTGGGACAGGAACGGCGTGGTCAGACCGGTCAGCGGGATCAGCTTGGTCACGCCGCCGACGATCACGAACACCTGCATCGCCAGGACGAACGAGACACCGCCCGCGAACAGCTTCAGGAACGGGTCGCGCGCCGCGACCGCGGTCTTCATCCCGCGTTGGACGATCAGCGCGTACATGAGCAGCAGCGTCATCAGGCCGGTCAGCCCGAGCTCCTCGCCCATGGAGTCGAAGATGAAGTCGCTGAACGACAGGGGCGTCTGCCAGGGCTTGCCCTGGCCGAGCCCGGTGCCGAGCACCCCGCCCTGCCCGAGCGCGAACATGCCCTTCATCAGCTGGGCGCTGTCGGAGTACTCGCCGCCCATCTTCGTGCAGGCCCACCAGCCGGGACCGACCAGCCGGGTCTGCACCGCCGTGGCGTTCTGCCCGGCGGCCTCCTGCTGCTGGGCCTTGGCCTCCAGCGTCTGCTTGGCCTGCTTGAAGATGTCGGTGTTCGGGTTGACCGGGACGACCTTGCCGTTGGTCATCAGGCAGCCGCCGTCGAAGTACGGGCGGGGGTTCTGCCAGATGTCGATGCGCTGGTTCACGTGCGCCATGAACGGCAGGAGCGTGACGACGAACACCGCCAGGGCCAGCAGGCCCACACCGATCATCACCCAGGAGACCCGCTGCGTGGCGATGTACACCATCGACACGAACAGGCCGAAGTACAGCAGCGCGGTGCCGAGGTCCTTCTGCATGAACAGGACGCCGAGGCACAGCAGCCAGATCACCAGGACCGGGCCGAGGTCGCGGGCGCGCGGCAGCGACAGCGGGCCGATCTTCTTGCCGATCAGCGACATCGCCTGCCGCTTGTTCACCAGGTACCCGGCGAAGAACGCGACCAGCATCAGCTTGGCGAACTCACCCGGCTGCACCGAGAACGGGCCGATGTGGATCCACACCCGCGCGCCGTTGATCTCCGCGCCGATGCCCGGCACGATCGGCAGCAGCAGCAGGATGACCGCGCCGAGGCCGATGATGTAGGTGTAGCGCTGCGCGGTCTTCGGCGTGAACGACAGCTTCGCGTCCGGCTTGGTGGTGTCGCGCATGATCGCGATCGCGGCCACGAACAGCGCGATCCCGACGAACGTCCAGATCAGCTGGCCGGGCGCGTCCGCGGCGTCCGGGATGACCTTCTTGCCGGCCAGCTCGGCGACCTTGCGGTCGCGGCTGGTGTCCAGGTCGAGCCGGTAGATCATGGCCAGGCCGAGGCCGTTCAGCGCCACCGCCAGCGGCAGCAGCAGCGGGTCGGCGAACGGCGCGAACCGCAGCTGCGCCGCGTAGGCGATCAGGGCCAGGACGACCAGGCCGCCGCCGTAGCCGAACAGGCCCGCCGGGATCGATCCGTCCCGCGCCAGGCCGACCTCGGCGAACGCCGCCAGCGTCAGCACCATGGCGAACACCAGCAGCGCCAGCGACGCCGCGTTGCGCCGCTGGTACGGGATCTGGGCGCGGATCTGCTCCCCGAGTGCGTGCATGCGTTACGACCTGCCCCTCGACGGCGCGGGGCAGTCCTTGATCGTGGGGTGCGCCCCCCGACACAGTTCCACCCGGGCGGACAGCTCGGCGATCTTCTTGTCCGCCGCGGCGACCCCGATGTAGGAGAACTTCCCGTCGCGGACGGAGTTCTGGTCGGACACCGGCAGCTCGGCCAGCGTGATCGTGCCCGGCCGGACGGTCGTCGGCGCGCAGTCGTTCTGCTCGACGCCGCGCCGGACCGCGACCTTGCCGCCGTCGTCGCGCAGGCTGTACCGGCACACGGCGCGGACCAGGTCGTCCAGCGCGGCCGGACCCTTCACCGTGTAGGTCGCGCGGACGGCCTGGGCGCGGTCCTGCGGGAGGTCGGAGACCTTGATCGGCGGGTTCGGCTGCCGGTCGGCCTTCCGGGACAGGCTGATCATCGGCATCTTCTGCGTGGTGCCGCGGAACAGCACGACGTTGCCGTTCTCCTCGCCGATGTAGTAGCCGGCGCGGGCGGTCTGGATGAAGAACACCCCGGCGCCCGCGACGGCGGCGACGAACACGCCCGCGACGACGACGAGCCACAGCCAGCGGCGCGGGCCGCGCTGCGCGCGCTTGGCGGCGCGGCGCTCCCGGCGTCCGGCGGGCTGGAACTCCTGCTCGCCGGCGTACTGGTGCGGCTCCTGGTAGCGCGGGTCGGGGACGGTCGCCTGCGGACCCGTGCCGCCGGGCCCGCCGGGCGCGCCCTGGGGGCCGCCCGGGTGCTGCATCGGCGGCGGCATCTCG
>NZ_QURH01000163.1 GCF_003428695.1 Actinomadura logoneensis
GGACAGCCGGACCTGGCGGGTGCCGTCGTGCGCGACGACGGCGGCGGTCAGCCGCAGCACGCCGTCGGCGACGGCGGCGTAGGCGCCGACCGGGGCCGAGCAGCCGCCCTCCAGCACGGCGAGCACGGTGCGCTCGGCGGTGACGGCGGCGCGGGTGTCCGGGTCGTCCACGGCGGCCAGCAGCGCGACCAGCTCCGGGTCGTCGGCGCGGCACTCCAGCGCCAGCGCGCCCTGGCCGGGCGCGGGCAGCATGGCGTCCGGCTCGAAGACCTCGGCGACGTCGTCCAGCCGGTCGATGCGGCGCAGGCCCGCGTGCGCGAGCACGACCGCGTCCAGCTCGCCGTCGGCGACCTTGCGCAGCCGGGTGTCGGCGTTGCCGCGGATCGGCACGATCTCCAGGTCCGGGCGGAGCGCGCGCAGCTGCGCGACGCGGCGCGGCGAGCCGGTGCCGACGCGCGCGCCGGCGGGCAGGTCGGCCAGCTTGTGGGCGCCGCACAGCGCGTCCCGCGGGTCGTCGCGGCGCGGGACGGCGGCGAGCGCGATCCCGTCGGCGGGCCCGGTCGGCAGGTCCTTCAGGCTGTGCACCGCGAAGTCCACCTCGCCGGACAGCAGCCGGTCCCGGAGCGCGTTGACGAAGACCCCGGTCCCCCCGATCTGCGCGAGCAGTGCCTTGGATACATCACCCTCGGTCGTTACCCCGACCAGCTCGACGCCATGCCCCGTGGCCTGCGTCAATGCGTCGGCGACCAGACCGGACTGGGTGGTGGCCATCAGGCTCCTGCGGGTGCCGAGCCGCAGTCGCCGGTCCGTTTCCGTCACGTCTGGCTTCCTTCGATGTTGTCGGCGCGCACCACGGCCTCGGGCTTGCTCGGATCCAGTCCGAACAGCTCGCGCAGCGCGTCGGCGTAGGCGTCCCCCCCGGGCGCCGCCGCCAGCTCCTTCACCCGGACGGTCGGGGCGTGCAGCAGCTTGTCGGCCACGCGCCGGACGGTCTGGGCCAGTTCCCTGTAGGCCCGCTCGTCGATGTCGGGCAGCCGGCCCGCGAGCCGGGCCAGCTCCGCGTCGACCACCTCGGCCGCCTTGGACCGCAGCGCCACCACGGTCGGCGCCACCGCCGCCGCGCGCGCCGCGGACAGGTAGGCCGAGACCTCGTCGCAGACGATCCGCTTGACCTGCTCGACCGCCTCCGGCCCGACCGCGCGCGCCGCCTCCTGCGCGACCCGCAGGTCGTCCAGGCCCGCGAGCGCCACGCCGGGCACCTCGCGGACGGCGGGGTCCACGTCGTGCGGGAGGGCCAGGTCCAGAATGAACCGCCGCCGCGGCCCGTCCCCGGCGGGGGCGGACGGCTCGGACGGCCCGGACTTCTCGGACTGCCCGTCCCCGGCGGGGGTGGACGGGGCCGTGAGCATGTCGGCGGTGATGACGCGGCCGGTCGCGCCGGTGCACGAGATGACCAGGTCGGCGTCCGCGAGGGCGAGCGTCAGCTGGTCCATCGGGATCGCGCGGGCCGGGGTCTCCAGCGACGCGGCGAGCCGGGCGGCCTTGTCGAAGGTGCGGTTGGCGATCACGATCTCGCCCGCGCCGCCGCGGCTCAGCGTGGCCGCGGCCAGCGCGCTCATCGAGCCGGCGCCGACGACCAGCGCGCGCCGGCCGGGCAGCGGCCCGAGGTGCTTGGCGGCGACCTCCAGGCCGACGCTGACCAGGGACGCCCCGGCCTGGTCGATCCCGGTCTCGTGGTGGGCGCGCTTGCCGACCCGCAGCGCCCGCTGGAGCAGGTCGTGCAGGTCGCGGCCGATGGTGTGCTCGTCCTGGCCGAGCTTGAACGCCTTGCGGATCTGGCCGAGGATCTGGCCCTCGCCGACGACCATCGACTCCAGGCCGCTGGCGACCGCGAACACGTGCTGGACGGCCCGCTCCTCGTAGTGCACGTACAGGTGCCGGGACAGCTCCTCCAGCGGGACGCCGCTGTGCAGGGCGAGGAGCTCCGACACCGCCGTGACGCCGCCGTGGAAGCGGTCGACCACGGCGTAGACCTCGACCCGGTTGCACGTGGAGACGATCGCCGTCTCCGACACGTGCCCGCAGTCGCGCACCGCGTGCAGGAGCTTCAGCAGGTCGTCGCCCGACACCGCGGCCCGCTCCAGCAGCGCCACCGGTGCACTGCGGTGGCTCAGTCCCACCACCAGCACGCTCATCGGCCGGTTCTCCGCTCTCGTTCGCCCATCGCCCGCTCGTCCATCGCGCTCCCGGACGGTCGCCCGCCGGTCGCCGCACGCTCGTTCCCGCCCTGCCCGGCAGGGCCGTTCCAGCCTCGCCCGGCAAGGCCGTTCCAACCTCGCCCGGCAGGGCCGTTCCAACCTCGCCCGGCAGGGCCGTTCCCGCCCCGCCCGTGAGGGCCGTTCCTCCAGCTCAGCCCGCCGGGGCCGTGCCGGCTCGGCCTGTCAGGGCCGTTCCAGCCCGGCCGTCCGCCGGCCGTTCCGTCCGCCACCGTCATTCGGCCGCCTCCACGTACTGCACGGGCTCCCGCGCGGCGCGGTCGAGGGCGGCCCGCGTCCCGTTCAGGCCGCGGACGCCGTCCGGGCCGCCCGCCTTGCGCTGCTCGTGGAACGCGAGGATCTGCAGCTCGATGGACAGGTCCACCTTGCGGACGTCCACCCACTCGGGGACCGAGAGCACGACCGGCGCGAAGTTCAGCACGCTGGTCACCCCCGCGGCCACCACCCGGTCGCAGACGCCCTGCGCCGCGGCGGCGGGCGTGGCGATCACGGCGATGGACACGCCGTGCTCGCCGATGACGTCCTCCAGCCGGTCGATGTGCCCGACCGTCAGGCCGGCGATCTCCTGTCCGACGATCCGCTCGTCGGCGTCCAGCAGGCCCGCCACGCGGAAGCCGCGGGAGGCGAAGCCGCCGTAACCGGCGAGGGCGCGCCCCAGGTTACCCACGCCGATGATTGCCACGACCCAATCCTGGGTCAGGCCCAGTTCACGAGAGATCTGGTAGACGAGGTACTCGACCTCGTACCCGACCCCCCGGGTGCCGTAGGACCCCAGGTGGGACAGGTCCTTGCGCAGTTTGGCGGAGTTCACTCCGGCCGCGGACGCCAGCTCCTCCGAGGACACGGTGGCGACGCCCCGGTCCTGGAGGGCGTGCAGCGCCCGCAGGTAGACCGGCAGCCGCGCCACGGTGGCCTCCGGGATCCCCCGGGGTCGGGCGGCGTCCACGCGGTCGCGGTGGCGGGTCTGTCGAGATGTCACGGCCTGCTCTTCGGGGGCTCGACGCTGAGTCCGGTCCGGTCACGGGCGGCGGCCGGGCCGGAAGCGACGGGGATCCGTGCCCGGGCCCCGAGGCTGCCCTCCAGATTAAGCCTTTGTGAATACGCGCACAAAGTCGCCCCCGCCTTACCGAACGCGCCCTTCCGCCGCTTCACACCGCGTTTCCGCAGGTCATGGCGGAGCAAATGGGCTTTTTCGCCCGAACGACGCGCGTCTTTCCGCACACTTGAGTGTGACTGACGGAACATTCGACTTTCCGCCGTTTAGCGGTTGCGCCCGGGCCCGTCCCTGTGGGCGGCGGCGGGGCCGTCCCGCGCGATCTCCGGCGGACGTCCGTCCCCGCAGGTCAGGCGTGCGGACGGGACGGTCAGGAGCGCGGACGGTCAGACGCGCGCGGACGGTCAGGCGCGTGGAGGGTCATGGCGCGCGGACGGTCATGGCGCGCGGACGGTCAGGAGCGGCGCTTGGCGATGGCCGCGCGGAGCCGCTTCTCGTTGACCCGCCAGTAGTCGGTCTGGACGCCGTTCACGAGGGTGACCGGGATCTGCTCCCAGTACTCGCGGTGGAGCTCCTCGTCCCGGGTGATGTCGCGCTCCTCGAAGCGGACGCCCTCGTCCGCGACGACGCGCAGGATCACCTCGCGGGCCACGTCGCACAGGTGGCAGCCGGGCTTGCCCAGCATGGTGACGACGATCTCGCCGGAACCCGTCGTCCCGGCCGCGTCCCCGGACCCTGCGGGTGCGGTGTCGGCGCCGAGGCCGGCGGTCGTCGGGTCGGTGCTCACCGGTCGCTCCTCATCGGTGCGGGCGCGCGTTGGGCGCGGGCGGAGCCGGGGACGGTCCCGGCGCCGGGACCGCGGACGGGGCCGGAGCGCCCCCGGGCAGCGGAAGGATCTTGGCCGCGCCGAGCCGGATCTCGATCACGTTGGTGGCCAGCACGTGCGGGCGCGCCTCGGCCTGGAAGCGCTGCAGGTGCGGCAGGCGCTGGTGGGCGGCGAACGCGGCCTCGTTGCGGAAAAGCTGGTAGAAGATCCGCTGGGTGGGCGCGTTCACCACCTGGTGGGTCGCGAAGACCAGGGTGTCCGGCTCGGCGGCGCGGGCGGCGGCGGCGAGGTCGGCGGCGAGCCGGTCGAACGCCTCCTCGCGGCCCTCCAGCAGGGTGAAGACGGTGATCTGGCCGCAGGCCTGCGAGGTGTCGCCCGCACCGGCGGCGCCCGCACCGGCGGCGGCTGCCGCCGCGGCGGCCATCACCTCGTTCAGCGCGTTCGGCCCGCCGGGGCCGGGCATCCCCGGCGCGGGGGCGGGGGCGGGGACGGGCGCGGGGTTCGGGGGCAGCGGCTCCTCGGCCGGCTCGGGGAAGCGGCGGGGGCAGCGGCTCCTCGGCCGGCTCGGGGAAGCGGAGGTCGCGTCCCCGGCGTCCGGGCCGGCGTTCCTGCTGGCGGTCCTGCTGCCGGTCGGGGGCGGCGGCCATGCCGTTCGCCGCGGGCAGCGCCCGGGCGGGCGGCTCGTCGTAGCCGGAGCCGTCGTGCTGGTCCTCGTCCGCGTCGAAGATCGGCAGGGTGCGCATCGCGCCGTACCAGACCAGCCCGGCGGCGGCGCCGAGCGCGATCACCGCGGCGGGCGCGGGCAGCAGCCCGCGGGTGCCGCTGACGACCAGCACCCCGGCGAGCGCGACCAGCGCGATCGGGATCATCAGCTCCTGCGCCTCGGCGTCCCGCTGGGACGCCAGCCAGGCGGTGAAGCCGGCGCAGCCCACCAGCGCCAGCACCGACACCACGTGCGCGCCGTCGATCAGCAGCAGCGGCAGCGCGTCGTAGGTCTGGGACGGCTTGGGCAGGCTCTTGGTGAGGCTCCCGGTCTTCAGCGGGTCCACGAGCAGGATGACCGTGGCCACCAGCGTGTAGGAGACCGCGAACAGCCAGGCGACGAACCGCACCTGGACGAGCCGGGCGATCAGCTCCACCATGCCGAGCGCGAGCCAGACCGGGGCGAGCAGCGCCCCGCCGAGCTCGACGACCCGGAAGACGGGGCCGTTGAACTTCATCAGGAAGCCCGCCGCCATGGCCAGCAGCGCCAGCGACAGCGCGACCTGGGTGACCGACCAGGCGATCAGGAAGAGCATCCGGTCCGTGGAGGCGCGCTTGACCAGCAACCCGGTGGCGATTAAGGCACCCAGGGTCGCCAGCAGGGCGAGGAGAGCGTTGACCATCGCGCCCCATGGTGCCCGATGCGGAGGGATGAGGGGTAACCCGGGCGCACTTTCGCTCCCCCCGAGGCCCCTCCGAAAGGGCTTCCGAGGGGCCTGGGGCCCCTGTGCGCAGGGGTTCGGGAGAGGCCGCGGGGACGACCTCCGATGCGACGGCCCGGGCGCGACAGGGGCATTGCCCCGTATAGCACCGCGTATCTACAGTGGCCTTTCACGCCTGAGGTCGCGTACGCACCGAGGAGAACTGCATGAGCAGCCTGACCCTCGACACCCGGTTCGCAAGGCCCGCCCCGCGGTCCGCGACCTCCGCGACACGGTCCGCGACCGTCGCGGCGCGGTCCGCGACCGTCGCGGCGCGGTCCGCGACCGCCGCGTCCCGCCGGGCGGAGCGCGATGCCGGCGACCGCATGAAGGCCCTGGTGCTGCGGGCCCGCGAGGGCGACGCGGAGGCGTTCGGGCAGCTCTACGGCCGCTACCTGGACCTGGTCTACCGGTACGTCTACCACCGGACCGGCGCGCACTCCCTCTCCGAGGACCTGACCAGCGAGACGTTCCTGCGCGCGTGGCGGCGGATGGGCGACTTCAACTGGCAGGGCAAGGACTTCGGCGCGTGGCTGGTGACGATCGCCCGCAACCTGGTCACCGACCACTTCAAGTCCGGCCGCCACCGGCTGGAGGTCTGCACCGCCGACCTCGTCGAGCCGGACCGTCCGCAGGAGGGGCCGGAGCACGCCGTCCTGGACTCGATGACGCACCGGGCCGTCCTCGCGGCGGTCCTGCGGCTGGGCGAGGAGCAGCGCGAGTGCGTCGTGCTGCGCTTCGTGCACGGCCTCTCGGTCGCGGAGACGGCCGTGGCCATGGGCAAGAAGACGGGGGCGGTCAAGGCGCTGCAGTACCGGGCCGTCAGGTCGCTCGCCCGGATGCTCCCGGACGACCTGCGGAGCTGACCGTGCGACGGGTTGAATACGCTCGGGTCATGCGGCGAATCTGGCAGCGCGACTTCTGGCAGCGCGGTGACGAGGACCACGTGAGCGCGGGCGAGGCGGCGGCAGCGGCGGCGAGGCCCCACCGGCCCGTCGCGGAGGCCGACCGGCACGCGGCGGCGTTCTTCGACGTCGACAACACGATGATGCGCGGCGCGTCCATCTACTACTTCGCGCGCGGGCTCGCCGCCCGCAAGCTGTTCACGCTGCGCGACCTGGCCACGTTCGCGCTGGGGCAGGCCGCCTTCCGGGTCCGGGGCACCGAGAACGCCGAGCACATCTCCACCGCCCGCGAGGCGGCGCTGGCGTTCGTCGCCGGCCAGAAGGTCAGCGACATCGTCCGGCTCAGCGAGGAGATCTACGACGAGGTCATGGCCGACCGGATCTGGAGCGGCACCCGCTCGCTGGCCCTGCAGCACCTGGACGCGGGCCAGCAGGTGTGGCTGGTCACCGCGACCCCGGTCGAGGTGGCCCGCACGATCGCCCACCGCCTCGGCCTGACCGGCGCCCTCGGCACCGTGGCCGAGACCGAGGCGGGCGTCTACACCGGCCGGCTGGTGGGCAACCTGCTGCACGGCAACGCCAAGGCCGAGGCCATCCGCGCGCTGGCCCAGCGCGAGGGCCTG
This sequence comes from Actinomadura logoneensis, assembly GCF_003428695.1. GTDB lineage: Bacteria > Actinomycetota > Actinomycetes > Streptosporangiales > Streptosporangiaceae > Spirillospora > Spirillospora logoneensis. Next base: position 7,088 of record NZ_QURH01000163.1, read on the forward strand.
GACCTCTCGCGCTGCTCGGCCTACAGCGACTCGGTCAACGACCTGCCCATGCTCAGCGCCGTCGGCCACCCGCACGCCGTCAACCCCGACCCGGCCCTGCGCGCCCACGCCAAGGAGCTCGGCTGGCCCGTGCACGACTTCCGCACCGGCCGCAAGGTCACCATGGTCGCCCTTCCGGCCGCCGCCGGGATGGGGGCGCTGGCGGGCGGTGTCGCGGCGGGCATCGCCCTCCGCAACCACTACAGGTCGTCCTGATCCCGTTCAGTCCTTGAGGAGGCCGCGGGCCGCGAGCGGGGCCAGAGCGGCGGACGGGAGCGCCGGGCAGTAGCTGATCTCGACCTCCTCCAGCGCGGGGAGGTCGAGGAGCGCGCTCACGTCCTCCAGGCGGAGGCAGTAGTCGAGCCGCACGCTGCGCAGGGACGGCAGGTCCGCGAGGCCGTCGAGGGTCCGCAGCTCCATGGAGGCGATCTCCAGCCGTTCCAGCCCGCGCAGACCCGCGAACGCGCCGAGGTCGTCGAGCTGGGAGAGGCTCCAGATGCCCAGCTCGCGCAGCGCGGGCATCGCGAAGAGGGCGGAGAGGTCGAGCAGGCCGTGGGCGGACGCCAGCTCGACGCGGGAGATCGACGGGTGCCCCTCCAGGCCGTCCAGGGAGGTGAGCCGGTGGTAGCCGTTGATCTTGATCTGCCGGAGCGCGGGCAGATCCGCGAGCGGCCGCAGGTCGGGAAGGCCCGCCTGCGGCAGGACCAGGACGGTGAGCTCCGGATGGTGTCCGAGGCCGTCCAGGCTGGTCAGGCCGTCGGACGCGGTCAGCGCGACCCGCCGCAGCCCCGGCAGCGCGTCGAGGCCGTCCAGGCTCTTCAGCCGCGGGCAGTGCAGCCCCAGGTCGGCGAGCGCGTCGAGGTCGCGCAGGTCCGCGACCGACTCGACGCCCTTGGAGTACAGGGCCAGCTTCGTCAGCTCGCGCAGCCCCGACAACGGTGCGACGTCCTCGACGCGGTGGCACCAGGTCAGGTCCAGCTCCCTGAGCTCGGGGAACGCCGTGCCGAACCCGGCGACGCTCCGGACCCCGGTGCTCCGCAGGTTGAGTTCGCGCAGCTCACGCATCCCGAGCAGCGGGGAGACGTCCGACACGCCCGCGCAGTCCTGGAGGTTCAGCCTGCGCAGCGCCGTCAGCCCCGCGAGCGGCGACAGGTCGGTGACGGCCTTGGCGCCTTCGAGGTCGAGCTCTTCGAGGCCGGTCAGCGCGGCCACGTCGGAGAGGTCCGTCAGCTTCTTGCACCCGGTCAGCCGGAGCGACCGCAGGCTCGTCAGATGCCGGACGCCCTCCAGTGACGTGCGCTTGGTCAGCTCCAGCGCGTCCCGCCCCTCCCGGACGAACGCCGGCGCCAGAAGGAACCGCGCGAACCCGTCCGGATCGGGCGCCTTCTTCCACAGCTTCAGCAGCTTGTCGGTCGGGACGTCCGTCGCCGCGGCGAACTCGTCCGCCAGCTCGAGGGCGTCGTCGCCGCCGTGCTCGACGAGCTCCCTGACCGCCTTCCAGGCCACCGCCGCCGAAGCGGTCGCCACCTTGGCCCTCAACGCGATCAGATCCGGAGCGGAAGAAGCAGCACCCATACCCGCGACCCTAGTGATCATCTCCCCCGACCGGCGCACCGAGACGAAACACGAACGTCTCGGGGATCGAGGAACGAGGCCCGGCGTGCGGGTCTTCGGGCAGGGTCCCTTCGGGCTTGGGTCAGAGGAAGGGGTGGCCGCGGCGGAGCAGGGTCTCGTAGAGCATCTGCTGGACGACCTCGCGGACGTGGTCGGTGAGGTTGAAGACGGTCATGGGGTCGTCGGCGGCTTCGGGGCCGTGCTCGGGGAAGGTCATGGGCTCGCCGAAGCGGATCAGCCACTTGGACGGGAGGGGGACCAGGCCCGCGGCGCCGAGCAGCGGGAACGTCGGGGTCACCGGGAAGTACGGGAGGCCGAGCAGGCGGGCCAGCGGCTTCAGATCAGCGATCTTGGGATAGATCTCCTCGGCGCCGACGATGGCGCACGGGATGATCGGGACGTCGGCGCGCAGCGCGGTCTCGACGAAGCCGCCGCGGCCGAAGCGCTGGAGCTTGTACCGCTCGGTGTAGGGCTTGCCGATGCCCTTGAAGCCCTCGGGGAAGACGCCGACCAGCTCGTCCTTGGCGAGCAGGCGGGCGGCGTCGGCGGGGCAGGCGAGGGTGTGGCCGGCCTTGCGCGCCAGGTGGGCCAGCACCGGGACCTGGTAGACGAGGTCGGCGCCCAGCAGCCGCAGTGGCCGGTCGAGGTGGTCGTGCGTGGCGACCGACAGCATGATGCCGTCCAGCGGGACGGTGCCGGAGTGGTTCGCGACCAGCAGCGCGCCGCCCTTGGCCGGGACGTTCTCCAGTCCCGTCAGCTCGACGCGGAACCAGCGCTCGTAGAGGGCGCGGGCGATCGGCAGCAGCACGGACGAGTTCAGGTCCGGGTCGAAGCCGAACTCGTCGACCTCGTACTCGCCGGTCACACGGCGGCGCAGGAACGACAGGCCGGACGCGAGGGCCCGCTCCACCGGATTGCGCTCGGACGGCCCGGACGGGCCGTCCGCGGAGGCGAAGGTGGAGTCGGGCACAGGGGCGGGCTCGTCCGGGCGGAGCGGGATGACCCGCGCGCCGTCCGGCTCGTCGAAGGGTCGCTGGTGATGGGCGGTCATGCCGGTCGCTCCTCCCTCGCGAGCGGTCAGTCGCGTCCGCCCCCGGCCGCAGGCCGGTGGGGCGGGGCGCCGCGCCCGCCGAGTCCGGAGACGAACTCGGCGAACGCCTCCTCCGAACCGTACTTGGGGGTCCAGGAGAGCTCCGCGGCGAGCCTGGAGGTGTCCAGGACCCGGCCGTACATCAGCCAGCGCAGCAGTTCCGGCGAGAACGCGGGCGAGCCGGTGAACCGGCGGCCGAGCCCGCCGAAGGCGGAGATCGACGGGGCCGGGACCGGGAGGTGCGGCCGGCCGGCCCGGCGCAGCGCCTGCGACAGCAGCAGCACCCCGTCGCCCGCGACGTTGAAGCAGCCGGGGTGGTCCTCCAGCGTCATCCGGCGCAGCACCTCGACCCCGTCGTCGGGGTGGACGAACTGGAGCCGGGGGTCGAACCCCAGCACCGTCGGGACGACGGGCATGGTGAGGTACCGGGTGACGGGCGAGTCCACGCCCGGGCCGAGGAAGTTGGCGAAGCGCAGCACCGAGACCGTGAGGTCGGAGCGCCGCCGCGTCAGCCCCCGCACGTACCGCTCGACCTCGGCGGTGTCCTTGGCGTACCCGTGCGCGGGCGCCTCGACCGCCTGGTCCTCCTCGGTGAAGACCGCCGGGTCCCGCGGCGAGGACCCGTACACGGCGGCCGAGGAGCGCACGACCAGCCTGCGGGTGTCGGGCGAGCGCTGGCAGGCCGCGAGCAGCTGCATCGTCCCGATGACGTTCAGCTCCTTCGCCCTGGCCCGCGGTCCGGCCTGGCCGGTGACCAGGCTGAGATGGACGACGGTGTCCACCCCGGCGGACGAGATGACCTTGGCGATGCCGGGCGTGCGGATGTCCACCCGCACGAACTCGGTGCGGCCCAGCGGCGTCGTCGGCGGAACCGTGTCCACACCGATGACGCGCTCGATGCCCGGGTCGGCTTGGAGGGTGTTCGCGACCCGCGCCCCCAGGAAACGGGAGACGCCCGTGACGAGGACGACACGGGCCGCGGTGGAGGGCATGGAGGACACTGTGCGCCCCACCCCTTACGGCTGTGTTGCCGGCGTCTTTACTTCTTGTTACGACGCTGGATGCGCGTCTTCTTCAGCAGCTTGCGGTGCTTCTTCTTGGCCATCCGCTTGCGGCGCTTCTTGATGACAGAGCCCACAAAGACCTCGCTCGGCTATCGGGTGCGGTACAGGAGACGGGCCATGGCGCCGGGCGGGGCCGCGATGTGCGAGCCACCTTGCGTCATGGTCCGAAGCCCAAGGGTACCGCTGAGCCGAACCGGGTCCGTCCAGTGCCTGCCCGCTCCTCGCCGGTCCACACATCCGCAGGTCCGGGCGGGCGAGCCCGGTCCGGGGCCGCCGCGACCGCGGGCGGCGGGCGTCCCGGCCGGGAAGGCAGGACGGCCGGGACCCGGGGGGTTCCGGCCGTCCTTGTCGTCGTCTTCCCCGATGGGTGCCCCGCTATCCGGCTTCGATGAACGCGTCGCGCAGATAGTCGTGTACGGCCTGTTCGGGAACCCGGAACGAACGTCCCACACGGATCGCGGGGAGTTCGCCCGAGTGGACGAGGCGGTAGACGGTCATCTTGGACACCCGCATCACCGCCGCCACTTCGGCGACGGTCAGGAACCTGACCTCGCTCAGAGGTCGCTCGCCTGAGCTCATCGGACGCCCTCTTCCACACGTGCCGCGCACCGGCCCTTTGGGTGACTTTGATCACGCACGTGTACTTCCCCCAGCGTAAATCGTGTACCGACAGTCGCAAGAGGGGAGTTCCGCCCATTTGCACCGCCCGACCTGACGCCGAGGCCACACTGCTGTTCCGGACGGAGCGCCATCGGGACGGCACCCAGCGTGCAACGATCACCGCCCCGATCCCAGAACCACGCATTGACCTGCGACTCCGCCGAACGACGCGGTCCCAGGGGTCCCAGCCGTCGCAGAACGGACGCGATGTCACACGGAGTGACCCACGGTCATCGCCGAACGCGGGGTCCGCGCCTCACGCGAGCCCCGCGCGAGCCAGGAGAAAGGCGGTCATCGGGGCATAGTGGTGCGGCGACAGGCCGTCGTCGAGAGGCACCACGACCTGGATCTTTCCTTCGGCCGCGCCCGCGAACAGCGCGGGGTCGTTACAGTCCGCGAAACCGACCGTGTCGACGCCCGCCTCGCCGGCCGCCCCGGCCCAGCCGTGGTCGGCGATGGCCAGATCCGGCCAATAAGCAGGTTTAGCCTCCGCAAACCCGTCCGAAGCGATAGTGGACGGTTCCGTCGCGGTGTCCCTCGGGCCCCCGCGGAGTTCGGCCAGCATCGTCTCCATCGGGGCGGCGTCGTGGGTGTGCTGCGGGCGGCCCGCGTCGTCCACCAGCATCGCGACGCCCTCGGGCGTGTGGACGACGCGCCGGGTCTGCCGCTCGCCGTACCGCTCGATCTCGTACGTCCAGCCGCTCGCCGGGGTCAGGACGCGGCAGCCGCGGTCGGTGAGCGCCTCCGAGACCGCCTGGTAGAGGGGCGTGAGGTTGCCTGGATGCCCGGTGGCCAGCAGGAGCGTCTCGCGGCGGCGCGCGGCGAGGCCGATCCGGTCGCCCATCGCCTCCAGCGCGTCGAGGGTCAGGTCCGGGTCGATCGTGTCGTCCCCGTACAGGTGGCCGGGGTCGGGATCGACGCCGCAGCGCTCGACCATCGCGGCCAGGACGTCCCGCTCGTCCCAGCGCCCGGAGAGCCGCAGCCCGAACAGGTAGTACGGGTTGCGGGCGGCCATCCGGCGGTAGTGCAGCAGGTTGTTCTGGCGGGGCGTGGCCACCTCCCCGGCGATCATCGTCGTGACGAGGTGGGCGCGCAGCTCGGCCCGGGTCGGGGCGTCGGCCATCAGAGGTCCAGCATGGGGTCGAGGCCGTGCTCGGGGAAGACCGCGCGGCGGGTGGCCATGACCGCCTGGTCCACCGGATTGGCCGGGTCCATGCCGTCCGACCAGGGGCGGAACTCGACGGTCGGGTGCCCGTCGGTCATCCGGCGCGGCGCGATCTCGTCGGTGCGCAGCCGGACGAACTCGCGCCAGGCGTCCGGGGTCGCGGTGTCCGGCGGGACGGGGCGTCCGGCGGCCTCGGCGATCAGGTGCGACCAGGCGCGCGGCACGACCTGGACCAGCTCGTAGCCGCCTCCCCCGGTCGCCAGCCAGCGTCCGCCGGCGACCTCGTGCGCGAGCCGGTGCAGCGCGGCGTGCGCGGCGCGCTGGCCGTCCACGGTCAGGATCAGGTGGGCCAGCGGGTCGAGGGCGTGCGTGTCCGCGCCGTGCTGGCTGACGAGGACCTGCGGCTGGAACGCGCGCAGCAGCGACGGGACGGTCGCGTGGAACGCCCGCAGCCAGAGCGCGTCCCCGGTGCCGGGCGGCAGCGCGACGTTCACGGCGGTGCCCTGCGCGTCCGGGCCGCCCGTCTCGTTCGGGAAGCCGGTGCCGGGGAACAGCGTGCGCGGTGTCTCGTGGAGGCTGATCGTCAGGACGCGCGGATCGTTGTAGAACGCCGCCTGCACGCCGTCGCCGTGGTGGACGTCCACGTCCACGTAGGCGACGCGCTCCGCGCCGTTCTCCAGCAGCCAGGCGATCGCGACCGCCGGGTCGTTGTAGACGCAGAAGCCGCTGGCGGCCCCGGCGAGCGCGTGGTGCAGGCCGCCGGACACGTTCACCGCGTGCCCGGCGTCGCCGTGCCACACGGCCCGCGCCCCGGCCACCGACGCGCCCGCGACCAGCGCGGACGCCTCGTGCATGCCCAGGAAGACCGGGTTGTCCTCGGTGCCGAGCCCGTGCCGGGGCTCGGCCAGGCCGGTCTCGCCCGCGTGCCGGACGGCCGCGACGTACGCCTCCTCGTGGACGAGTCCGAGCAGCTTGTCGCTCGCGGGCTCGAACCCCTCGACCCGCACGCCCGGCCCGTCCAGCAGGCCGAGCTCGCGGGCGAGCGCGATCGTCAGCTCGACCCGGACGGGGTTCATGGGATGCCCGGGGCCGAAGTCGTAGGAGGTGAGCCGTTCGTCCCAGAAGACCGTGAGGTCGCACCTGCCGGAGGCCGCGGGGCTGGTCATGGGTCACACGGTAGCGCCACGCCGCTCCGCCGCGACCACCCGGGACGGCCGCCCGGGGGCGACCCTCCGCGATCGCGCGGCTGCGGACCTATGACCTCACCTCGGGAAACGTCCTTCGGCGCAACAAAGTTGTGGCGTGAACTACCTGGGAGGGCGGGCATCTAGGTAACACACCCGAAACATGACAAGCGGGGTACTCATGGACCCGACGTCACCCTCCCCGGGACCGGCGGAGGTGACCCCTCTGCCGGTGCCCGCCGCTCCCGAACCCGCCGACGCGCCCGTCACCGCGTCCGGAACCTTGGCCGACACCTTGGCTGACACCTTGGCCGACACCGTGACCGGCACCTTGGCCGCCGATCCGGAGCGGTGGACGCACGACCACCGCCCCAGCATCCGCAGCCGCGCCATCTCCCGCGCCCTCTACCTGGGGTTGCGGCCGTTCATCCACCGCGTCCCCGGCCATGCCCTGAGCCTGCGCGCCGCCCGCTCGACCGTGGACGCGGCGTCGGTGTTCCTGCGCGCGGGGCAGCGCGCCCGCGTCCTCCCGCTCATCGACCCGCGCGTCGAGACCGGCGCGGACGCGCCGCCCGTCATCGGCGAGTGGGTCGTCAGCCGCGCCTCCGTGCACGCGGACAGCGTGCGCGGCCTGCTCCCGAACGGCGCGATCCTCTACCTGCACGGCGGCGGGTACGTGGTGTGCTCGCCGCGGACGCATCGGTCGATCACCTCGCGGCTCGCCGTCGAGACCGGGCTGCCGGTGCTGGCGCCGCACTACCGGATGGCGCCCGAGCACCCGTTCCCCGCGCCGCTGGAGGACGCCGTCGCCGCGTACCGGTGGCTGCTGGACCGGGGCGTCCCCGCGTCCGGGATCGTGCTGGCCGGGGACTCGGCGGGCGGCCACCTGGCCGCGTCGCTGACCGGCGAGATCATGCGGACGGGCCTGCCGACGCCCGCCGGGACCGTCCTGTTCTCCCCCTGGGTGGACCTGACCTGCGAGTTGTCCACGCAGGAGCAGCTTGTCGCGCGCGACCCCTACATCAGCGCCCACGCGGCCCGGCGGGTGGCGCGCGTGGTCGTGGGGCACGGCGGGTTCGACGATCCGCGCCTCGCGCTGCTCACCAGCCCGTGGCGGGACGCGCCGCCGTTCCTCGTCCAGGTCGGCGGCGCGGAGGTGCTGCGCCCGGAGGCCGAGGCGTTCGCGGAGGCCCTGACCCGCGCGGACGTGGACTGCGAACTGCAGGTCTGGACGGGCCAGATGCACGTCTTCCAGCTCCTCAACCGGGTGCTGCCGGAGGCGAGCGCCGCGATGAGCGAGGCCGCCCGGTTCATCGCCCGCGTCACGGCGTCCGACCCGGCCGTCCCGGAATCCGCGGTGGCGTGACCGCGCCCCCCGATCGCGGTCAGCGGACGGGCCCGGTTCAGCGGACGGGCCCGGTTCAGCGGACGGGCCCGGTTCAGCGGACGGGCTCGGTGACGCGTCGTTCGGCGGACGGGCGGGTGCCGCGCCGGACGGTCAGCAGCCCGGCCAGTGCGGCGAGCCCCGCGACGCCCTCGCCGACGAGCGCCTGGGTCTTCTCCGCGTACCAGACCGGGTCGTGCATGTTCGGGAGCGGCCCGATCGCGCCGGCGTCCACGTAGGAGTAGAGCAGCAGGGCGCCGATGGCGCTCGCCGCGACCAGGAGCGCCAGCGCGTACGTCCAGCGGCGGGCGTGGGCCAGGACCAGCGGCGCGACGACCGCGGCCACGACCGCCTGGGCGTAGAAGAGCGTGTCCGCGTGGATCGACCCGCCCGGCACGAACCTCATCTCCGGCGCGAACCGCCAGTGCACCACCGCGTCCGCGATCAGTCCGGCCGCCACGAGTACGCGAAGCACATATCCCATGCCTTGGACACGTACGTGACGTCCGTCCGGCTCAATCCCCGGTATTCCCGGACGCCGGACCGCCGCCGGGACGCCGGACCGCCTCCCGCGCGTCGGGTGGTCAGCCCGCGGCGAGTTCGCGGCCCCGGTTGCGGGCGGCCTCGATCGCCTCCAGCACCGCGGCCCGGACGCCGTGCTTCTCCAGTTCGCGGATCGCGGCGATGGTCGTCCCGCCCGGGGAGGTGACGGCCTCGCGCAGCAGGACGGGGTGCTCGCCGGAGTCGCGCAGCATGACGGCCGCGCCGACGGCCGACTGGATCACCATCTCCAGCGCCGCGGCGCGCGGCATGCCGAGCAGGATGCCCGCGTCCACCATGGCCTCGACCAGGTAGTAGAAGTACGCCGGGCCGCTGCCGGACAGGGCGGTCGCGCCGTCCTGCAGCGACTCGGGGATGCGCAGCACCTTGCCGACCGGGCTGAGCAGCTCCTCGGCGAGCTTGAGGTGCTCCTCCCCCGCGTGCGAGCCGGGCGAGATCACGCTCATCGCCTCGTCCACGTGGACGGGCGTGTTCGACATGACCCGGACGACCGGGACGCCGTCGCCGAGCCGGTCCTCGACGTAGCCGGTGGTGATGCCCGCCGCCATCGAGACCACCAGCGCGCCGGCCGGCACGTGCGGGCCGATCTCGTCCAGCAGGGCGCCCATGTCCTGCGGCTTCACCGCCAGGACGAGCACGTCGGCGGTCTTGGCGGCCTCCCGGTTGGAGATCGTCTCGACGCCGTACCGCTCGCGCAGCAGGGCGGCGCGCTCCTCGCGGCGGGCGGTGGCCCTCAGCTCGGCCGGGCGGCGGCCCGCCCGCAGGACGCCGGACAGCAGCGCCTCGCCCATCTTGCCCGCACCGAGAATCGCGATCATTTCTGCACACCTATGCCGTGGGACGCCGGAGGACGCCTCCCAGCGTAGCGAGCGCGCGGTCAGCTCCTGGAGGCCATGGACCGGAAGAGGAACCCCAGGTTGGCGGGCTTCTCGGCGAGCCGGCGCATGAAGTAGGCGTACCACTCGCGGCCGAACGCCACGTAGATCCGGACGCGCGCGCCCTCGCCGGCCAGCCGCCGCTGCTCCTGCGGCCGGATGCCGTAGAGCATCTGGTACTCGAAGTCGGACGGCGCGCGGTCGTGCAGCGTGGCGAGCGCGCCCCCGATCTCGATCAGGCGCGGGTCGTGCGTGGCGAGCATCGGATAGCCCTGGCCCGCCATCAGCACCCGCAGGCACCGCACGAACGACTTGTCGATCTCGACCCGGTCGGTGAACGCGATCGACTCCGGCGCGCTGTAGGCGCCCTTGCACAGCCGGACGCGCGAGCCCTCGTGCGCCAGCTCCGCGCAGTACTCCTCCGAACGCCGCAGGTAGGACTGGATCGCGACGCCCGTCTCGGGGAACTCGCGGCGCAGCTCGGTGAGGACGCGCAGGGTCGACTCGACCGTGTCGTGCTCCTCCATGTCGAGCGTGACGGTGGTCCCCGCGTCGTGCGCGGCGGCGCAGACCTTGCGGGCGTTCTCCAGGGCGAACGGCTCGTCCAGGGCCTGGCCGACGGCGCTGAGCTTGAGCGACACCTCGGCCTTGCCCGCCAGCCCGGCCTCGGCGAGGCGGCCGAGCAGGTCGGCGAGGTCCTGGACGTTGGCCTCGGCCTGGGCGGTGTCGAGGGTGTCCTCGCCGAGCGCGTCCAGGCTGACGAGCAGGCCCTCGCCGGCGAGCTCGGCGGTGACGTCCACGGCGTCGTCGGTCGTCTCGCCCGCCACGAAGCGCCGGACGATGCGGCGCGTGCCGGGGGCGGTCTCCACGATCCGGCGAGCGGCGCGGTTGCGGGTGGCGGCCAGCAGAGTGTGACGGAACAAGAGCGTGTCCTTCCGGGCGAACGGGACGGCGTCGGCCTCGCCGTTCCGCATCGTCCGAGGTCATACCCATCGGCGCGGAACGATCACGGCCTGCGCCGCCCGGTCGTGACCGACCGGTCACGGCATCCCCGGCCTTGGCGTCCGGTCGTGGTGGTCCCGACCGGGCGGCGGGCCGTCCCCCGCCGCCGTGGTCGCTCAGGCGGTGCGGCGGCGGAGGGTGGCCGCGCCCAGCGCCAGCGCGCCGAGGGTGAAGCCGGCGATCACCAGGACGTCCTTCAGCAGCGCGCCGGAGAAGGACGCCTCGCGCGACACCCGCTGCATCGCGTCCACCGCGTAGGACAGCGGCAGGACGTCGGAGATCACCCGCAGCCAGGTGGCCATGCTGTCGCGCGGGATCAGCAGGCCGCACAGCAGCACCTGCGGCAGGACGAACGCGGGCATGAACTGGACGGCCTGGAACTCGGTGCGGGCGAACGCGCTGGCGAACAGCCCGAGGGCCATGCCGAGCAGCGCGTCCAGCACGGCGACGAGCACCAGCGAGCCGACCGAGCCGTTCAGGTCCAGGCCGAGCCAGGTCAGCGAGATCACCAGGACGACGCCGACCTGCACCAGCGACAGCAGCCCGAACGCGAGGGCGTAGCCGAGCAGGAAGTCCAGCTTGCCGGTGGGGGTGGTCATCAGCCGTTCGAGCGTGCCGCCGGTGCGCTCGCGCAGCGTGCCGACGGACGCGACGACGAACATGATGACGAACGGGAACAGGCCGAGCAGCATCGGCCCGATCCGGTCGAAGACCGGCGGCTCGTCGAACACGTACCGCAGCAGGATCATCAGCAGGCTGGGCACCCCGACGAGCAGGCCGAGCGTGCGGCGGTCGTGCCGGAGCTGGGACAGGATGCGCCGGGTCGTGGCGACGGTGATCGTCGGACTCAGGACGGTGCTCATGCCGGGCTCTCCGCTCGCTCGTGGATCAGTCGCAGGAACGCCGCCTCCAGGTCGGCCGTCCCGGTGCGCTCGGTCAGCTCGCTCGGTGAGCCGTCCGCGAGGATCTCGCCCTCGCGCATCAGCAGCAGCCGGTCGGTGCGGACGGCCTCGTCCATGACGTGGCTGGACACGACCAGCGTCGTGCCGCGGTCGGTGAGCCGCCGGAACAGCGCCCAGAGCTCCTCGCGCAGCAGCGGGTCGAGTCCGACGGTCGGCTCGTCCAGCACCAGCAGCTCGGGGCCTCCGAGCAGGGCGGCGGCGAGGTTCGCGCGGTTCAGCTGGCCGCCGGACAGCGTCCCGACCACCTGGTCGCGGTGGTCGCCGAGGCCGACCTCCTCGATGACCCGGTCGGGGTCGGTGCGCGGCGCGCCGAGGACGGCGGCGAAGTACCGCATGTTCTCCCGGACGGACAGGTCGGCGTAGACGGCCGGGGTCTGCGTCGAGTACCCGACCCGGCGGCGCAGGCCCGGCGATCCGGCCGGCTCGCCGAGGACGGTGACCGTCCCGCCCCGCACGATCTGCACGCCGACCAGGCAGCGCATGAGGGTGGTCTTGCCGCAGCCGCTCGGCCCGATGAGGCCGAGGACCGATCCGCGCGGCGCCTCGAAGGAGACGTCGCGGAGCACGGGCTTGCCGCCGCGGTCGACCCGTAGGCCCGCGACCCGGACGGCCGGCGCAGAACTCATCATGTGTTGAATTTACGCCCGCGAGCAGCCGGGGTCAAGGACCGCGGACGGCCCCGCGCGGCGCCGTCCGGCGGCGCCGTCCGGTGCTGGGGTGCGGGGAGGGAGGTTCGGCGTCAGGAGCCGTCGATGTAGCGCTGGAGCGTGGGGGCGAGCAGCTCGACCAGCTCCTCCGGCGAGGCGGACGCCAGCGGCTCCACCCGGATCACGTGCCGCACGATCATCACGCCGACGAGCTGGCCGACCGCCGCCTGCAGCCGCAGCAGCGGGACGTCGCGGGCGGCGGCCACCCGGTCCAGCAGCGCGGAGGTGACGAACTCGCGCATCAGCGCGGCGGCCCGCTCGTTGGTCATCGCGGTGCGGAGCATGGCGACGATGGGGGCGCGCTTGTCCGGATCGTCCCAGATGGCGATGAACTCGCGGGCGAACTGCTCGCCCACCCGTCCGGGCTCGGCCGACATGACCTTCGGCAGCAGCTCGGCCGGGTTCACCGGGAAGCGCATCGCCGCGACGAACACGCCCTCCTTGTTGCCGAAGTAGTGGTGCACGAGCGCCGGATCGACCCCGGCCGCGCGCGCGATGGCGCGCAGCGACGCGCCGTCGAACCCCTTGTCGGCGAACATCTCGCGGGCGGCGGCGAGGATCTGCTCGCGGGTGTCGGTCCGTCCGGTGGGCCGCCCCGGCGACCGCCGCCCGCTCCCCGTCCCGCCCTCGGCCCCCGAGCCGTCCGCCGGGCCTTGCGCGCGCGCGTCCGCCGAGCCGGTCGCGGGGC
>NZ_QURH01000162.1 GCF_003428695.1 Actinomadura logoneensis
GGCCGCCGAGGCGCCGGCGGCCGGGCCTCGCGGCGGCCTGCGTCGGGGTGCTGGTCGCCGGAAGCCTCGCCGGCGGCGTCTACGGAGCGCTGACGGTGAAGGAGCCCGGGCACGCGCGGGGCGGCACCACCGTCGCCACCCAGCCCGACCCGCTGCGCAACGGACCGGTGACCAACCTCGACACCGCCGCCGGGCAGGTCGCCCCGCTGCGCCGCGTCGTCCCGCCGGACGTCCTGGCCGTGGGCGGGACGACGATCAGCCGCGCGCAGGTCGGCAGGATCCGGAAACTGGGCCGCGTCAAGGACGTGATCGCGGTGGCCGGCGGCGCCGTCCAGCTCCAGGGACGGCAGGTCAACGCGTTCGCCGTCGACCCGTCCGCGTTCCGGTCCTGGACGCCGCCCGGCACCGCCAAGCGCGCCGACCTGTGGAACGCCCTGGCCGCCGAGCAGTTCGTGGTGTCGGCCAACGCCGCCGAACAGCTCCAGCTCAGCCGCGGCTACCAGTACCCCGTCGTCGGCCGGACGGTCCCGAACCTGGTGCTCGGCGGGTCCGGGAACCTCGGCCTGCCCGGCATCGACATGCTGGTCAGCCGGAAGTCCGGCACCGCCATGGGCCTGGTGGACGACATCGCCGTGCTGGTGAACGCCCCCGGCGCGGACCCGGTCAAGCTCGCCGGGCAGGTGAAGAAGGTCCTCGGCACGGGCGCGAACGCGGTGAACCTGCACGAGAGCAAGTACCAGCCGTCCGGCCAGGGCGGCCGGGCCGGCAGCTACCTCGACCTCTACCGCCGGGCCGCCACCACCTGCCCCGGCCTGTCCTGGACGGTCCTCGCCGCGATCGGGCAGGTCGAGAGCGACCACGGCCGCAACCCCGGCCGGTCCAGCGCGGGCGCCCTCGGGCCGATGCAGTTCATGCCGGCCACGTGGGCGATCTACGGCGTGGACGGCGACGGCGACGGCAAGGCCGACATCATGAACCCCTACGACGCAATCCCCGCCGCCGCCAAGTACCTGTGCGCCAGCGGAGCGGGCGGGGGCGGCCGGTCGCTCTACCGGGCCAGCGGAGCGGGCGGGGGCGGCCGGTCGCTCTACCGGGCGATCTTCGCCTACAACCACGCCGACTGGTACGTCCAGAAGGTCCTCGCCCTGGCCCGCGCGTACGCCGCCCAGTACAAGTAGGCCCTGCCGCATGATCGGTGAGACGCTGCCGCACGATCGGTCCGGACTCTCCGCCCCGTTTCCCGAGCTCGGCAGGGGGTCGGTGAAGGGGGGCGGGCGGGGGCGTTTGGCGTCGCCTGGTTGGATTGGAGACATGAGCCAGGCGACGACGGCGGGCTATGACGCGCTGCTGCTGATCTCGTTCGGCGGCCCCGAGGGCCCGGACGACGTGATCCCGTTCTTGGAGAACGTCACGCGCGGGCGGGGGATCCCGCGCGAACGGCTCGCGAAGGTCGGCGAGCACTACCACCTGTTCGGCGGCGTCAGCCCGATCAACGGGCAGTGCCGCGAGCTGAAGGCGGCGGTCGAGGCGGACCTCGCCGCGCACGGCCTCGCGGACCTCCCCGTCTACTGGGGGAACCGCAACTGGGACCCCTACCTCACCGACACCGTCCGGCGGATGACGGACGACGGCGTCCGGCGCGCCGCCGCGTTCGTCACGTCCGCCTACGACGGCTACTCCTGCTGCGGCCAGTACGCGCAGGACATCGAGCGCGCCCGGGCCGAGGTGCCCGGCGCGCCCGAGATCGACAAGCTGCGGGTCTACTACAACCACCCCGGCTTCGTGGAGCCGTTCGTGGAGGCCGCGCGCGCCGCGCTGGCCGACCTCCCGGACGATCTCCGGGACGGCGCGCACCTGGTGTTCAGCGCGCACAGCGTCCCGCTCTCCCAGCCGGGCCGCGAGCTGTACCAGGCGCAACTGGAGGACGTCTCCGCCTACGTGGCCGAGCACGCCGCGCCCGGACGTCCCTGGAGGCTCGTCTACCAGAGCCGCAGCGGCCCGCCCACCCAGCCGTGGCTGGAGCCCGACATCGGCGACCACCTGGAGGACCTGCACGCCGCCGGAGTTCGGGCCGTGGTGAACGTGCCGATCGGGTTCGTCTCCGACCACATGGAGGTCAAGTACGACCTCGACGTGGAGGCCGCCGGGACCGCCGACGAGCTCGGCCTGACCTTCCGCCGCGCCGCCACGCCCGGGACGCACCCCCGGTTCGTCAGCATGGTCCGCGAGCTCGTGCAGGAGCGCGCCGGGACGGACCGTCCCGCGCTCGGCTCGCTCGGACCCCGCCCCGACACCTGTGGAGAATGCCGATGACCGACCCGTCCGAGCTGCTGGAACTCGCCCTGGAGACGGCCCGCGAGGCCGGCCGGATGCTGGTGGACAAGCGGCCCGCCGACCTCGGCGTCGCCGCCACCAAGTCCAGCCCGACCGACGTGGTCACCGAGATGGACCGGGCGTCCGAGCGGCTGATCACCGAGCGGGTCCGCGCGGCCCGGCCGCGCGACGCGTTCCTCGGCGAGGAGGGCGGCTCCAGCGGCGGCGACAGCGGCGTCCGGTGGGTCGTCGACCCGATCGACGGCACCGTGAACTACCTCTACGACCTGCCGGACTGGGCGGTCAGCATCGCCGCCGAGGTGGACGGCGTGACCGTCGCCGGGGTGGTGGAGATGCCGCGCCGGGGCGAGACCTACACGGCCGTCCGGGGCGGGGGAGCGCTGCTGCACACCGCGTCCGGCGTCCGCGAGCTGCGGGTCAACACGGGGGTCCCGCTCGACCGCGCCCTGGTCGCCACCGGCTTCGGCTACTTCCCGGAGCGGCGCGCCCGCCAGGCCGAGGTGCTGGCGGGCGTCCTGCCGCGCGTGCGCGACATCCGGCGCGGCGGCTCCTGCTGCGTCGACCTCTGCTCCCTGGCCGCCGGACGCGTCGACGCGTACTACGAGCGCGGCGTCCAGGCGTGGGACGTCGCGGCGGGCGCGCTCATCGTCGAGGAGGCCGGCGGACGCGTCCAGGGGCTCGCTGGAGCGCCCGTGAGCCCCGAGCTGTGCGTGGCCGCCGCCCCCGACCTGTTCGACGCCCTGCACGCCGTCCTGGAGCCCCTGGACCCCGCCAGGGACTGACGCAGAAGGCAGGCCCCGGACGCGGGGGTGTCCGGGGCCTTCGTGCGCTCACGCAGCGGGGGCTTGCGAACCGGGGGCTAGTCGCACCGGGGTGCGTCGATACCGATGTCGTTGTTCGCTGCGATCCGGCGCAGTTCCTTGATCTCCTCCTGGCTGATGTCCACCAGGTAGATGTCGCCTTCTGCGTGGGCGTGGCGCAGCGACTCGTAAGCGTTGTCGAGACGCTGCTGGATCTGGCGTGACAGCTCGCCCATGGGCCTCCTCCCGGATCGGACCGTCCCTACCCACGCCTACGCTTGACTCAAACCTGTTTCCGAGCGCGAATGCGCCGTGTGGCCGGGGCGGCACCGTCCGGTCCCGGCGGGCCCCTTACGAGGCTCTTACGAGCCCTGTGGCATACCGGAGGGGCAGTGCGAGAACGCACATCGAGGGGGAGTTCGTGAGGGTTCTGGTCGTCGAGGACGAGCGGGTGCTCGCCGACGCCATCGCCACGGGCCTGCGCCGCGAGGCGCTGGCGGTGGACGTGGCCTACGACGGGGCGGGCGCGCTGGAGCGCGCCGGCGTCAACGAGTACGACGTCATCGTGCTCGACCGCGACCTGCCCAGGGTGCACGGGGACGACGTGTGCAAGCAGCTGGTCGCGCAGCGCTACCCGGCCCGCATCCTGATGCTGACGGCGGCGGGCGAGCTCGACCAGCGCGTCGAGGGCCTGTCCATCGGCGCCGACGACTACCTGCCCAAGCCGTTCGCGTTCACCGAGCTGGTCGCGCGGGTGCGGGCGCTCGGCCGGCGCGCGTCCGCGCCGCTGCCGCCCGTGCTGGAGCGCTCGGGGATCACCCTCGACCCGTCCCGCCGGGAGGTCACCCGCGACGGCCGGCCGATCGAGCTGACCCGCAAGGAGTTCGCGGTCCTGGAGGTGCTGATGGGCGCGCAGGGCGCGGTCGTCAGCTCCGAGCAGCTCCTCGAGAAGGCGTGGGACGAGCACATCGACCCGTTCACCAACGTCGTGCGGGTGACGATGATGACGCTGCGCAAGAAGCTGGGCGATCCGCCGGTCATCGAGACCGTCCCCGGCGTGGGGTACCGGCTGTGAGCGCGCCCGAGCCCGGCCGGGACGAGACGTCCCCTGGCAGGAACGAGGCGTCCGCGCCCGCCGGACGCCCTCCCGGGCACGACGGCAGGCCCGGCGGCCCGGCGGGTCCGGGCGGCTCGGCGGGTCCGGGCGGCCCGGCGGGTACCGGTGAGACGGGGGCCAACGGCGGTCATGTCGGGGTGGTGACGACCGGGTCGTTCGCCATGCCCGGCGACCGGCCCGCCGAGGGCCGCGGCGAGGGCTCCTCGCTCCTGGCCGACCTACGCTCCCTGCCGAACCGGATCAGCGTCCGCCTGCGGCTGACCGTCCTGTACGGCGCGCTGTTCTTCCTGGCCGGGATGCTGCTGCTGTTCGTCACCTACCTGCTGCTGCGGTCGGTGCTCGACTCGGTGTTCCCGGCGGGCACCGGCATCCGCTACCCGGACGGCAGCTACATCTCGTCCGAGGCGATCCGCGACCTGGCCATGCGGCGGATGCTGATCCGCTCGCTGCTGGCGCTGCTCGGTGTCGGGATCATCGCGGTCGTGATGGGCTACTTCGTCGCCGACCGTGCGCTGTCCCCGCTGCAGCGGGTCACCGCGACCGCGCGCCGCCTGTCGGAGTCCACCCTGCACGAGCGGATCGCGCTGGACGGCCCCGAGGACGAGATCAAGGAGCTCGCCGACACCTTCGACGCGATGCTGGCGCGGCTCGGCGACGCGTTCGACGCGCAGCGCCGGTTCGTCGGCAACGCCTCGCACGAGCTGCGCACCCCGCTGGCGATCAACCGGACGCTGCTGGAGGTCGCGCTCACCGATCCGGAGGTCTCCGACGACCTGCGGACGGTCGGCCGGACGCTGCTGGCCAACAACGCCCGGCACGAACGGCTCATCGAGGGCCTGCTGCTGCTCGCCCGCAGCGAGCGCGAGCTGACCACGCGCACCCCGGTCGACCTGTCGGAGGTCGCCGCGACCGTGCTGACGAACCTGGAGCGCCGCGAGCAGCCGAACGAGGTGACCGTGCACCGCGAGCTGACCAGCGGCACGACGCTCGGCGACCCGGTCCTGCTGGAGCACCTGGTCGGCAACCTGGTGGACAACGCGATCAAGCACAACTCCGACGGCGGCGAGGTCTGGGTCCGCACCGGCGTGCTGACGGGGTACGCGACCGTCCAGGTCGAGAACACCGGCCCGGTCGTCCCGGCGTACGAGATCGAGCGGCTGTTCGAGCCGTTCCGGCGGCTGAACGCCGACCGGCTGGAGTCCGCCAAGGGCGCGGGGCTCGGGCTGTCGATCGTCCGGTCGGTGGTGGTGGCCCACCGGGGCCGCGTCTACGCCGCGCCCCGCCAGGGCGGCGGCCTGGTGATCACCGTCCGCCTGCCCCTCACCTGAGCCCGGCCCCTCGTTCGCGCCATGACGGTCCGCGATGATCGCGGCGTCGTCGTCCCACCGATCGGCCGGCGGCCTCGGAGGTTCGGCGCCGCGCCGGAAGGGTGACCGCGGTCGGTGCGCCTGCGGGTCACCACGGGTGGCGGTCCAGGAAGTCGCCCACCTCCCTGGCGAAGGCTTCGGGGGCGTCGGAGTACAGCCAGTGGCCGCAGCCGGGCATCTCGACCAGGGTCGTGCCCGGCCGTTCGGCCACCATGCGGTGCGCCGTCGGCTCGGAGAGCATGAACGTCTCGCCGCCGCGCAGGAGGAGCGCCGGCCGGCCGCCTCGGGCGGACGCGCGCCATGCCTGCGAGTGGTCGCCGACCAGGGCCCGCTGGGAGGCCATCAGCTCGTCCAGGTCGAACAGGAAGCCCCAGCCGTCCTCGAACTCGGCGGCGCTGTCCATGAAGTACGAGGCGTCCGGGATGCCGTGCGCCTCGACGGCCTCGCGCAGGGCGTCGCGGGACGGGGCGCGGCGGGGCCAGTCCGAGACGTCCAGGACGGGACGGGTCTCGGGTTCGGTGTTGAGGACGGTCATGTCGACATTGATCAGTGCCGACACCAGGGAGGGGCGCCGCGCGGTCAGCGTGAAGGCGACGGCGGCGCCCATGGAGTGCCCCAGGACGGCGACGGGGCCGGTTCCGAGGGCGTCGATGACCGTCGCCGCGTCGGCGACGTAGGCGTCGGGTGTCAGCAGGCCGCCGTGGGCGGAGAGTCCGTGCGAGCGCTGGTCGGGGGCCACCACCCGGTAGCGTCCGGCCAGCGCCTCGGCGAGGGGCGCGAAGACGCCGCCGTGGCCGAAGTGGCCGTGCAGGGCCAGCAGGACGGGCCCGGGCCCTCCGAAGTCCCGGACGGCCAGCTCGATCCCGTCGCTTTCCACGCGTCGCACGTCCATGCCGCCCATGATCGCGGACGGCGGGGGGCAGAGATGGCGCATATGCGGCCGTACGTCCCGGCGGCTCTGCCGGCATGGCAGAACCTGTCCGATGGATCGGGCACGGCGGCGCGGGGAGCGTGTTCCGGAAAGTGAACGAGCGGTGGGGATCCGGCCGAAGCCGGGTCGCCCACCGCTCGTCTGTTCCGCAGCCTCCGTGCCGGTCATCCGGCGCGGAGGCTGCTCACCCGGCGCGGAGGCCGGTCACTTGCTGACGGTGCCGAACGCCTCGGGGCTGGAGTCGCTGAGGTTCTCCCGCCAGTCCCACCGCATCGTCTTCAGCTTCAGGAAGTCGCCGGTGGTCGGGTAGAAGGTCACGTACCCGGCGGCGCACTTGGAGGTGTCGCTGATGCTCGGGGTCTCCCGGTACACCACCTTGCCCGAGGACGCGGTGCCGGAGATCGCCGACAGCCGCGTGTAGCAGGTGTCCTTGCCGTCCGGGTAGGTGTAGGTGGCCATCCCCGACGAGTTGATGATCGAGAACTTCGCGGTGAAGTTGCGCCGGGCGGTGTTGGCCACCCCGGGCTGCTGCGCCGACCCCGACCACACGCCGATGATGCCGGTGGCGCCCGCGCTGCCCGACGACCCGGAGTACGGCGTGTACGACGGGACGCTGAACGTCGGGCGGGGCGTCGGGTCGTCGCCGTTGGAGGCGATCACGGCGATCACCACGACGATGATCGCGACGAGCGCGAGCACGCCGCATCCGATGCCGATCGCGAGCGGCGCGTTCGACCCGCCCGACTTCGGCGGCGCGTACGTCGGCGGCGGGAGCTGACCCTGCGGACCGGTCGGCGCGTAGGCCGGCGGTCGCTGGCCCTGCTGCGGCGGGGCGCCCTGGTACATCGCCATGGGCGGAGGGGTGATCGGCTGCGGCGGCGGGGTCACCGGACCGGCGCCGCCCTGCCCCGGGTAACCGCCCTGGCCCTGGTAGCCGCCGCCCTGGTACCCGCCCTGCCCCTGGTATCCGCCCTGGTGCAGCGGCATGGGCGGCGGGGTGATCTGCTGACCGCCGCCGTACGGCGGCTGCGCGGGCGGCACGTGCGGCGCCGGCGGGGCGTCGAGGCGCGCGGCGATGCGGGTGCCCTGGTCGAGCAGCGCG
>NZ_QURH01000180.1 GCF_003428695.1 Actinomadura logoneensis
CCAGGACGGCCGTCGTGCCGCGCGCGGGCGGGTGGGGCGCGCGGCAGACGCGCAGCGGACGGTCCGGCTCGTAGGTCCGGACCAGCATCACCAGATCGTTCATGTCGTCCCCGTTCACCGGGTCAGGAAGGGCGGGTCGGCGGGCGGCGTCCCCGCGATGGTCGGCGGCTGCGGCAGGCGCAGCCGCCGGTAGACGAGGCGGCGCATCAGCCGGTCGAACCGGCCGGGCCGGGAGGTGATGCGCGCGACGACGTCGCGGTGCCGGTCGGCGGAGAAGCCCTCGGCGGCCTGCGCGAGCTGGCGGGTGAGCGAGGCCCGCCCGATCCGGGGCACGACCTCGGCCAGCCTGGCCGCCGCCGAGCCGGGCGCGACCTCGCCGGCCGCGTAGCTGCCGAGCAGGACCGGCACCCCGGCCGCCGCGCCGTACACGGTCGCCGAGCCCTGGTCGCCGACGATCCAGTCCGCGGCGGCGAGCACCGCGATCCAGTCCGCCTCCGGCGGCACCAGGCTCAGCCCGCGTCTCAGCCGGCCGGCGAGCCACGTCCGCACCTGGAAGGAGCCGTGCGCGGCCCACACGTGCGGGTGCAGGAGCGTGACCACCTGGTACTCGTCCTCGGGAAGCTCGTCCAGCAGCCGCGACCACAGGTCGGGACGCCGTCCGAGCAGCGACTTCGGGCCCCAGGTCGAGCACACCACCACCAGCTTGCGGCCGTCGCCCGCGCCCAGCGCCACCTGGTAGGAGGAGCGCCGCGCCAGGCTGGCCGCCAGCACGTCGAAGCTCGGGTCGCCCACGACGTGCGCCGCGGGCACCGCCTCCGGGCAGGACCGGCCGAGCGCGGCCAGGTCGTCCTCGTGCGGCAGCACCAGCGCGGCGGGGACCAGCGTGCCGTCCCGGACGAGGCGCTGCGGGTCCAGCCCGTAGGCCACCCGCTCGCCCACCGCGCGGCCCACCCCCCGCCGGACCAGCTTGGTGTGGCCGATCCCGTGCGGCATGACGACGACGGGGGCGTGCAGCTCGGCCAGGCCGCCGTAGCCGGCCGCGAGCGCGAGGTCGAACTCGGTCCGCACCGCCTGCCGCCACGGCACGCGGGCCGCGCCGATCCCGTCGAGGAACTCGTCCACGCCCGCGCCGAACGCGTCGGGCCCCCGGGTGAACACGACCTGCACCCGCAGGTCGTTCTCCACCAGCCGCGCGGCGGACAGCAGCCGCTGCCCGGACGTCACGGTGTGCACCACCACCAGCAGCGTCTTGCATCCACTCCGGGTCACCCACCGGCCGGCGTCCATCCCGACCGGGAACGGACGCCACTCGCTGTCGGACATCTGGCTCCGAACCCCCTTCCGGGCGGCTCCACCACCGCCCACTTTGTACGACCCCGCGCTGATAGTCCGGAATGCACCTTGCGGCGTACCTTGCGGGGACGCTTGCGGCGGACGGCGCGGAAGCGGCCCGAAGTGGCCAGGGAACAAAGGGCTTGCTTCTGGTCCCCGGCGCTTGACAATGAAATGATCCGAATGTCAAAAGGCCACCCCAGGAAAACTTCCGCAGGGAGCGCGGATGGAATTCCGAATTCTCGGCCCGGTGGAGGCCCGGGTGGCGGGCAGGGCGGTCCCGCGCGTGTGGGCGAAGGAGCGGATCATTCTCGCCTCGCTCCTGCTGGCCGGCGACCGGCCGGTGCGGACCGAGACCCTCATCGGCCGGATCTGGGACGGCGAGCCGCCGCCGAACGCCCGGAACCTGCTCTACCCCTCGATCGCCCGGCTCCGGCACCAGCTCGCGCGCCCCGACGCCCGCGACCGCCTGACCCGCGCCCCAGGCGCCTACCTGCTGGACGCCGGCGCCGACGATGTCGACTACCGCCGCTTCTCGGAGCTGCGGAAGCAGGCCCGCGCGCTGGCCGGGCACGGCGAGCGCGCGGAGGCGGCGCGGGTTCTCGCCGACGCCGAGCGGCTGGTCTCGGGCACGCCCCTGCAGAACGTCTCGGGGGACTGGGCCGCCCGGACGCGCCGGAGGCTCGCCGAGGAACTGCTCCGCTCTGCCATTGAGAGATTCGAACTCATTCTCGAACTCGGCCGCCATGAAGAAGTCGCGGGGGAAGTCCCGGAACTGGTCGCCGCGAACCCGGAGAATGAACGCCCCGTCGCGCTGCTGATGCTCGCCCTGCACCGTTGCGGACGTTCCGGAGAAGCGCTCGCCGAATACGAGAACGCCCGCCGGCGGCTGGACGAGCGCCTCGGCGTCGCCCCCGGGACCGCGCTCCGCGAACTGCACCGGCGGATCCTCGCCGGGGACCCCGCGCTCGACCCGCCGGCCTCGTCCGCCGCGTCCGTGGCCTCGCGGTCCCCGGCGCCCGTCAACGACCTGCCCCGCGACGTCGGCACCTTCACCGGACGCCGGCGCGAGATGGAGGCCCTGCTCGCCCTCGCCGACGACGACAGCGTCTCGGTCATCGCGATCGACGGCATGCCGGGCGTCGGCAAGACCACCCTGGCCGTCCACCTCGCCCACCGGATCGCCGCCCGGTACCCCGACGGCTGCCTCTTCCTCCACCTGTACGGGCACAGCCGGGACCGCCGCCCCGCCGACCCGGCCGAGGCCCTCGGCACGCTGCTGCGCAAGATCGGCGTCGAACCGGACCTTGTGCCCGCCGACACCGACGGCCGCTCGGAGCTCTGGCGATCCCGGCTGGCCCACCGCCGCGTCCTGGTCGTGCTGGACGACGCGCTCGGCGTCGCCCAGGTGAACCCGCTGCTGCCCGGCGGCGCGGGCTGCCTGGTCATCGCGACCGGCAGGCGCGCCCTGGCCGGGCTCGACGACGCCCGTCCGCTGCCCCTGGACGTCCTCCCGCCGGACGAGGCCGCCGCGCTGTTCGTCCGGGTCAGCGGCACCGACCTCGCGCCGTCCGGCCCCGAGGTGGCCGAGATCGTCCGGCTCTGCGGCCACCTCCCGCTGGCCCTGCAGCTGACCGGCAACCGGCTGCGCCACCGCGCCCGCTGGACGGTCGCCGACCTCGCCCGCCGCCTGCGCGCCCGCCCCGGCCGGCTGGCCGAGATCCGGGCCGAGGACCGGCGCCTGCGCACCGCGTTCGAACTGTCCTTCGAGGGCCTGCCCCGCCCCCTGCAGGACGCCTTCCGGCTGCTCTCCCTGCACCCCGGCCCGACCATCACCGCCGAGGCGGCGGGCGCGCTGCTGAACATGCCGCAGACCCGCGCGGAGGCGGTGCTGGAGGAACTGGCCGACCACCACCTGCTGGCCGAGACCGAGCGCGGCCACCACCGCTTCCACGACCTGCTCCACGAGTACGCGCAGGAGCTCGCCGACCCGCCCCCGCCGCCCGCGGTGCCCGGCTCGGTGCGCCGCCTCCTCGGCCACTACCTCGCCCTCGCCGAGAGCGCCGACCGGACGCGGCTGGAGGAGGAGTCCGGCAACCTCGTCCCGGTGACCGCCTACAGCGCCGCGCACGGCCTCGACGACTACACCGGCCGGTTCGGCGACGCGCTGGCCGACCACCTGGAGGAGTCCGGACGCTGGGACGACGCGCTGCACGTCCACCGCGCCGCCGTCCGCGCCCGGCGGGCCCAGGGGGACGACGCCGGCACCGCGCGCGCCCTGGCTCACCTGGCCAGGACCCAGTGGCGGACGGGCGACCAGCCCGCAGCTCTGGAATCGGCCGCCGAAGCCCTCCGCATCCACCAGCGCCTCGGGGACGAGGAGGGCACCGCGGGGGTCCTGGACCAACTCGGCCTCATCCACTGGACCCGCTCGGAATTCGATGTCGCGTCCGGATATTTCGAGCAGGCGCTGCGACTGCGACGCTCTCTGGGCGACCAGAGCGGCGAAGCGACGACTCTGGACCACGCCGCCATCGTCAGATTCCATCAAGGGCGCTACGCGGAGGCCGTCGGACTTCTGCGGGAGGCTTTGAAACTGCACGAGGCCGCCGGTGACAGGGTCGGGGAAAGGAAAACGCTCAACAATCTCGCTGAACTGGAAATCACCTTCGAGCGCCCGCGGGCAGCACTGTCCTATTTTCAGCGCATCGGAAACATGGCCGGACTGAGTAGGCAGCACCGGGCCAATCTGCTGCACAATTTCGGCAGGGTGTACGACAAGCTCGGCCGATACGACGAAGCCCTCGTGAACTACCGCGACGCCCTGGCGATCTATTCCGAGATAGGGGACCGCCGGGGAGAGGCCGACTGCCTGGTCAACCTCGGCGAGCACTATGCGAACGCCGCCGGGCGGGACGGCGAGGCCCTCCTGCACCTCAACAAGGCGCTGCAACTGGCCCGCGACATCCGTGAACCGTTCCAGCAGGTCCGGGCACTCCTGGGCCTCGCGCGCACGCACCACCGGGCGGGTCGTGCGTCCGCGGCGCTCACCGCTTTCGAGGAGGCCCGCGACCTGGCCCGCTCCGTCGGGGACGCCAACCAGGAAGCCTGGGCGCTATGGGGGATTGGTTCGGTTAAGGCCGTATTGCACGGAGAAGTGGCGGCGCGTCCTTTCCTTCGGCGGTCCCTCCAGCTCTTCACCGCTCTCGGCCTCCCGCCGGCCGACGCCGTCCGAGCCCAACTCGAAGGCGGCACCGACGCCTCCTCCCACGCCTGAGTCGAAACATTCTTCGATAGCCCGGTTCTTACTTACCGGTTGGTAAAAGTCCGCCCGAGCGAGATCGTCGATCAAGGTGCGCCCTCGCTTCGATCTTGTGTAGAGTCGCCGGAGTTCGGGGGAGTAGCCCGCGTTGGCGGGAAAAGCCCGTCTTGTGGAGAGGAGGTCGAGTGCTGCCGGCACTGCTGCACGTCGTCTCGATCGTGACGATCTTCATGACGTGATCCCATAGATGAAGCGTGGCCCTCGCCGATTTCGGCAGGGCCGCGTTTTTCCTTTTCCTGAGGGAACGGGCGTGAACCGGGGCGGGATCGGGTGGCCTCCCGGCTCCGCTTCCCTCGCATCGCACCGGGTTTGAGGGGCGTGACCTGCGGGTTCGGCTGTGCGGGCGGCGAAAATCCGGTATCGATGGGGTGACCGATGGTGACGATGAGAGGCGTCCGAACCGTCGGGACAGGCGACGGCCCCGTCCCCGCGAGGTGATCGATGTTGCTCACCACTCCCGTCCCCGCCACGTCGGCCGCGCCCATGTACTGGCGGCGGACGTTCCCCGGCGACCCGGTGCAGGCCAAGGCGGCCCGCGCGTTCGCCGCGCAGCTCCTGCACGGCTGCCCGATGCTGGACGACATCCTGCTCGTGCTGGACGAACTGGCGGTCAACGCCGTGCGGCACACCCGCTCGGGGGAGGACGGCGGCTGCTTCACCGTCGAGCTGAGCCAGGACCCGCGCCAGGTGATCGTCGGGGTCGCCGACCAGGGCGGGACGTCGGTGCCCCGGCTGCGCCGGCCGTGCGTGCCGGGAGACCTGGCGCGTCTGGAGGAGTGCGGTCGGGGTCTGCTCACCGTGGACGCCCTGGCCGCCCGCTGGTCCTGGACGGGCGGTGAGCAGGGACGCACCGTCCGCGCCGTGTTCGGGAACCCGCCCGGTTGACGCGCGGGGCGACGGGGCACCGCCGGTCAGGCCACCCACGAGGGGACGATCTGACCGAGCCGGGCCGGCGAGGTCAGACCGCGGATCGCGGTGACCGCGCCGTCCGCGACCGTGAACGCCAGCACCGTGACCGGCCGCCCTCCGATGGTGATGAGGACGCCCGGAACCCCGTCCACGAGGGCCGGGTGCGCCACGGCGTCCGGATTCGCGAACCGCGTCGCCTGCGCGGCCACCTCCCGCGCGCCGCGGACGACGGCCAGACCTCCCCGGCCCTCCGTCCGCAGCTCGACCTCCGGGGCCAGCGCGTCGAGCAGCCCCGCGACGTCCCCGCGGCCCGCCGCCGCGAGGAACGCGTCGATGACCTCCCGCGCCGCGGCGTGCGAGTCGGACGCGGACGTGCCCGAGCGCAGCCGCCCCCGCGCGCGGCTGGCGAGCATCTTGGTGGCCGCGGTGCTCCGCCCGAGGACGGCCGCGATCGCGTCGAACGGAACGTCGAAGACGTCGTGCAGCACGAACGACACGCGCTCCGCCGGCGTCAGGGCGTCCATCACGACGTACAGCGCCAGTCCCACCGAGTCGGCGAGGACGGCCTCCTCCTCCGGATCGACGCCCGCGTCTCCCGGAATCCCGGACGGCAGCGCGCCGATATGGAGTTCGAGCGGCTGCTCGCCGCGCACGCCGCGCCGCCGCAGCGCGTCCAGGCAGATCCTGCCGGTCACCGTGGTGAGCCAGCCGCGCAGTTCATCGATGTCGCCGCGTCCCGTCCGCGCGAGCCGCAGCCAGGCCTCCTGGACGGCGTCGTCGGCGTCGGCGTGCGAGCCGAGCATGCGGAACGCGATCGTGTGGAGGTAGGGGCGGTGGGTCTCGAACTCGGCGGCGAGGCCGTCCTGGTCGGTCACTGTTCTCCTCGGCGTGCGGCGGTGTCACCACCACGACGTGCCGCACCCCGGAAAGGTAACCGGCCGCCCCGCGTTACCTTCCGGCGGACCGGGACGTCGTGGGGGCACAGAACATCCCGACGCGGAGGAACCATGACGGCACGCATCAAGAACACGGCCGGCGGACCGGACATCACCAAGGGCGTCCAGCACATCTTCAAGGAGGTGTACTCCGGCGGCGTCCCGAAGGAGACGCTGGAGCTGGTGCATCTGCGGGTGAGCCAGATCAACGGCTGCAGCGCCTGCGCCGACGCGGGCGTCGCGAGCGCGGCCAGGGCCGGGATCGACACCGGCACGCTGCTCGCCGTCGCCACCTGGTACGAGAACCCGGTCTTCGACGACGCGCAGCGGGCCGCGCTGGCGCTCGCCGAGGCCGCGACCCGGCTGGCGGACCGTCCCGGCGCGGTCACCGACGAGATCTGGGACGCGGCGGCCCGGCACTACGACGAACGGCAGCTCGGGTCGCTGGTGCTGATGGTGGCGATCACCAACTTCTTCAACCGGATCAACACCACGTTCCGGATCCCCGCCGGGACCGACTGGAGCTGACGCCGGATCGGTGCCGTGCCCCCGTGACACGTCACCGACCCACGCACCGGGGACGGACGGGCCTCTCGCCGTCCGTCCCCGTACCGGCGACACGCGAAGCGCTCGCAAGTTCGCGTCACCCTTCGGTGGCTGCCGCCTCCAGGACCGCGACGTCCATCCCCGGCGCGGCGGGGACCGGTCCGGCCACCACCGCGCCGCGACCCCGGCCCTCGCGGGCCGCGATGCGGACGACCGGACCGACGGCCAGCCCGCTGAGCAGGAACATCCCGCCCAGCAGCAGCCAGCCCGGCGCTCCCCAGCCGATCAGCAGGGAGGTCGTCACCAGCGGTCCCGCCATCCGCGCGATCTGCGGAGCCATGCTGAAGAAGCCCTGGTACTGGCCCTGCCTGCCGTCCGGCGCGAGCCCGAAGCCGAGTTCGGCGGCGCTCGCGCTGTGCGCCATCTCGGCGAACACCTGGACCAGCGCGCCGGCCAGCAGGAGCGCGACGGCGAGGCCCGCCCCGGAGGGGAACGACGACAGCGCGAAGACG
The DNA here is from genome assembly GCF_003428695.1 of Actinomadura logoneensis. Lineage (GTDB taxonomy): Bacteria > Actinomycetota > Actinomycetes > Streptosporangiales > Streptosporangiaceae > Spirillospora > Spirillospora logoneensis. Next base: position 7,557 of record NZ_QURH01000180.1, read on the forward strand.
GCGCAGGCCGCGACCATCAGCGTCCCGGCCCGCCGGGACGCCCGGGCGGCGCCGCGCGGACCGTCCACCCGCCGGCTGACCCGCACCTGGAACAGCACGACGCCGAGCATGTTCACCACGAGGATCACCGCCGCCACCGAGCCCGGCGCGTGGGTGTGCCCGACGATCCACAGCGGCAGCCCGAGGCTGAGGATCGGCATGTTCAGGTACATGACGGCGCTCAGCAGCATGAGCATCGCGTACGGACGGTCGCGCAGCACCACCAGTCGCGGCCCGCCGGTGGACGTCCCGGCCGCCGGAGCCACCTCCGGAAGCCGCCGCAGGACGAGTGCCGCGATGACGAAGCTCGCGGCGTCCATCCCGAAGACGGTCAGGTAGGCCGGGGCGGTGTCGACGGTCAGGGCGAGGCCTCCCAGGCCCGCGCCGACCGCCAACCCCGCGTTCAGGGTGGACTGCAGGTGCGCGCGCACGACCGTCCGCCGCGCCGGTTCGACCAGCCCGGCGAACAGGGCCTGCCGTGCCGCGTTCAGCCCGCCCTGGCAGCAGGCGTACACGCTCACCAGCAGCAGGAACAGCGGGAACGACCGCACGGACATCAGCCCGGCGAGCGCCGCGCCGGTGGCCAGGGCCAGCTCCACGGTGGTGCGGCGCGGGCCCCGCCGGTCGGCGAGGTGGCCGAGCGGGACGCCGGCCAGCATCCCGCAGCCCCAGCCCACCGTCAGCGCGACGCCCACCTCGGACGGCGACAGGCCGACGACGCGGGTGAAGAACAGCGCCGAGGTCGCGTAGAACGCGCCCTCCCCGACCGCGTTGGCCAGCTGGCCGAGCGCGAGGAGGCGGGCCGGGCCGGCGGGCGGGAGCAGGCCGTTCATCCGACCCGCGGGGACTCGGTGCGACCGCGCTTCAGCTCGAAGAAGCCCGGCGAGCCGGAGACGAGCAGGACGCCGTCCCACAGCCGTCCCGCGTCCTCGCCGCGCGGGACGGGCGTGACGACCGGTCCGAAGAACGCGTTGACGCGCCCGTCCGGGCCCGGGACGTGGATCGCCGGGGTCCCGAGGTTCTCGCCGACCGGGTCCAGGCCCGCGTGGTGGCTCGCCAGCAGGGCCTCGTCGTGGTCGGCGGTGTCGGCGGCGTCCGCCAGCCCGGTGTCCAGGCCCGCCGCCTCCAGCGCGCTCACGTACAGCGCCGGTCCGATCGGCATCCTCTCGTGGTGGATGCGGTCCCCGAGCGCGTTGTAGAGGTCGCGCAGGGCGGGCGTGCCGTACTTCTGCTCGGCGGCGATCGCCACCCGGACCGGCCCGAGGGTGTCGGCCAGCCACCGCTCGTACCACTCCTCCAGCCCCTCGCGCCCCTCGTTCAGCAGCCACAGGCTCATGACGTGGAAGCGCACCTCCACGTCGCGGACGCGCTCCACTTCGAGCAGCCAGCGCGAGGCGTTCCACGCCCAGGGGCATTTCGGGTCGAACCACATGTCGACGGTGGTCAAGGGGGTACTCCTCGGTCGTTCACGGTTTCGCGCGTCCCAGTCAACGGCCTACGATTGGCGCCGGGTAGTGCCAATATCCGCGTAACTCGATGGGCCAATCGCGATCGACCTGCACATCAGCCTGGACGGCTCGGGCGACCTCACCGCGCGCATCCACCGGCAGCTCCTGGACGCGATCCTGGACGGGCGGCTGCGCCCGGGGGAGCGCCTGCCCGCCACCCGCGAGTTCGCCCGGCGGCTGGACGTGTCGCGCAACACCGTCGCGGTCGCCTACGAGCGGCTGACCGCCGAGGGCCTGCTGGTCGCCCGCGTCGGATCCGGCACGTTCGTCGGCCACGCCCCCGTCGGCCGGGCCCGCACCGCCCCGGAGGGCGACGCCGTCCGTCCGCGCCCGCTCTGGGACCACCCGCCGGAAACGGCGCCGCCCGTCCCGGCGGTCCACGACTTCCGCGTGGGCACCCCCGACGCGGAGCTGTTCCCCCTCGCCGTCTGGCGGCGGCTGCTCGCCGGGGAGTGGCGCGCGTCGGCCGTCAGGACCGCCGGGTACGGCGACCCGGCCGGGCACCACGGCCTGCGCGAGGCCGTCGCCCGCTACGTGGGCCTCGCCCGGTCGGTCCGCGCCCGCGCCGACGACGTCCTGGTCACACAGGGCGCCCAGCAGGCGCTCGACCTCATCGGACGCGTCCTCATCGAACCCGGCGACGTCGTGGCCGTGGAGGACCCCGGCTACCCGCCCGCCCGCCGCCTGTTCCGCTCGCTCGGGGCGCGCGTCGCGCCCGTCCGCGTCGACCGCGAAGGCCTCGACGTGGACGCGCTCCCGGCCGGCGCGCGGCTGGTCTACGTGACGCCCTCGCACCAGTTCCCGCTCGGCACCCCGATGTCCCTCGACCGCCGCGCCGCGCTGCTCGACTGGGCCGGACGCCACGACGCGGTGATCGTCGAGGACGACTACGACAGCGAGTTCCGCTTCTCCGACCGTCCGCTCGACCCGCTGCAGAGCCTCGACCGCGCCGGACGCGTCGTCTACGTCGGCACGTTCTCCAAGACGCTGCTGCCGCTGCTGCGGATCGGCTTCCTCATCGCGCCCACCTCGCTGCGCCCGGCGCTGCACGCGGCCAAGCGGCTCTCCGACTGGCACGGCGATCCCGTCACGCAGGCGGCGCTCGCCCGGTTCATCGACTCGGGCGAGCTGCCCCGCCACGTCCGCAAGGCCACCCGCGTCTACGCCGCCCGCCACGAGCGGGTCGCCGAGGCGCTGGACGGACCCCTGTCGGCCTGGCTCGACCCGATCCCCTCGACCGCCGGCCTGCACCTGTGCGCCCTGCTCGCGTCCGGCGGCCCCGGCGACGTGCGCGCGGTGCTGACCAGGGCGGGGGAGCTGGGTGTCGCCGCCGAGGACCTCTCGGCCTACTGCGCCGGCGACACCCCGCTCCCCGGCATCGTGCTCGGCTACGGCGCCGTCCCGACCGAACGCGTCGCGACGGGCCTCCGCCTGCTCACCCGTGCGTTCCGGGAGGTCATGCCACGCCCGCCCGGACGGCCGTGAAACACCGTCCCGGCGGGCGTGAAACACCGTCCCGGCGGCCGTGGCGTACCGTCCGGACGGCCGTGACGCACTGTCCGGGCGGGCGTGTCGCACCGTCCGTCGGGTTCGGGCCCGGCTACTCCGCCGCGTCCTCGGCCGTGCCCGGCGCGGTCAGGTCGTACTTGGGGTCCTGGAACCGGAACGAGTGGCCGCCGGGCGGCAGGTGGCCGATCTCCCACCAGTTGCGGTCGAGGTCCTGCAGGTAGAACGCGTACGTCCCGTGCTGGTCGACCGGCCGGGTCAGCTTCCGGATGCCGTACTCCTCGCGGACGGCCGAGAGCTTGGCGTGCGCGTCGTCAACCTCCTCGCGGCTGCCCACGTCGATCCCGTTGTGCCCGAGCAGCGGCATCTCGTGCTGCTCGGCCTTCGGCGTCTCCACGCACACGTACACGTGGTCGCCCCCGAGCCGCACCAGCAGCCCGATCGGCGCGTGCTGGATCACCTCCAGCCCGAGGACCTCCTCATAGAAGCGCCGCGAGGCCTGGAGGTTCACCACCTCCAGCGTCCCGTGCGACAGGAACCGCGTCTTCAGCAGCGGTTCCTTCTCCGACCGCCGCGTAATCCCGGCCATGAATCTCCCTCACCCAACGTCTCCACCCCGAAGAGCCGTCCCCGCGCCCGAAGTCTGTCACCTCCCGGACCGGCGCGGACCCCCTTCCAACCAGTCAGTTGGCCGAATTTGTCCTGAAATGGCCGCAAGCGATTCCCCGCCGCGGGTCCCCGGCACACCACGTGTTTCCTTGATCACGTGCCGGTCCCTCCCAGCTCCGGAGGGCCGTGGGCGGGCCGCCGGTGCGCCGCCGTCCCGGCGAGCGCGACGCCCACCGAGCAGCCCGGAACAGTGCCCCCGCCAGGACGCACAAGTAACGCACCAGTGAGACAAGGCAACAGCGGCCGTCTCCGGAGAGGACGCCAGCAAGCTTCTCCGGGCGGGGGCGGGGGGGCGAGGAGAAGGATGGCCGATTCACTCTCTTCGCGGCGGCGGCGCATGGATTCGCCTTTCTCCGCCCGGTGAAACCATTCCGGGACTCTGGCCGACATTGGACGGCACTCGCCTTTACGGCGACAAGGCACTCGCCATGGCGGCAACGCCGTGCCTACGAGACGTGGGGGGCACCACGAGCGGCGAGGCCGCACCGGCAGCAGGTGCCCGCCGGATCGTCCAGCCGGGCCGAAAATGCGAAATGCAGGCCGGACATGTCGTCTGACCTGCATCGCGATAGTGGGCGATACTGGGATTGAACCAGTGACCTCTACCGTGTCAAGGTAGCGCTCTCCCACTGAGCTAATCGCCCGGAACGTCCACCTTGGGAGGGTGGGCCGGAGAGCGGAAGACGGGATTTGAACCCGCGACCCTCACCTTGGCAAGGTGATGCTCTACCCCTGAGCCACTTCCGCGTGTGCTGCTCGGTGCCTTCCCTTTCGGGCCGGTCCCTCGCGGCGACAAGGAAAACTTTAGCGTGGATTCCGAGTGGATGTGACATCGAGGCCCAGCCGGTCAGGGCCGCCGACCGGCTCGGCCGGGGGAGGCGCGGACGGTCAGCGGCGCCTGGCGGTGAAGCCGTGGCGGCCCGCGTAGGCGGCCAGGTCGTGCCAGTCGTCGCCGGTGTGGGCGTGGGGATCGAGGCAGCCGACGGTGGTCGGCCGGGGGACGGTGTAGCGGGGCGCGTGCAGGTTCGGCTCGGACTCGAAGTCCAGGACCTCGGCGATGTTGCGCGCGGCGGCGTCCCGGACCGACAGCGGCTCCAGGCCCCAGCGCCACTCGACGGCCTTCAGGACGGACGTGTGGTCGTAGACCTCGTGCGCGACCGAGCGGCGCCGGGCGCGCGGGGAGATCAGCAGGCAGGGGACGCGGAAGCCGCGCAGGCCGGTGCCGAGGTCGGGGCGCGGGTCCGGGCCCACGGGCGGCGGGACGTGGTCGAAGAAGCCGCCCCACTCGTCGTAGTTGATCACGAAGAGGGTGCGCGGCCAGTTCGGGGACGTGGTGACGGCCGTGTAGACCCGGTTGAGGAAGCTCTGGCCGAGCCGGATGTCGGCGAGCGGATGCTCGTCCTCGGACATCCCGGGCAGCGCCTCACCGAGGAAGCCGGGCTCGACGAAGCTGACGGCGGGCAGCCGTCCGGCCCTGGCGTCGGCGTAGAACTCGGCGATGCCCCGGCTGATGTCCAGGTGCCGCAGACCCCACAGCGCCGTGAACGGGACGTCGCTGAAGTAGTAGCGGCACGGGATCCTCTTCGCCTTCAGCCGGTCCCAGATGGTGGTGAGCCGCGAGATCGTGAAGGTGTTGGACGTCCGGTCGGTCTGCCCGGCGTGCTGGAAGATCCGGTTCGGGAAGGTGGACGACATGATCGCCGGGAAGTAGCGGTCGCAGACCGTCCAGTCCCGTCCGGCGTGGCCGTGGAAGCCCAGGTCGGCGCCCTTGTAGTAGCCGATGGCGAACACGTCGTTGCTCCCGGCGCGCAGCCAGCCGTCGCACTTGCCGCCGTTGTACTCGACGCGTCCGCCGCCGTAGGAGTGGTCGGGGTCGTTGAACCCGCACCCCCACGGGACGGTCAGGTGGTGCGTGGCGTGCTCGGCGCCCCGGGCGTCGGTGAAGGTCAGCCCCTCCTGCCTGCCGTCCGCGCCCGGCAGCCAGCCCATGTAGTGGTCGAAGGAGCGGTTCTCCATCATCACGACGACGATGTGGTCGATGCCCGAGCGGGACGGTTCGGGGAGCGCCGAGACGGGCGCGCGGGTGGACGGGCGGGTGGAGGCGGACGCCTCGCCCTCGGTCCCGCCCGCCGCCAGGACGGCCGCCGCGCCCGCCGTTCCCGCGAGGAATCCGCGCCGTGTCAGGTCGTCGATGCCCATGGGGGTCCCTCCGCTCGCCGGGCCGCGTGAGGAGTATCACCGCGTCTGAGAAGGAATGGGAAGAACGCGACTCGGAGGCTGGAGGACAAAATCCCGAAAAACCCTCACCCGAATTGTTCCGGCATGCTTTGTCACACTGGGGGAGTGCGAGACGAGGACGCGGGGGCCGAGGCGGCGTCGCGGGTCGAAGCCGTCCGGGACGGCCCCCCGGCCGGACGCCTGCGCCTCGCCGCCGCCTTCTACCGGGGCCGCCACGCCCGGTACGGCCGGGCCGAGCTGAGCTTCCTGCGCTGGACGATCCTTCGCGGCGTCCTCGACCCACCGGACGGCGATCCGCCCGGAAGCCCCTGGTGGCGGGCCGTCAACGAGCGCCTCCTGCTCGACAAGACCGAAGCGGCCCTGCTGGACGGCTCCCCGGCGTCCGATCCGCGCGTGGCGCTCTGGCAGCGGTTCCTGCGCGATCCGTCGCCGGCGTCCTGGTACCGCGCCCACAACGCCAGCGTCGTGGCCGGCTACCTGGAGAACCTGCACCTGGCGGTCGCCGAACTGCCCGCCGAACGCTTCATGATGAACGTCGCGCTGATGCGGGTCCTCTACACCCACGCCATGGTCGCCCACCCGCGCCTCGCGCTCGGGCCGCTGGCGCCGCTCGGCCCCTTCCTCGGCGACCCGCGCAAGGGCACGGTCGGGTTCTTCCTCGACCTGCGCCGCGCGTTCCCCGAGCGCTACCCGCTCACCGGCCTCAGCGCCGAGTCGCTGATCGGCGCCCAGGGCGGTCTGCCCCGGCTGCTCGACCACGGAGTGATCAAGGACCGTACCGCCGCCCTCTACCGCTTCACCGCCCGTTCCCTGGACGAACCGCGCGTCGCCGACCTCCACCACGACGGCCTGCCCGACTACGCGTGGCCCGCCGAGTGGCTTCCCGTCCGCCCGCCCGGAACCGTCCACCCCCGGACCCGCATCCTCCGGCTCGCCGCCCGCGCCACCCGTCCCGAACCCCCTCAGGGCCGCTGAGGCGGCTGTCCCCGGACGTCACTCCCTGGTGATCTCCCAGAGGATCGCCTTACGGAGAGTTACTGATTCGCCTCACCCGGCTATCAAGGGGGAGTCGACGCGTCCAGCGTCACCGGCCGCCCGCCTGCGCGCGGACGGCCGTTCCACGGTCGAAGGAGAACACGGGATCATGAGACGAGCACTGGCAGCCCTCTTCCTGGCGGCTCCGGCCCTCGCGGGCGTCGCGCTGAGCGCGTTCCCCGCCTCGGCCTCGGCGCCGCCTTCCGCCGCCCGGACGGCGTCCGCCCGCGCCCTGAACGACATCACCGAACAGCAGTGCGTCGAGGGAGGCGGCAAGGTCGTGCGGAACCCGTTCGGAGCCGTCTGCGTGGGCGGCGTCTACGACGGAATGTGGATCTTCTAGCGGGCCGTCCGCCGCGCCCGGGAGCCTGGCCCCGGGATCAGAGTTCGACGACCTTGCCGTCCTCGACGCGCAACCGCCGGGTGGTGCGGACGGCGTCCAGCATCCGGCGGTCGTGCGTCACCAGCAGGAGCGTGCCGGTGTAGGCGTCGAGCGCCGACTCGAGCTGCTCGATCGCCGGAAGGTCGAGGTGGTTGGTCGGCTCGTCCAGGACGAGCAGGTTGACGCCCCGGGCCTGGAGCAGCGCCAGCGCCGCGCGGGTCCGCTCGCCGGGGGAGAGCGTGGCCGCGGGACGCAGCACGTGGTCGGCCCGCAGCCCGAACTTCGCCAGCAGCGTGCGGACCTCCGCGGCGGCCATCTCGGGGACGGCCGCGCCGAACGCGTCGAGCAGCGCCGCGTCGCCGAGGAACAGCCCGCGCGCCTGGTCGATCTCCCCGACCAGGACGCCGGGGCCGAGCGCCGCGTGCCCCTCGTCCACCGGGACCCGCCCCAGCAGGGCGCCGAGCAGCGTCGTCTTGCCCGCGCCGTTCGCGCCCGTGATCGCGACCCGGTCCGCCCAGCGGATCTCCAGGTCGGCGGGGCCCAGCGTGAACGGCCCGCGCCGGACGACCGCGCCGCGCAGGGTGGCCGCGACCGCGCCCGAGCGCGGCGCCGCGGCGATCTCCATGCGCAGCTCCCACTCCTTGCGGGGCTCGGCGACGACCTCCAGCCGCTCGATCGCCTTCTCCGTCTGCCGCGCCTTGGCCGCCTGCTTCTCGCTCGCCTCCGACCGGAACCTCCGTCCGATCTTGTCGTTGTCGCCCGCCTTCCGGCGCGCGTTCTTGACGCCCTTGTCCATCCACGCCCGCTGCGTCTGCGCCCGGTCCTTGAGCGAGGACAGCTTGTCCGCGTACTCCTCGTAGTCGGCCCGCGCGTGCCGCCGCGCGACCTCCCGCTCGGCCAGGTACGACTCGTACCCGCCGCCGTACGCCTTGATCTGCTGCTGCGCGAGGTCGAGCTCCAGGACGCGGGTGACCGTCCGGGCCAGGAACTCGCGGTCGTGGCTGACCAGGACCGTCCCCGCCCGCAGGTCGGCGACGAACCGCTCCAGCCGCTCCAGCCCGTCCAGGTCCAGGTCGTTGGTCGGCTCGTCCAGCAGGAACACGTCGTACCGGCTGAGCAGCAGCGACGCCAGCCCGGCCCGCGCGGCCTGCCCGCCCGACAGCGACGTCATGGGCTGGCCGAGGTCCACGGTGAGGCCGAGCTCGGCGGCCACCTCGCCCGCCCGGTCGGCCAGGTCGGCGCCGCCCAGCGCGAGCCACCGCTCCAGCGCCTCGGCGTACGCGTCGTCCGCGCCCTCGACGGCGTCGACCAGGCCCTTGGTCGCCTCGTCCAGATCGGCCTGCGCCGGGGTGACGCCCGTCCGGCGCCCCAGGAACGCCTCGACCGTCTCCCCGGGCCGCCGCTCGGGCTCCTGCGGCAGGTACCCCACCAGCGCGTTCGGCGGACTGAGCCGCACGCTCCCGGCCTCCGGCGCGTCCTCCCCGGCCAGCAGCCGCAGCAGCGACGACTTGCCGGCCCCGTTCACCCCGACCAGCCCCACGACGTCGCCGGGGGCGACGACCAGGTCGAGCCCGGAGAACAGAAGCCGGTCGCCGTGCCCGGCGGAAAGGTCCTTGGCGACGAGAGTGGCGCTCACCCTTCAACGGTACCGGCCTGATCAGCCCGGTCCGATCGCGTCTCCGGCGCCATGTTCCCTCAGCAGGTTCGTGAACTGATCCCTGTCGTTGCGCCAGGGGAACGGCTCGTCCGGTACGGGCTTCTCCAGGAAGGCGCACAGTGGTTCCCACCCGTCGGCGGCCTGGAAGAGGAGCAGCCGATCGGCGGGCAGCGATCGCTGAACGTCGACCATGTGTTCTTCGAAGACCCGCAGTGCGTGCTCGCGATCGGCGAATCGTCCGTCGAACAAACCGTCCCAGACCACCTCGCGGGACATCTCCCGCATCTCGGTGAGGACGGAGGAGGCCGCGGACGAGGTGTCCACGGCGGCCCGGTAGATGGTGCCGAGGGCGCTCTCGTACCAGGAATCGGGGTCGCGAACACCAAGGATGACCTTGGCCTCGGGGAAGTGGCCGGCGAGTTCACGCCAGAAGCGAGCGCCCGGCCAGTCCACGGTCGACCGGTAGCCGCGGTAGACCTCGTCCCAGTCCACGGTTCCACCGTTGGCGGCGGCACGCCAGAGTCGGATCTCGGCGGGCTTGTGCAGCATGCCGAGCATGTGATGACAGGGGCCGAACCCAAGCCGTTCCAGGGCGGCCTGGAGAGACAGGGTTCCGGTTCTGCCGAATCCTGCCCCGATGACTTCGAGCATGGGGATCTCCTTTTGATCAGAGGCGGGTCAGGCGCCCCTCAGCAGCACGGCCCAGACGGTGGCGCCCGGACCGAACGCGACGGCGACGCCGTACTGGCCGGGCGCGAGCGGGCGGGTGGCCTGCAGCCGGCCGAGGACCGCCATGACGGCGGGCGCGGCCGTGTTGCCGTACTCGCGCATCACCGCACGCGCCACGTCGGTCGAGGCGGAGGGCAGGTCGAGCTCCTCGCCCACCCGGTCGATGATGCGGCGCCCGCCGGGATGCAGAGCCCACCAGCGGACGTCGGTTCGCCGCAGGCCCGCCCGGGCCAGGAGCCGGTCGACCGGTGCGGCCACCGCGGACGCCGTGACATCGGGCATGGTGGGGGCGAGCCGGATGCGCAAGCCCGAATCCCCGAGGTGGACCTGGAGGTCGTCAGCGAACTCGGGCACGTACAGCATCTCGGTGTCGAGGATGTCCAGGCCGGGCGAAGACGTCCTGTCCGGCCGCAGGACGATCGCCGCGGCGCCGTCGCCGAAAAGGGTGAGTACCACCGCCTGCTCCTTGTCGTAGGGCGGGGCCTGCACGTGGGGTGAGAACAGGTCGACGAGGAGCAGGACGGCCGGGCGGTCGTGCACGATGACCCAGTTGCGGACCGTCGACAGCGCGGGCAGTGCCGCGTAGCAGCCCATCGGGCCGATGGACTGGAACTCGGTGCCGGGTGCCATGCCGGTCTCGTGGACCAACGTGTCCAGACCGGGCGCGGAGTGGGTCGTGGTGGTAGCCGTGGCCAACAGGCCGATCTGGTCGGGACGCAGTCCGGCATGGCCGAGGGCGCGGCCTATCGCTTCCCGGCCGAGAGCGCGGGCCTCCGCCAGGCTCACGGCCATCCGGCGGTCGGTTCCCCAGGAACCGGGATCATCCGTGAACGGATTGACCGCCATTCCCTTGGACTCGATGGCGGAGTTGCCGATGGTGTCCACGACATGTCGGCCACCGGGACGATCGGCGAGATGGCCCGCGATCTCTGCCATCTTGACCTGCGGAGGGGTGACGAATTCGATGGTGGTGATGCGCGCGGTGGGCATGACAGGCCTCTCCGAGGAATGCCGCGGCGGGAACGACTCCGTCTGCGACGCCGGAATCCGGCGACCGGGTCTACCGGCCGATGCGGGGGGTGGGGTTCGAGGAGCCCATCGGTTCGCCCTGAGCGTCCAACGCCTCGACTTTGACGAGCGAGGCGTCGGCGGCGGACGGAGGAAGCGGGATTCCGGTGTCCAGTCCGTTCCACGCCGTGTCGGCGACCGGCTTCATGGAACTCTGGGCCGATCCGGCGTACAGGCGCCAGCGGGCGACGCCGGTCGCGCCGTTCCAGACGGCGTGCACGGTCTCACCCTGGACGACCGCGGTCGGTGGCGATTCCGGCTTGGCGTGCCAGGGGAACCGGAACATCCGGTACGTGCTCCAGTCCTTGTCGAGCGCGGCGTCGAACAGCAGCCCGCCGCCCTGGGAGAACTCGGAGATCCGGCCTGCGGGACCCCAGCTGACGGCTGTGTTGCCGTTCGGCAGGCTCTGCGCGTTGCCCTCCTGGATGCTGGAGAGATGTTCGGGGTGGGTCACCTGCTTGACGAGCCTCGTGGTCTTCCGCTCGGGGTCGACCTTGATCCAGGCGACCCGTGACTCGTACCCGTCCCAGAGGAACAGGCAGCCGTTGTCGAACAGCTTGATCGTGTTCTTGCCGGCCCACTGGGCGTCGTGCTGCCAGGAGAAGCGGACGCCGATTCCGAGCGGGAAGGAGCTGCGGCGCCCGCCCAACCGCCATTCGATCTCCCCGGTCCGCCGGTCGATCTTGAAGATGGTGGAGACGAAACGGCCGGAGACCAGAAGATCGCCTTCAGCGTCCTCGTCGACCGAGTTGATGTGGAAGTAGTCGTAGGGGGCGCCGTCGGGCCGCGCGGCGTACGGCAGGTCGGTCTGGGCGACCGGGACGTGGTCGAGGGCGCTCCATCGCCACAGCGGTCTGCCGGTGGCTATGTCGATCTCTTCGACGACCCCGTCGAAGACGGTGCCGTCCTTCGGGCCGCCGACCGCGGTGAGGTCGCGCGTCGCGCGCGGGTACAGGGTCAGCAGTGCGGTTCCGCGCGAGGTGAGCCGGAACTCGTGGAGGTCGGCCGGACTGCTGGAGCCCTTGACGGTGGCGATGACGCGGTAGTTCTCGTCCGCGATGTAGCCGACGCCGCCCCCGGAACCCACGTCGACGAGCCTGCCCTGCCACCAGGTGATGACCCTGCGGCCCTGGTAGGTCTGGACCCGCAGGTCGGTGGCGATCTCCCCGGCGGGAACCGGGCGGAACCATACCGGCCGCCCCTTCCCGTCAGTGATCGTCGGGCCGTGGGGGACCGCCAGGTCCGTCGGGTTCTGGGGGGTGGTGAAGAACAGGCCGGGCGCGGTGCCCGGACGACTGCGCAGCACGGTCACCTTGGGCGCAGGCGGCAGCCCGGAGGCCGGCGAGAAGGCGCCGGCTCGGACGGCGTGGCCGGGGCGGGCGCGGTCGGCTCCCGCGTCATGCGCGAGGACGACCGTCAGGATCGTCGCCGCACCGATGGCGGGCAGTGCCCATCGCGCGTTCGAGAACAGCATGAGGAGGGTCTCCTTAGGGCTCGGCGGGAGGACGTTCGATCGGTTCGATCTCCGCCAGGCGCAGGTCGCCGTCGACCAGCGAGAGCAGGAGCCGTTCAATACCGAACAGAAAGGCGCGGATGGTGGGCGGAGGCAGGTGGGCGGTGTCGGCGAGAAGGCTCAGCCGGATCACGGACGTGTCCGACAGGTCCTCGTGGACTTCAAGGAAGAACGTGACCGTGGCCCGGTCCCGTTTGCGCTCCCAGTGGAACGTGGTGGGGAGCGGGGCCTCGGGACCGGGGAGGCCGGGGTCACGGACCGGCGTCCAAAGATCGTTGAACGCGATGGCGAGATCGACGTCTGATCCCGCGGTCAGAGCGGCGACGTCGTCGGCGTCGAAGCGGCCGTTGCGCTGCACGCGCAGGGAGGCCGCCCAGGTGTTCCGCACGACTTCCCCGAAGGTGTCGCCACTCAGGTCGATGACCGTCAGCACCTCTTGCGCCAGGTTGCCGACGGCATGGCGGAGCGCAGGGGAGACGCGGTTGCCCGCCATGAGCCTCACCGCGCAGCGGTCCACGCCGGTGTGGCGGCCCAGGAGGACGGCCGTTGCGGCCAGCATGACGTGCGTGGGCCCGGCCCGGTAGCGCTCGGCGAGGACGGTCAGGGCAGTGGGGAGGGCCTGGGAACGAATACCGCCGCGCCAGTAGCGTGGCGTCTGAGGTTTGTGGCGCGCCGCCGGAAACATCCTCGGCGGGGCCGCAGCCAACTCCCGGCGCCAGTGCTCCAGACCCCTCGCCAGAGCGCGGCGCCCCCGGGGTGAACGCTCTTCCTCGGCGACGTCGACGGGCGCCAGGCCCGGCGGGTGGTCGAGCCCGCCTTCCAGCAGGTGGACCAGTTCATCGGCGAGAATCCGGCCGCTGATGAAGTCCGCGGCGAGATGCGACATCCACAGTTGGAAGAACACCGGCCTGCCGTCGAGCATCCCGATCCGCGCGCCGAAGGGAATCATGGTCGCGGGGTCGTGGGGGGCCTCCGCGCAGAACGGGGACCAGTCGCCCACCGTCTCCTCCGGACCGAGCGCCGCCAGGTCGACGAACCCCACGTCGACCTCCCCCTCGGCGACGACCTCCTGAACGAGGGTGCCGTCGTCGGTGAGTCGGAACAGGGTGCGGAGTGACTCATGGCGTTCGACCAGGGCACCGAGACCCGACAGGATCGTCGCGATGGAGATGCCGTCGGGCAGCGTCCCTCCCGCGGTCATGTCGCCGAACGAGGGCTCGTCCGGACGGTGCGTCCGCAGCCAGAAGTCCCACTGTCCCACCGTGCAGGGTGCCGTGACCGCCCGATCACCACGGAACGGGATACGGCACGGTGAATACCTGGTCATTGCTTTCCCTCTCGCCGACGGAGCAGCGCCGCCCGGCGCACCGCCCTGTAGTGGTGCTCCATCCACGCGGGCAACGCGGCGTGCGGAGAAATGCAGAAGGGGAACAGCTCCCGGCGGTGGGTCGGCCAGCTCGTCCGGGCGCGGTGCACCCGCGTTGAGGCCGGAAGCGTGAACGCTGGAGGATCAGTGGCTCCTCCCGCCCAGCGTTCGGCGAGCTCGAGCCGCCGGACGGCCTCCGGGAGAGGGAGGTGTGCGAGCCCGGTCCACGCCACCGCCCGGCTGGTGAAACGCGCGCCGCGCAGTTCGGGACGGTGTTCCGCACCGAGCACGATCGGCAGGACGGCGCGGGAGGTGAGCTTCTCGCACGCGAGCATGGACAGTTCCGGCTGGTCGTCCGTGCCGCGCATCGGGGCCGGCCAGCACCTGTCCGCACCGCTCACGCCGCAGACCGGACAGGTGACGAGGCGCACCCGGACGGATGGGCCTGCTCGTCCGGTGGGCGTGAACGGAGGGGCCGTGAGTTCACTGCGGGCCTCCCTGACGGCCAACCGCGCCAGCAGCTCACGCAGTTCAGCGGACATGGGCACCACCATGGGCGGCGAGGGCGCACCGTACGGCGGCGACGCCCAGGTCGATCAGCGGGTCCAGGGCGAACGCGGTCCGGTCGGGTTCCGCTAGTCCGCTCTCGACCCAGGAGGAGACGGCCGGGCGGGTCAGCGGACCACCGCAAGTGGGAGGCGGGGCGAGCGCGGAGGCATGGGCGACGTCGGCGCCGAGGAGATATCCGGCCGCCCACACCTCGACGGCCACGGGGACCTGATCGCTGGGGACCGCGCTCAACCACGGCTCCGCCCGGTCGAGGACCTCCTCCGGGTCCGGACCGATCGACGAGCACGCGTCGTACCAGTACCAGCCGTACCGGTGCTCCACCGGCTCGCCGTGCACGATCCGGACAGCGCAGAGGGAGTCGAGGAGCTCCACGGTGTAGGGACCGGGTTCGAGGCCCTCCCTTCGCCGCCAATGCCCGTCGCGGATCGGCATGCCCGGTGTGTGGACAGTGGCGTGCAGGCGGCCATGATGACCGACGATCGTCGTTTCGTGGCCGTGGTCGAGCAGATGCGGCACGGTCGCGACGACCGGGATCCCCTGTTCGCGGCAGAAGATGACCACCATCTCGTCGTCGTCCTGCGCTTCGTCCGGCATGTCCGCCAGGAAGGCGGCGAGTCGGCGGGCCAGGTCAACGGGAAGGACGAAGCCCTGGGTGGGAGTCCACTCCGTTGACGAGAGCGGCGCATAGGCCCGGTCGGCGACGGCTGCGCGGCGGGTGAGGTAGGAGTTGTGCGGGCTGTCCCAGTGGGAGTACATCGCGATGCCGTGGGCGGGGAGGGCGGTCACCGCCTCGTGCAGGTGCCGCGCGAAGTCCGGGGTGGGAACGGCGTCGTCCTGAAGCACCAGGTGGTGGGTCGCCCCGTCCTCGATCTCCGCCCAGGCTCGCTTCGCCGTGCGCAGGGGACTCGGGGGGCCGAGCGGATCCGGGTCGGGGACGACCCGGGGCCTGAGCGGCTCGAAGGACGCCAGGACCGCCGGCAGCCGCCCGGCGCGGCGTGGATGGTGCATCATCGCGACGCTGAGCCGGACCGAGGCCGTCCGCGAACCGCCTGCCATGGCGTCTCCCGTTCACCCGGTGGCACGAAAGGCCGCTCCGGGCGACCACGCCCTCATATTCGCGGTCATCGCCGCCGGCGGTGAATGTCCGTGTGGACACGCCAATGACCGGACGATCAACCGGATCCGACGGGCATGCCCGTCCTGTCGGCCGCGGCCTTGACGGGGGGTCTTCCGGCGGGGGCGAGCGTGCGGAACCCCGGGCATGCCCATGCGTCCATGGGGAACGTTCGTCCGTTCGCGGCTGGCAGGGGGAGCGTTCCGCGGCCAAGAGTCGTCAGAGTGAAAGAGACGGAGAGCGCCGCCCAGACGATGGTCTTCATCGGAGGGCTGCACAGGAGCGGCACGACACTGTTGGCCTCGGTCATGGCCACCCACCCGGCGATAGGCGGGTTCAGGCACACCGGAGCCCCCGAGGACGAGGGGCAACATCTCCAAACGGTGCTCCCCATCGACGAGCATCACGGTGGCCCAGGAAGGTTCGCCTTTTCCCCGGATGCTCATCTCACAGAGTCATCGCCCTATGGTTCGGCAGCGGTGGCCCGGCGGCTTCGCACCCAGTGGAACCGCTACTGGGATCTGTCAAAACCCCTGCTGCTGGAGAAGTCGCCGCCGAACCTGACCCGGTTCCGCCTCCTTCAGGAACTCTTTCCGGACTCGAAGTTCATCCTGATGATGCGAGACCCGGTCTCCGTGACGCTCAGCACTCGCAAGTGGACGCCCGCGCTCTCTCACCGCGACCTCGTGAGGCACTGGCTCCAGGCCCACCGGATCGCCTTCGAGGACTCGCGGTCGCTGCGGCACTTCACAGTGGTCCGCTATGAGGACCTGATGGATGCTCCTGAGAAGACCACTGAATCCCTGGCGGATTTCCTCGGCATCGCCGACGAGTTCGACACCTCGCGCATCAGGTCCTCCCTGGACGGCCTTTACGCCGCCAGGTGGAGATCCGAGGTGGACCAGGCGACGCTCGACGACCTCCGGGACGCCGTGGCGGAACACGGCTACATGCTGTGACCGGAAGAGGGGGCCGACGGATGAAGCCGAGCGAAGACGCCTTCGGCCTCACGCCCGGCCCTCCAGCTCGGCGTCACGCGAACGCCAGAGCCCTCGCCAGGAACGGCCTCGGAAGTTCGCCTTGGCGAGCCTCATCCCCAGTTCGAAACGGCTGTCCACACCGAACTCCTCCTTGGCCTTCCTCACATGACGCTGGACCGTGCGCGGTGAGACCCCCAGTTCCTTGGCGACGGCCTGGTCGGTGAGTCCTGCGGCCAGCCTGCCGAGGATCTCCCGTTGCAGGGTGTCGGCGGTGTTGGAGGTCTTGTCGAACGTTCGGCCGTGCCCCCAGCACCGCTCGAAGGCGGCCACGAGTCTCGCGATCTGCGAACGAGCTTCCAGCACCTGGAGCGCACACCCCTCTCCGATGAGGACGGCTACTTCCCGGTCGGCCAGCAGCAGGTGGGACCTGAGTTCCGGATTGATGCGGACGTCGCTGGTACACGCGGGCGGGAGGTGGTTCATCGCGCCGCGGGCCTGCTCCACATCACCGACGACCATGCGCAGTCTCCGACTCGCTCCCGAGCCGATCGTCGGCCCGATCCCGGTCCAGTCACAGGCACCCGCCGGAAGCAGGATGAGGAGTTCGTCCCGTGCGAAGGCGGCGACGGCCTCGATCAGAATGTGGTGGTCGGGCGCTGGGGAGTACTCGGAGGCTCGCCGATCAGACGAGGGCGGGCGGACGGCGCGGGTGGGCGGCACCCAGGGCTGGGCCTCGCCAAGCGGGCTCACCGACCGCTCACCGATGTGTTCCGGTACCGGCGGCGGCGAATCTCGCGGTGCCGTCGGCCGGCAGGTCGGGTAGACCGGCAAGCCGGCAGACGAAGCCCAGCTCGAGGCGGCTGCGGGCGCCCAGGAGGTTCATCGTGGTGGTGATGTGTCTTTGCACTGTGCGGGTCGATAGGCCCAGCCCTTCGGCGATCTCCTCGTCGGTCAACCCGGCCGCGAGTCCGATGAGGATCTCCTGCTGCACCGCAGAGACCTGCCCGCGAGCGGCGGCATGCCGTCCCGCGCGGCGCCACAGCCACTCGAAGAGCGAGACCAGGGAGTCGACCGCCGCGTTCGGTCGCGTGATGCCGGTCCAGTGAGTGCCCCCCTTCGACGCGGACACCCAGGCGATGGTGCGGTCCACGACGATCAGGCACATCGGGACCTCTGGCGAGAAGCGGACCTGGCGGTGCGGAACGGCGGCGTGCTCCTCGGCGAGCGGTGGCGTCGGGCCGTGCACGATGAGCCGGGTGGCGATGCTCGTCCACGGACCTGTGATGTCGTAATCCGCGGGGAGGATCGCAAGAATCTCCTGGCGAGCAGCGGCCATGAGTTCGGTCGCTTCTCTCTTGTCCCCATCGGAGCCGTTCGGAGCCGTCGGCCTCATTCACCCCTCCCCGCCGAGCAGGGGCGCCGATGATGGGAACAGGGCAGGTGAGGTCCTGTACAAGAAGGCGCCGGAAGAGAACAAACCATCCTCCAGTGATCATCAACACCAATCCGCCCACTCCACGTCGTCGGCCATGACGGAGGGTTTCAAGGCGAGCAATCCTCATGTCAGCGGCGGGGGAGTGCCGTGCGGATGTGCCCTGAACCTCGTCTGCATGGCTGGCGCTGCCTTGATCAGGATCACACGCAGGATGGATTGGACGCCCCCTGAATGGCCGATTGCGGACGAAGGCGGATCGAAGTCCGATCGGGGGGCGCTCCAGGTGACGGTCAGCGGCACATCTGTGACATACAGTATTTCATATTATTTTGGTCGGAAATATACATTGACTGACCAATAGTCGGCTTTGTCGGAAAAACGACAACTGTCTTGCTCTGCTGCCGCTTCGCCGATGTGATGAGGCTCACTCGGAGGATGTGGCATCCACGGGGGCGCGTCGAAAGGTGAGCATGTCGTCATCAGCATCAGCAGCAGCAGAGGACACGGGGACGAGGGGCACGGAAGCCGGGACCGGCTTGAGAGTGGCACTGGATGTGGGGAACGAGGTGCTCGCGCGGGGACTGGCCGACGCACTCGGTCAGCTCGCGGAGGTCGCCGGTGTCACCTGCCGCGGCGGAGGCCCACAGGCCCAGCCGCCGTGGGGCGGGGAGAGCGCGGACGTGGTCATCATCACCAGTGCGCGAGCGGCCCGGCTGCGTGACGACCCGCACCCGGCCGGCTGCCCGCGCCCGAAGATCCTGGTGCTTCTCGACGAGGCGGAGGTCGCCCGGTCCTCGGCGGCCGCCCTGCCCGCGGACGGCTTCCTGCTCCAGATGGACCTCACCGTGGACGCCCTGCGCGACGCGCTCGCGCGCATGGCCAGGGGAGAGATCCCCATGCCGGCCAGGCTGACCAGGGACCTCCTCTCCCGCGCGGGGTCGCCGGTGCACGACGTGATGCCGCGGCTGGTCAGGCTCACGGCGCGCGAGAAGGAGACGCTGACCCTGCTGGCCGAGGGGTTGAGCAACAAACAGATCGCCCGGCGACTCGCGATCTCCGACCACGGAGTGAAGCGCCTGGTGACCAGTGTGCTGCTCAAGCTCGGCGCACCGAACCGCACCGCGGCGGTGGTGACCGCCATCGGGGTCGGCATCATCGGGCATCCGCGGGACTCCCAGCCGGCCTAGCGCAGGCCGCCGGACGTGGTTTCGAAACCGTCATCCCCCAGAACCGACACCGACGGGCCGGTGAGAAGTCGTGAAGACCACTCGTGCGGAGGGTGACGGCGGTGCCGAGGAGGCCGCCATCGAACTCGTGGAGGTCGCCGCGCGTTCCGCCGTCATGGCCGGTCGCCATCTCGCCGGCCATTTCCAGCGGGAGGTGGGCACACGACAGAAGACCGGTGTCCACGAGCATGACGTCGTGACGGTGGTGGACGGAGAGGCGGAAGCCCTCATCCGGCGCGAGCTGACCACCGCCTTTCCCGCATCGGTGATCATCGGCGAGGAGGAGGGGACCAGCGGCGCCGGCGACATCTGCTGGTTCGTGGACCCGATCGACGGCACCCACAATTTCTCCCGCGGTATCCCCCTCTTCTGCTGCTCGATCGGCGTGACGGTGCGCGGACGGCCTGTCGGCGGTTGCGTGTACGACCCCGTCCACGATGAGCTCTACACCGCCGACCCCCGGGGCCTGCGGCTCAACGGCGCGCCGGTGGCCGAACCCCGGGCACGGCCGGTGCCCATGGTGCTCACCGACATTCCCAACGCCGGGATGACCAACGACCCGGTGGAGCTGGAGCTGTTCACGGCGCTCCTGGCGGCGGCCGACGTCCGGCGGATCGGGTCCTCGGCGCTCGCGCTGGCCTACGTCGCGACCGGCCGGGCGGACATGGCCCTCAACGCCGATACCTTCGCCTGGGACGTCGCGGCGGGCCGCGCTCTGGTGACCGCCGCCGGCGGCACCTTCGTGGCGGTCCCCGAGCCGCCGCCCACCACGCGGCCCGGAGGGTTCGTCGCCTGGCGCCGAGGATTCGACGAAACGGGAGCCGCCGCTCTGACGGCGCTGAACAGCATTCCCGCCCTTCGGTAAGGCCGAAATGCAGTGTCCTGGGGCGGGCCCACGCCCCCCGCCGCCTTCGGCACGCCCCTGCGCGAACGCAGCCGAAATGGTGGGAATCGGCGAGACGCCCTCACGAAAGCCGGTCGTTGGCCGTGGGCCGGCATGAAGCGGAAGAAAGCAAACGGCTCAGCCGAGTCATTCTCGGACGAAGGGCCACATGGGCATGGCCGTTCGTCCGGAAGAAAAGGAAGTCGTCGGGGCATGACACAGGCGCGGCCAGGCGAACGAGGATGACAGAGGCTGAGCACTCTTCCGCATGGCCGACGCAGCGGCGTTGCCGAAAGAAAGGCGAAAGCATGTCCGAGACGCTCGAACCGGGGATTCGGCATCCGCGCGACCGGTCGTCCGAGCATTGGCAGGCCGAACAGGAGGTCCTCGGGCCGGGCCTTCAGGCGGTCATGCTGTGGTCCGAACTGTGCGTGGAGAAGGCGTCCGGCACCGTCCTGACCGACCTGGACGGCAACCGGATCCTCGACCTTCAGGGGGCGGGAGGCGTCAACTCCATCGGTCACGCGCACCCTCGGATGGTGGACGCGCTCACCGCCGAGGCCGCCACGGCCCCGGCGGGGGCGTTCGGGTCCCGAGCCCGCCACGCCATGACCGACTCCCTGCGCAAGGTGCTTCCCGGTGGACTCGACCGGATCCAGCTCTACAGCGGCGGCACCGAGGCCGTCGAGGCGGGTTTGCGGCTCGCCAAGTCCGTCACCGGCAAGCACGAGTTCTTGTCGTTCTGGGGCGGTTTCCATGGGAAGACCGCCGGCAGCCTGGCCTTGACCGCAGGTGCGCGCACGAAGCTCGGCCCGCTGCCGCCCGGGTACTTCAGCGCTCCCTATGCCAACTGCTACCGCTGCCCGTTCGCGCTGGAGCCGACGTCCTGCGGTTTCGCCTGTGTGGATCACGCCCGCGATGTGATCAGGGAGAACTCCACCGGAGCGCTCGCAGCCGTCGTCCTGGAGCCGGTCCAGGGCCGTTCGGGCAACGTGGTCCCGCCGCCGGGTTACCTCTCGGCCCTGAGGGATCTCGCCACGGAGTTCGGTGCGCTGCTCCTGGTCGACGAGATGATGACGGGCTTCGGCCGCACCGGCGGCATGTTCGCCTTCACCCGGGAGGACATCGAGCCGGACATCGTCACGGTCGGCAAGGGCATGGGCGGCGGCTACCCGGTCACCGGTGTGATCGCTTCGGCCGACACGATGTCGGCCTCCCCGTTCTCTGATCCCAGCGCCAGTTCGTCCAGCTTCGGGGCGTTCCCGATGGCGTGCCGGGCGGTGGCCACCGTCACCGACGTCCTGGTGGAGGACGATCTCCCGGCGCGCGCGGCCAAACTCGGCGCCGAGATGCTGGCCCTGCTCGCCCCACTCGTCGAGGAGGCGCCGCTGGTCGGTGACGTGCGCGGACTGGGGCTGGCGATCGGGATCGAGCTGGTCGCCGACAAGCAGACCCGTGAACCGGTGGGGAAGGACGTCGTGCGCAAGGTGTTCCTGGCGCTCATGGAGGCTGGGGTGCTGGTCATGGTCGGCGGTAACAGCCTCCGTCTGTACCCGCCCCTCACCATTGACGCAGAGGAGGCGCACCAGGCCGTCGCGCTGGTCCGACGCACCCTCATCGGCCTCCCGAGCGGGGGCGCGTGATGGATCTGGCCATCGTCGGATTCGGTACCGCGGGTGAGGCGCGGCTCAGCGCCTACGCCACCATCGAGGACGCGCGCGTCGCCTGCGTCGTGGACCCTTCGCCGGACCGGCGAGCGCGTGCCGCGGCACACGGTCTCGACGGATTCGCGGATCTGGGCTCCATGCTGGCGACGACCACGGTGGACGCGATCGACGTCTGCGCGCCACCGGCCTTCCATGCCGAACTCGTCACCGCCGGGCTGACCGCCGGGTGCCACGTGATCTGCGAGAAGCCCGTGGCGTTCGAGGCGGCACAGGCGGCCGACCTCGTCGCGCGGTCACGGCGGACGGGCCGCCTGCTGTACCCGGCGCACAACTACGGTTTCTCACCCATGATGCGGATGTTCGTCGAGGCGGTGGCGGAACCGATCGGCGGGCCCATGACCGCCTCGTTCACGATCCGACGTCCGACCCATGCCCGCGGAGTGTCGTCCTGGAGGCCGGACTGGCGGCGCGATCCCGCCATGGCGTGCGGCGGCATCCTCCTGGACCACGGCACCCACTGCATCTACATGGCGACCCGGCTTTTCGGCGCCCTGCCCACCAAGGTGTCCTGCACGACGATTCTGAACGATCAGGGCTTGGACCACGCGGCCGAGGCCACGTTGCGTTTCCCGAACGGATCCTGCGAGATCGCGC
Organism: Actinomadura logoneensis; assembly: GCF_003428695.1. Lineage (GTDB taxonomy): Bacteria > Actinomycetota > Actinomycetes > Streptosporangiales > Streptosporangiaceae > Spirillospora > Spirillospora logoneensis. The sequence continues at coordinate 29,796 of NZ_QURH01000180.1, forward strand.
TGAGCTGGATCAGCGACGAGCGTTCCAACCTGTACGAGCTGAGCGGACCGGCGGGTTCCGTCTCCCTGCACGACGGTCAGGCGCTCATCACGGGACCGAACGGCTCCGAGGTGCGTGAACTCATCTCGCCCACCGGCAGCGGCACGCACGAGGAATGGTTCGCCGACATGTTCGCCGACTTCGCCTACCTGGTCGACCGCCCCCAGGAGTGGGGCAGACCGCTGGACGAGACGCTGGGGACCGCGCAGATCATCGAAGCGGCCTACCGCTCCGCCGCCCGGAACGGGACAGCGGTCTCCGTCGACGGCTGACCGCCCCGTCCACCCCGGTGGCTCGGCCCTCCCCGGGGACTCGGCAGTCCGCGCTCGGGCGGGGAATCGCGGCGCCCCCCGAGCGCGGTCACCGAAAGTCAGCCGGCTGACACGCCGGACCCGGCGAGGTCGAGGGCGCGGAGGAGGGCCCGGCCGAACTCGGGGCTGGCGATGTAGGGGCGCGGGGCGCGAAGGCGGGGGTCGCAGTCCATCACGATGTCCTGGACTCGCCGGCCGTACCGCGACGCGAGGCCCTCACCTCCGGCCAGACCGTCCCCGACATCGGCGAGATTGATCCACTCCCGCACGCGGGGCACGACGGCGCGGCCCCGTCCCGCCAGCGGCGAACCCACGGTGATCAGCGTGGGGGCCGCGTGGTGAGCGGTCGGCCGCCGGGCGAGGACGTCCACGGCCGCGACAGCACCGAGCCCGAATCCGACGACGATCCGGGTGCGGGGTGTGAGCGCCTCACGGACCGCCCGGCGGTCGGCGACCGTGGAGCCGGACGTCACCGCACGGACCGTCCGGATCAGCTCCCCTGGTGGCAGACCGACGAAGAAGCGGGACCGGCCCAGCGCGGCCAGGCGATCGGGTGCGGGCTCCCGGCGGACGGTCTCGTCGTCGAAGCGCGCCGTGTTCCACCACCGCTCGACGACCTCCGCGTCTCGCCGGTTCAAGGGAGGCTCCCCGGAGTGCTCCGTGATTCCGTCAAGGTCGACGATCGTCATTTCGGGTGCCTCAGGCGCGACGACCCCGGCGAGCGCCAGGCCGTCCTGCGCGGAAGTGAGCCACTCCAGCCGCAGCGAGGACGGGTCCCGGCGCGGCCCGCCGGTTCCGTGCACAACGAGAACGGATGTCACCGTCGCCTCCAGGCCCCGAGGAACGAGTACCACCGCTCCTCGCTTTATCAGTGTTTGTCCTCCGCCACGCTAACCGCATATTCGGACGTTGGCTTCCCGGCATCCGGACGGCGGCCCGTGGGCCTCTTGTTCACACAGCTCAGGCTCGGAATGGGAAGTTCGGGCCTACCCGATCGGACGGGGCATCCGTACAGATCCACGGTGCACCCTTTATGGACTTATGAACAATTCCCCCGCTGAGTGATCCTTGGTTACCCAACGACCCACGGAGGCTGGCGGCGCATGAACGAGCACAGCACCCTTGTCGAACTCATGTGCGCCAGAGCGGCCGAGCACGGCGACCGGACGGCTCTGGTCTTCAGCGCGGATCCCTTCCGTCCGGAGCGGGACGAGATCCTCACCTACCAGGGGCTCGACCAGGCCGCCCGGCGGGTGGCCGCGCTGCTCCAGGCCCGGTTCGCCGCCGGCGCCCGCGTCCTGGTGCTCCACCCCACCGGGCCGGCGTTCGCGGAGAGCTTCCTCGGCTGCGTTTATGCGGGCATGGTGCCCGTGGCCGCTCCGACGCCCCATGACAACCGCCGCCTGACGGACCGGGTGGCGGCGATCGCGCGGGACGCGGACGCGGTCGCGGCCCTGGTCGATGCCTCTGACCTGGAGACGCTCACGGCCTGGGCCAAGGAGCGAGACCTCCCCGAGATCACCCTTCTTGCCCCCGCCTCCGAGGTGCTCCCGCCGGCCGACGCCTGGAAGCGGCCGCCGGCCGACCCTGGCGCCCTGGTCTTCCTCCAGTACACCTCCGGGTCGACCAGCGACCCCAAGGGCGTCATGGTCGACCACGCCAACCTCCTGGCCAACGCGCGGCTGCTCTCGTTGGTGCTCGACGTCGACTCCACGACCGTCACCGGCGGCTGGCTGCCGATGTACCACGACTTCGGACTGATCGGGCTGCTGCTGAGCCCGCTGATCATGGGCGCGCACACCGTCCTGATGCCGACGATGGCCTTCCTCAAACGCCCCCACGCCTGGCTGACCCTCATCGACCGGTACGACATCGACTTCTCGCCCGCGCCCAACTTCGCCTTCGAGTTCGTCACCCGGCGCGTCACCGACGCGGAGATCGCCGAACTCGACCTGTCCCGCTGGCGGCTCGCGGTGAACGGTGCGGAGCCGGTCCGCGCCGCGACACTGGAGGAGTTCGCCCGGCGGTTCGCGCCGGCCGGTCTGCCTCCGACGGCCCCGACACCCGGGTACGGCATGGCCGAGACGACGCTGGTGGTGTGCGGCAACCGGTCCGGCCATCCGCCCGTGGTCACCTCGGTGGACCGGGCCGCGTACGAACGGGGCGAGCTGGTGCCCGCGGCCGACGGCGCGAAGGCGCACCGGCTGGTGAGCTGCGGCCCCGCCGAGGTGATCGACATCCTCGTGGTCGAACCCCTGTCCCGCCGCCCCCTGCCCGACGGCCGGGTAGGGGAGATCTGGGTGCGCGGCCCGAACATCGCGCGGGGCTACTGGAACCGTCCCGAGGAGACCGCCCGGGTCTTCGCCGCCGCCACGGCGGACGGCGACTCCGGCTACCTGCGCACCGGCGACCTCGGGGTCCTGTGGAAGGGCGAACTCTACGTCACGGGTCGCCTCAAGGAGGTCATCATCGTCCGGGGCGGAAATCTCTACCCCCAGGACCTGGAGGCGGTGACCCACACCGCGCACCCCTCCCTGGAGCGCGGTGTCGGCGCCGCCTTCGCCGTTTCGGCCCCCGACGAGGGAGTGGTGATCGTCCGGGAGTGCCGCGAGCGGGATCCCGGTGGTCTTGCCGATGTCGCAGGGGCCGTCCGCGACCGGTTGAGCCGCGAGTACGGAGTCAACGCCCACGGTGTCGTCCTCGTGCGCCCGGGCGGGGTGGCCCGGACCACGAGCGGGAAGATCCAGCGCCGCCTCGTCCGCCGCCAGTTCCTGACGGGCGGGTTGGACTGCGTCTACGCGGACCTCAGCCCGGCCCTTCGCGCCGCTCTCCCCGCCGCGAGGACCGGGGAGACGGCACGGTGACGTCCTCCGCTCGGACCTCGGCGTCCGCCCTCTCCCCGGCGTCCGTCCCGTCCACGGGACCGGCGAGGCCCGATGCCTCCGGCGCGGGCGTGGTGACGGCCACGGCCTCGAAACCCGTTCTCAGCGGTGGCACGGTCGATCTGGAGGCATTCGAGCAGGCGCTCGGTGACCCCTTCGATCCGAGCGCGCCGCTGTCGTTCGCCCGCAGCGCCGAGTCGGACCGGCGGGAGCAGTTCCCCGCCGACATGTGCCGGCTGCTCGATCGGCTGGGAATGCCGAGCCTCTACGTTCCGGTCGAGCACGGCGGCGCGCTCGCACGGTACGACGAGTTGACGGCGGCCGTCCGGTCGGTCGCACGCCGCGACCTGACCCTGGCGGTCGGACATGCCAAGACCTTCCTCGGCGGCGTCTGTGTGTGGCTCGCCGGGAGACCCGAGCAGGCTCGCGCGCTCGGCGCGGACATCGTCGCCGGCGTGCCCGTCGCATGGGGGCTGACCGAGCACGGTCACGGCAGTGACCTGCTCGCGGGCACGATGCAGGCGCGGCGCGACGGGGACGGCTACCGCGTCCGAGGTGAGAAATGGCCGATCAACAACGCCACCCGGGGTGACCTGATCTGCCTGCTGGTCCGGACCCGGCCCGAGGGCGGACCACGCGGATTCAGCCTGCTGCTGGTGGACAAGCGGCGACTTCCCCACGACCGGTACCGGCACTTGCCGAAGGTGCCCACCCACGGCATCCGGGGAGCCGACATCAGCGGCCTGGCGATGGACGACTGTCCCGTTCCGGCCGGCGCGCTGGTCGGGACGGAGGGCGGAGGGTTGGAGACGGTGCTCAAGGCCCTCCAACTCACCCGGACGGTGTGCACGGCGCTCTCGTTGGGGGCGGCCGACCAGGCGCTCCGGATCACGGTGGAGCATGCCGCGCGGCGCGGTCTCTACGGCCGCACCATGGTGGACCTGCCGCACGTCCGGCGGGCGCTCGGCCGAGCCCACGCCGCGTTGTTCACGGCCGAGGTCGTCAGCGTGTTCGCCGCACGCGCCGTGCACACCATGCCGGAGGAGCTGAGCGTGATCTCCGCGGTGGCCAAGGCGTACGTTCCGTCCCGCGTCGACGAGCTGATCATGACGTGCGAGGAACTGCTGGGAGTCCGGGGGTTCCTCGCCGACTACCACGAGCACGGCGCTTTCCAGAAACTCCATCGCGACCACCGGGTGGTCGGCGTCTTCGACGGCAGCACCTTCGTCAACCGGCACTCCCTGATCAGCCAGTTCACGCTGCTCGCGCGGGGCCACGCACGCATCACGGCGAACCCGGCCGGGGTGGAGGGGGCCGCCGACCTCACGGCTGCACTACCCACCCCGCGGATGCACCGGTTGAGCCTGACGGCGCGCGGCGGTTGCGGCCTCACCCAGGGCCTGGCCGGTGCCGCTGCCGACCTGCGCGGCCTGACGGCCGACGGGCGGGCACCCGCACGACTCGCTGATCTCGCCGACGAATTGAACGGCCACTGTGAGCGCCTTCATGAGGAACTGGCCCTGTGTCCGCCCTCGTCCCAGTTCGCCCCGCCGGAGGCGTTCACGCTCGCCCGCCGGTTCGAGCTGTGCTTCGCCGGCGCCGCTGCGCTCCGGGTCTGGCTGCACAACGCCGCGGCCGGTCATGACGGGCTCTGGCTGGAGGCGTGCCTCGTCCACGTCCTGCAGTCCCTGCGTCCTGCCCGGACGGCGGCCGACGAGGCGGTCTTCGACCGGCTCTTCGACGCGTTGCGAACCGGTGCCCCCGTCGCACCGCCCACCACGGGAGGAGGACTGTGACCGCCACGGAGCTGGCACGCCGCCTCGGCGACCCGTGGGACACCGCCAATCCCGCCGGGCACACCGCTGTGCTGGCCGCCGACGAGCGAGGGGAGCCGTTCGGCGCCGGGGAGCAGATCCTTGACGCCATCGGGCTGAACGCCGAGTTCGTCCCGGCCGACCTCGGCGGAAGGCTGGCCCGCCTTGACGATCTGATCCGAGTGATGCGGCAGGTGTTCCGCCGTGACCCCGCGCTCGGTCTGGGGTACGGGGCGAGCAGCCTGATCGCCGCCGTGAACGTCTGGACCGCCGGGGACGGACGCCAGCGGCGCCGTGCCGCCGACCTGCTGCTCGGAGGCGGCCGGATCGCGGCGGGCTACCACGAGCTCGCCCATGGCAACGACTTCGCCGGAAGCGCCTTGTCCGCGTACGCCGGTCCGGATGGACGGCGCCGCCTCGACGGGCGCAAGGAAGTGATCGCCAATGCCGCGCGCGCCGAGGCCCTGGTGCTCTTCGCGCGCACGTCCGCCTCGCCCGGAAGCCGCAGTCACTCGCAGCTCCTGGTGGAGCGGGCCGACCTGCCCGCGGCCGGGTGTCGCGACCTCCCGCGCTTCCTCACGTCGGGGATGCGCGGGGTGCTCCTCGGCGGCCTGGCCTTCCGGGACTGCCCCGTCCCGGCCGATGCCGTCCTCGGCGAGCCGGGCCGCGGGATCGAGACGGCCCTGCGGTCGTTCCAGATCACCCGTACCGCGCTGCCCGCGATGGCCGTCGGCGTCCTCGAGGCCGGTCTGGACGCCACCGCCCGTTTCACCGACGCGCGCGTGCTGTACGGGCGGCCTCTGGGCGACATGCCGCTCATCCGTTCCGTCCTCGCCGACGCGTACGCCGACCTGCTGATCTGCGACTGCCTGGGACTGGTGGCGGCGCGTTCGGCGCACCTCGTCCCCGACCAGATGAGCCTTTACGCCTCTGCGGTCAAGTACTTCGTCGCGACACTGCTGACCGACGCCATGTACGAGCTGTCCCGGGTGCTGGGCGCGCAGTTCTACATCCGCGACGGTGAGTACGGCATCTTCCAGAAGCTTCTGCGGGACCTTCCCCCGGCGGGTTTCGGACACGCCGCGCGGGCGGCCTGCCTGGGGACGGTGCTCCCGCAGCTGCCCCGTCTGGCGCGCAGGGCATGGCGGGCGGGTGACGTCCCGCCCGTCGAGACGTACCGGCTCGGCGGGTCGCTGCCACCACTGTCATTCGACCGGCTCACTGTCACCTCCGGGGGGCGCGACGGCCACAGTGCGGCGCTCACCCTGGCGCTCGACGCTCCGGACGTGCCCGCCGAGGTGCGTCGGCTCCTGCACATCGTCGCAGTCGAGTTCGACGCCTTGGTCCGCGAGTGCGCCGCCTTGCCTCCCGGCGACCTGAGCGTGGACGCCCGACCCGAAGCCCTCGACCTGCCGGCGCGGTACGCGGCGGTGCTGGCCGCGACCGCCTGCGTGAACGTCTGGCTGCACAACAGGGACCGGGGTGGGGAGTTCCTCGCCGATCCGCGGTGGGTCGTGGCTGCGCTGCGCCGCATCGTCATACGGCTGAGGAGGGACCCCGGGCCCCGGTCCCGCGACCAGGACCGCGTGCTGGCGGCGGAGGCCCTCGCCCGGCACCACCGCAACAGCGGCTTCGGCCTGTCGGACGAACGATGACCGCCGCGTCAGTGGCGCCTCCGGGCGGCTCCGCCCGTCACGACAAGGAGAGTGTGATGAACGGTTCGGAATCTGATCCGCTGGAGCCGGGACTGGGGCATTGGTTGCGCGAGCGCGTCGCCCACTACGCGCAGCGCGAGCCCGCTGAGATCGACCCGTCGGCCAATCTGACCAGCTACGGCCTTGACTCCGTCTACGCGCTGAGCCTCTGCGGCGATATCGAGGACCGTCTCGGACTCGTCCTCGAGCCCACCGTGGCGTGGGACCATCCGACGATCGAGGCTCTGGCCGCGCACGTCGAGGGCATGCTGACCGACGCCCGCCGACCGCAGGACGCCGGATGACGTCCCTGGAGGACGTGGCAGCGTACCTGCCGTCCGAACGGGTCCCCGTGAGCGACATGACCGAGGAGCTGGGGCTCGGCCCCGACGAGGCGAAGGTCTTCCAGCGGTTCTACGGGCTGTCGGAAGTCCGCCGGGAACCCGGGGGCACCCTCACCGATCTGCTGCTGGCGGCCGCCGGGAAACTCACCACCCTGCGCGGACGGGAGCACCATGTCCGGTACGTGGTGCAGGCACGGACCATGCCGGTCGTCGTCCCGCACCCCGTCAACCCCGTCCACGAGGTGCGGGACGCGCTCGGACTGCGCCACGCGCAGGCGTTCGCGCTGACCCACCACGCGTGCGCGTCCGGGCTCCTCGCGGTCGATCTGTGCGGCAAGCTGCTGGGCGCTGACGGCCACCCGGACGGCCTGGCCCTGGTCCTCACCGGAGAGAAGACGTTCACGCGTGCCGCGCGGACGGTCCCGGGCACCGCCATCAACGGCGAGGGGGCCGCCGCCGTCCTGGTGGGGATCCGCGGCGATCGGGACCGGATGCTCGGATACGCCACACGAACGATCGGCCGCTTCTACGAGTGCCTGTCGCTCGCCGACGCGCTGTTCACCGAGTTCCGGCAGATCTACGCCGACTCGCTGGCCGAGGTGATGCTGGCCGCCGTCGAGGCGGCGGGGCTGGCTCTCGACGACATCGCCCTGGTGCTCCCGCACAACGTCAACCGGGTGTCCTGGGTCCGGCTGGCCAAGGGCCTCGGGCTTCCGCTCGACCGGGTGTTCCTGGACAACATCCCGGTCACCGGTCACTGCTTCTGCGCCGATCCCTTCATCAACTACCAGACGGCCGTGGAACTGGGCCGGCTCCACTCCGGAGACCGCTACCTGCTGGCCACGGTCGGGCTCGGGGCGACCTTCTCGGCGATGGTCTTCGAGCACTGAGGAGAGTCAGTGGATTTCAACGAGCGGCTGAAGTCGGCTCTGACCGGCGAAACCACCACGAGTCTGGTCCTCCTCGGCAACTTCGAGGTGGAGGACCGGTGGGCGCGCGGAGAGGTCGGACTGCCGCGCCTCGCCTTCGGGTCCGACAACGTGATCGTCAACAGGATGGACGAGTTCGCCCTGCTGTTGGCGGCCAAGGGGGACCACGTCCTGCTGAAGGCCGACCCCGACGCCGACTTCCTGGCCTACCTGGAAACGCTGGGCTTCGAGATGCCGGCCGTCCTCACGCCTTCCCGCCACGACCCCCGCAAGCTGGTCACCGAGGATGCGCTCGACGACCCCGGGTTGTGCGCCGAGCTGGGCGAGCTGGGCGCCCGGGGCGCCGTCCTCAGCCCCCACGGGGTGTCGGAACTGGAGGAGCAGCTGGCCGGAGCGGCCGGCCTCCCGCTCGCCGCGCCCTCCGCCGCCGTCTGCAAGGCCGTCAACAGCAAGATCTACAGTCGGCGACTGGCCGACGCTCTCGGCGTCCGCCAGGCGCGCGGCTGGACCTGTGACGACGTCGCCGAGATGGAGGAGGCGTTCGGCGCGGCGCGCACCCTGCTGGCCGCCGGGCGGCGCGTCGTCGTCAAGGACGCTTTCGGCGTCTCCGGCAAGGGCATCGAACTCGTCGAGGCCGAACCCCGGCTGGACCGGTTGCTTCGCATGATCAGCAGAAACGTGCGGCGGGCGGGCGGCGACCGGCTCGGTGTCGTCGTGGAGGAGTGGGTCGACAAGCGCGCCGACCTGAACTACCAGTTCACCGTGGGCCGTGGCGGCAGCGTGCACTTCGACTTCGTCAAGGAGGCATTGACAGAGTCAGGGGTGCACAAGGGCCACCGTATCCCCGCGCGGCTCGCCGAGCACCAGGTCGCCGAGCTGAAGGACGTCTCCCACCGCCTCGGCGAGAAGCTGGCCGCGGACGGCTACTACGGAGTGGTGGGCGTCGACGCGATGGTCGATCCGGACGGCGGTCTCTATCCGGTGGTCGAGATCAACGCCCGGAACAACATGTCGACCTACCAGGCCGCCATCCAGGAGGCGTTCCTGGAGGGGTGGGGAGGGAGGACGGCACTGGCCCGGCAGTACCCGCTGCGGCTCACCCGCCCGCTGCCGTTCGGCCGGTTGCGCGACCTGCTGACCGACCTGCTGTTCACCCACGCCTCCGGAACGGGACTGCTGGTCAACAATCACGCGACGGTCAACGCGGCGGCGCCGGAGGACGGCGCGGCAGCGGTCGGCGCGTCCTCCACCGCCGGGCCGGGCGAGTCGTTCGCCGGCCGCCTGTACGGCGTGGTCATCGCGTCCTCGGACGCGCAGCTGACCGCACTGGACGGCGAGATCACCCGCCGGCTGGCGGCTCTCCGAGAAGGGACCTCGTCCGATGCCGCGTGAGTACCAGGTGCAGGGCGTACCGGTGTCCGACCTCGCCCGCAGATACGGCACACCCTTCTTCGTCTACGACGGGCAGGTCCTGCACGACCGTTTCCACGGTCTGCGCCGCCGGCTGCACTCGGCGGTCGAGATCTTCTACTCGCTGAAGGCCAACCCCAACGTCTCGGTCTGCGCCCTCCTGCGGTCGTTCGGCGCCCGCGCGGAGATCTCCTCGCTGGTGGAGCTGCGGACGGCGCGTCGTGCCGGCGTCGCGCCGGAGGACATCATCTTCCTCGGGCCGGGAAAGAGCCGCCAGGAACTCGCGGCCTGCCTGGACGAGGGCGTCTTCGCGATCGTCTGTGAGTCCTTCCCCGAACTGGCGCTGGTGGACGAGCTGGCCCGCGACCGCGGCGTGCGGGCCCCGGTCGCGCTGCGGATCAACCCGAGCTTCGCGGTCAAACGGTCCGGGCTGGCGATGGGAGGGAAGCCCCGGCAGTTCGGCATCGACGAAGAGCAGGTGTTCGCCGAGGCCGGCCTCGCCGGGCGGTTCCCCGGCGTGGAGGTCATCGGCGTGCACGTCTACATGGGCACCCGCATCCTCGAAGAGGACGTGGTGGTGGAGAACACCACCCGCATTCTGGAACTGGCCGAAAGGGTCGCCGCCCACCTGGCCGTGCCCCTGCGGATGGTCGACGTCGGAGGCGGGCTGGGCGTCGACTACTTCTCCGGCGAGACCGGCCTGGATCCTGCCGTGCTGGCCGGGAAGCTCGACCCCGTGATCGCCGGATTCACCGCCCGGCACCCCGGCACACGACTGATCATGGAGGTGGGGCGGTACCTCACGGCCGAGTCCGGCACCTACGTGGTCGCCGTCCGCTATGTGAAGACCTCCATGGGCGAGCGGTTCGCGGTCGCCGACGGCGGCACCAACCACCACATGGCCGCCGTGGGCATCGGCTCCTTCGTGAAGCGCAACTTCCCGATGGCGGTGCTCAACCGGCTCGACGAGCCCGCCACCGAGGACTGGAACATAACCGGACCGCTGTGCACGCCCAACGACACCCTCGGTAAGAAAGTGCCGCTCCCGCCAGTGCGCGCCGGTGACCTGATCGGCGTACTGCGGTCCGGGGCGTACGGCCCCACCGCCTCACCCGTCCTCTTCCTCAGCCACGGCTATCCCGCCGAGGTGCTCGTCCACGAGGGCAGGCCGCATCTGATCCGCGAACGAGACCTCCCCGAAGACCTCATGGCCCGGCAGCGCCTCTACGACCCGGCCGAGCCGGACCCCGCGGCGCGGAACGCGACCGACATCGTCCCGTGAAGCCCCTGCACACGAAAGGTGACCTTCTGATGGAGAACACGACCCCGGGTAACGCCGCCGACCTGCACGGCAGGGTGGTCGGCACGATCGTGGCCGCGCTCGCCGAGGCGACCCGACTCGACCCCCGCACGATCGGTGAGGACAGCACTCTCTTCGACGAGCTGGGGCTCGACTCCACCACGGTGCTCGGGCTGCTCATGACGATCGAGGAGGAGCTCGGGATCGAGTTCGACACCGACTCCCTCGAACAGCACCACTTCGAGTCGGTGGGCACCCTCGCCGCGTTCGTGGAGACGCAGGTGGTCGAGCAGGTGCCCGATCTGGCCGAAGCGTAGCCGCCGATGTACCTCGCCACGGCCCCTGGCCCGGGGGCCCTCGATCCGGCCGCTCGGACGCCCCTCCGCCTGTCACGTCTCCTGAGCCTGACGTTCGGGGCGGGGCAGCCGTTCCACCCCGACCCGATGGAACCGAGTCTGGAACGGATGCAGACGGACCTGCTCCGTCCCTATCGGAGGGAACTGCGCGCGGAGGTGCTCGCCCAGGGGCGACGCAACACCTTCACCGAGATGAGCCAGGCACTGCTGGCCGCGCTCGGGCCGCTCAAGGACCCGCTCGACATGATCCTGGTGGTCAACAGCGTGCCGGACGCCGACCCGCGCCGGTCGCCGTCCTGTCACCTCACCGACGTCGCGCCCGGCGACGCACTGGCCTTCAACCTCTCCGACCAGGGGGCCGCCGGACCCTTCACAGCGCTGCGGCTGGTCACCGAGTACGCCAAGGTCAGCGGCTTCCGTCATGCCCTGGTCGTCGTCCTGGACCAGCGGACCTTTCCCTACGACGTGACCGGGGCCGACGGCGTCCCCGAGCACGACTGCGCGGTCGGCCTGCTTCTCGGCCCCACCGGGCCCGCCGGAGAGCCGGCCGTCCACCAGCGGGCGGACGTCGCCCCTGAGGAGGTCCCCGCCCACCTCAACGCCGAGGGCGAGACCTCTGCCGTACTGGTGGCAGGGGAGGGCATCGAGCCGGACTGGATCGCGCCGGGACGGTTCACCGAAGTGATCTGGGCGCCCGAGGGGCGTCCCTGTACCGGTCCATGGTCCGCGCTCGCCGCCTCGCTGCCGCGCCTCGCCGCGCGCGGCCCCGACCACCTCGTCGTCGCGGACTACGACCGCGCCCAGCGGTACCTGTGTCTGAGCAGCATGGACTTGGAGGAGGCCCTGTGACGAGTCTGGAGACGCCCGACACCGAAACGGTCACAGGCACATGGAGGAGACTGCGGGGGCTCGCCCGTGGAGCGGGGGTGGTTCCCGCTCTGACCGCGCTGCGGACGGCCGTCTGCCCGGAAGCCCTGCCGTGCGGACCGGCGGGGCACGCGCTGGTCCCGGAGGACATCGCCGAGACCTTCGACCACGGCTGGGCCGACGGCAGCGGGGCTCCCCGCGCCGCGGACCGGGAGGACAGGCTGACTGAAATCGCCGTATCCGGCGGTGTCCTGGTCGCGCTCCGGAGGAGGGACGAGGCGCCGGTGGACGTTCACCGGGCACCGGTACGGGCGTGGACGCTGGGCCTGGCCTGGGTGCGCCTCGGCCTCTCGGAACAGATGCTGGACACCTGCATGACCTACCTCAGGGGCCGCGTCACCGGTGCCGGCACACTGCTCAACCAGCAGATGGTCAAGGGATCGCTCGCGGAGGTGGCCATCGAGCATCTCGAGATCGAGACCATGATGGACGGCGCCCTCCCCGGTGACCTCGACATCGCGGCGACGGTCCACCTGCACGCCCAGATCACCCGTGCCGACCGGATGCTCCTCCGGCTGCTCGGCGCCTACGGGTTCCTGGCCGATGGTCCGGGCCAGGTCGCCTGGGTGTCGGAGTTGCTCGCGGATGTCTATGTCGGTCCACCGGCGGAAGGCGGCCCACGATGATCGAGCTGGACGACCGGACGAGGGCGATCCAGCGACGCGCCCGCGAGTGGGCCCGGGAGCTCAAGCCACTGGCCTTGGAGCTGGACGGGGACCCGGACGCGATCTACCGCCACCTCGACGTGGCGATCGTGTCGTACCTGACCCGGATGCCGGTCCCCCCGCGACACAACCCCGACCCGGTGGTCATCGACGGGCACAGGTTCTATGGCACCGGAACGCTGGAACGAGTCGTCTTCGCCGAGGAGGTGGCGGTCGGTGACGCCGGGATGCTGCTGGCCGCGCCGGGCCCGGTGATGTCGGGTGTCCTGGTCGACTCACTGGGCGACGAACGGCAGAAGGAGTGGTTCTACAGCCGTATCCTCCAGCGCCCCACCTGGACGTTCTTCGCGTTGACCGAGCCCGCGCGCGGCTCTGACGCCGGGGCGATGGAGACCACCCTCGCGCCGGACGGTGACGGTTATGTGTTGAACGGCCGTAAGAGGTACATCGGCAACGCCGCCCGCGCCGACATCGGTGTCGTCTTCGCCCGGACCCGGCCCGGTCCGCTCGGGGTCACCGCGGTCCTCGCCGAAACGTCCGACCCCGGGTTCACCGCCGAGCCCCTCGAAACCATCGGACTCCGTGGTCTGCGCATCACGAACGTGACGCTGGACAGAGTGCGGATCTCTGCGGGAAACGTCCTCGGCCAGCATCTGCGGCCCACGCAGCGGGGCATGTGGAGTGCCGTCCAAGGGCTGAACCGGCTCCGCCCCGGGGTCGCCGCGTTCGGGCTGGGCATCGCCCGTTCGGCGTATGAGTACGTCCGGGAGAACCGGCCCGGCCTCCCGCTTCGGGACCGGGAACGGCTGGACGACCTCGGCCGCCGCATCACCGGCGTCCGCCAGCTGATCTGGCGGGCCGCCCTCGCGGTCGACGCCGCCCGTCCGAGCGCGGGGTACGAGGCCTCCGCCGCGAAGGCGAAGGCGTCCCGACTCGCCGAGGACGCGACCATGGAGGCGCTCGGCTTCTTCGGAGCCGGCGCCCGGCTGGAGCATCCGCTTCTGGACAAGCTCGCCAGGGACGCCCGCGCCGTCGAGTTCATGGAAGGCACGGGCAACATCCAGAAGCTCAACCTCTTCACCGGCCTGCTCCAGGGCCGTCTGCACCGTGGCTGACGCGGGTCCCGCCCTGGTGGGCGGTGAGGAGGCGGGCCGTGAGGAACCGGGCCGCGGGAGAAGGCGCCGCGAGATCCGCAGGCTCGCCGGACCCATGATGCTGGCCGGAACGGCCGGGGTGCTGGTACCGACTGTGGTTTTGGCCCTGGTCTCGCGGTTGGGTGCCGACGAACTGACGATCCGAGCCCTCTACACTCCGCTGGCCTTCCTCTTCCTCGCGCTCCAGATGGCCTTCGACCTCAGCAACCAGGCCGGCGCCGCGTTCCATTTCGGGCGGGGGACCGATCGGTACGTGCCTTCCCACGCGGTCAGCCTGCTGGGGATCTGGGTCGGCCTCGCGGTGGCCATCTGCGTTCTGGTCGCGGCGGCGGCCCCCGTCCTGACCGGCGTCCTGCATGTGGAGCCGGCGGTGGGGCCGCGATTCGAGGCGTTCCTGCGCTGGATGGCGATCGCCCACCTCGCCCTGCCCGGGTCGGTTCTGGCCGCGTCCTGCCTGCGCGGAACGGGAAGGCCCCGGGCGGCGGCGTCGATCACTGTGACCAACGCCGTGGTCGAGATCGGCGCCGTCGCAGCCCTCGGCCCCGGCAGTGGTCTCGGGATCATGGCGGTGCCGGTGGCGACGGCCCTCGCCGGGCTGTCCGGGACCGTTCTCGGCCTGGTGCACCTGCGCCGGGCGGGCCTGTGGGGACGGCCGCTCGGGTGGCGGCCGGACGCCATCGGGCGCCTGGTGTCGGTGGGACTGCCGGTCGGCGCCTCCTACCTGGTCCTCTTCGCGATGAACCTGGCCCTGTTGTGGGTACTCGGCCCGTTCGGCCGAGATGTCCGCGATGGATTCGCGGTCGGTGCCGTCGTGCAGAGCCTGGTCGTCATCCCGGCGATCGCGCTCGGATCGGCTACGGCGATCGTCATGAACCAGCAGCGCGGCGCCGGGAAGCTGCCGTGGCTGGAGGACACGCTGAGGGCCGGGCTCCAGGTGGCCTTCGTGATGTACGCGGTCCTCGCCCCGGCCGTCTGGCTCGGGAGGGAGGTCCTCGGCGTGCTGCTGGCAGGGGACACCCGGGTGGCTGAGGAAGGCGTCCGCTTCCTCGGCGTCGTCGCCCCCACCTACCTGGTCTTCGGCATGGTCCTGGTCGCCGTCACGGCCATCGAGCAGATCGGAGGAGGCGCCCTGGTGCTCGGCATGAACGCCGCCTACACGGTCGGGATCGTCGGACTGGGCGGCCTGCTGGCCCGGTGGCTCGACGCTCCCGGCGCCCTGTACACCACGATCGCGCTCTTCAATCTCGCGGGAATCGGGGGAGTGGCACTGACCCTCCGGTTCGTCCGCGGTCTGAGCAGGGGGCGCCCGTGCCCGGCCGAGTGACGAGGAGGGCCGCCGGTGGTTGAAGTCCTGCCGGCGAGCGGCGCTGTGGAGGTCTGGAGAATCCCCCTGGACCTGCCGTCAGAGGCCGTGGTGCGACTACGGGCGACCCTGGACCGGGAGGAGACGGAAAGGCTCCATCGCAGCCGCTGCGCCCGTGAACGGCGTCGGCTCATCGTCGCCCGCGGCACGCTACGGCAGATTCTCGCGGCCTACCTTGGGGAGGCCCCGGGAGAGCTGCGCTGGACGCGGGGTCCCTACGGGAAGCCCGGGATCGCCCGGGTGGACACCGAGCTCCGGTTCAACCTCTCGCACGCGGGGGAGGTGGCTCTGGTCGCGGTGACCTCCCGTGACGAAGTCGGGGTCGACGTGGACCTACCGCGGCCCCGAGTGCCGGTTCGGCCGTTCTCCGCCCGCTACTTCCCCCCTGCTGAGGCGGCTTTGGTCGACCGAGCGGACCCGTCCCACGCCCGGACCGCCTTCCTGCGGCTCTGGACCCGCAAGGAGGCGGTGGTCAAGGCGGCGGGAGCACGCGTGACGCAGGGGCTGCGCCTTCCGGTGGCCACGGGCGGCCCCGCGGGGGCGTCCGGGGCCGTAGTGGTGCGTGATCCCACCGGTGTGATCGCGGGGACATGGACGGTGCAGGATCTGCCGATGCCGGGCGAGTACGTGGCCGCGGTGGCCGTCGAGGGACGACGGGCGCCACGGGTCGTCATCAGGCGCGTCGACCGCTGGTGGTGAGGTTCAGCCGAGTGTCGTCTCTGAGGGCAGTGTCGCCTCTGAGGGGAGTGTCGTCTCTGAGGGGAGTGTCGTCTCTGAGGGGATGAGCGACGGTCGGTGAAGTAGTGGGAGTCGGATCGCGATTTGCCCGTCATCGAGCGCCGGGCCGCGGTCACCGAGGGCGGCCAGTACCGCCGCGAGCGAGGCCCGCCGCGACGCGGCCACCGTACGCGACGGCTCTCCGGAACCCGTGAATTCGGGCGAGTCGGACCGCTAGGTTGACCCTCACTGAGAACCCCGGTCGAAAAGGGACTGACTCATGGCCGATCCGAACGTCGTGCCCGACCCCACCGTCCCGCATTCGGCGCGCGTGTGGAACTACTGGCTGGGCGGCAAGGACCACTACCCGGTGGACCGCGAGGTCGGCGAGAAGGTGCGCGAGGTGTACCCCGCGATCGTGGACGTCGCCCGGCACTCCCGCAGGTTCCTCAGACGGTCGGTCAGGTTCCTCACCGAGGAGGCGGGCATCCGGCAGTTCCTCGACATCGGGACCGGGCTGCCCACCGCCGACAACATCCACCAGGTCGCGCAGCGGGCCGCCCCCGAGTCCCGCGTCGTCTACGTCGACAACGACCCGCTGGTGCTGGTCCACGCCCGGGCGCTGCTGTCGAGCACCCCGGAAGGGGCGTGCGACTACCTCGACGCCGACGTCCGGGACCCCGAGGCCGTCCTGCGGCGGGCGGCGCGGACCCTGGACCTCACCCGCCCCGTCGCCCTGATGATGCTGGGCATCCTCGGGAACATCTGGGACGACGACGAGGCGATGGCGATCCGCGACCACCTCGTCGACGCCCTCCCGCCGGGGAGCTACCTCGTCCTGGAGGACGGCACCGACGCCGTGGACCCCGACGCCGCGGCCGACGCCGAGCGCACCCGGGCGGAGGCCGGAGACCCCTACCGCCTGCGCACCCCCGAGCAGATCGCCGCGTACTTCCACGGCCTCACCCTCGTCGAACCCGGTGTCGTCTCGGTCTCCCACTGGCGCCCCGACCCCAACCGCTGGGGCCTCCCACCCGAGGTCACGGCGTACTGCGGAGTAGCCCGCAAACCCTGACCCCGCGAACCCGGCGAGGTTCCGCCGCCGGCGTCTCCCATCGGCCAGGGCCCGTGGTCCGCGACCCGTGCGAGCCGCCGTGGGCATTCCGGGATAGGGGAAAGGGACTTGGATGATCAAACATGCGACCCCGCACAGGCCCTGGCGGCCATGGTGTTCGTGAAGCCTGCCTGGTTGGAGGGGCTGGTCGCGGGGCACGAGGTCACTCGGTGAGGGCGTCGGCCGGGGTGTTCGGGGTGGGGCGGTAGGCGGATGCCTGGAGGTCGTACAGCTCGGCGTACAGGCCGTTCGCGGCGAGCAGGGCGGGGTGGTCGCCCTCCTCGATGACCCGGCCGTCCCTGAGGACGTAGATGTGGTCGGCGTGGCGGACGCTGGCGAGGCGGTGGGTGATCAGCAGGACGGTCCGGCCGTGGCGCCGGGCGTGGACGCGGATCCGCTCGAACATGCGGTGTTCGGCGCGGGCGTCCAGGGCGGCGGTCGGCTCGTCGCAGACCAGGAGCGGCGCGTCGCGGTAGAAGCCGCGGGCGGCGGCCAGGCGCTGCCACTGCCCGCCGGACAGCTCCTGGCCTCCTTCGAAGCGCTTGTCCAGCAGCGTCTCGTACGCGTGGGGGAAGGCGCCGATCATCTCGTCGGCGCCGGAGTCCGCCGCGGCGGCGAGCATCCGGTGCCTCACCCGGGCGTCGGTCAGGTCGTCGCCCATGACGATGTTGTCGGCGGCGGTCATCGGCCAGTGGGTGTGGTCCTGCGCGACGACCGCGATGTCGCGGCGGACGAGGTCGGGGTCGAGCCTGGTGACGACGGTGTCGTCCCAGCGGACCTGTCCGCTGTCGGGCGCGTACAGCCCGGAGATGATCTTCGCGAGGGTGGTCTTGCCCGATCCGTTCTCACCGACCAGCGCGACGATCTGGCCGCGCCGCAGCCGCACCGACACGTCGCGCAGGGTGGGCTCGTCACTGCTGGGGTAGGTGAAGGTGACGCGGTCCACGGTGATCTCCCGGAAGGAACGCAGGGCCCGGCGTGTCTCGGCGTCGTCCTCCGGGACCGAGGGCGGCGCCGGGCGGGACGACGGCTCCCCGGCCGTCTCGACATAGGCGAGGTAGTCGGCGAAGTACAGGCCGTCCTCGTAGGTGCGGTTCAGCGCGTGGACGAGGTTCAGCAGCGACTGCTGACCGGTGCGGATCGCCAGGACGGCGGTCCCCGCGACGGCCAGCGGCATCATGCTCCGCCACAGCAGCACCCCGAGCACCACATACAGAACGGCGGTCGCGAGCCCGCGCAGCACGTCGCCGTAGCCCTGGACCAGGGTCCGGCTCCGCGCGACCCCCACCAGGACGCGTTGGATCCGGTCGGCGAGCACGGCGTACTGGCGGAGCAGGTAGGCCCGCACCGTGAACGACCGCACCTCCGCCGCGTGCCGGCGTTCGGTCATCAGGTCGGAGAGGATCCACGCGCGCCGCCGGACGGCGATCAGCGAGAGCTGCGCGCGGTAGCCCAGCCGCGCCGAGCGGACGGCGGCCCACGCCTCGGGGAGCGCGGTCAGCACCAGCAGCGGCAGCAGGACCGGGTGCAGGACGCCCAGCGCCCCGGCGGCGGCGACGACGCCCACGGCGGCGGTGCCGAGATCGACCGCGTTGTCGACCATGGACGACGCGGACTGCAGTCCGCGGATCTGCGCGCGGTGCAGCGCGTCCTGGTGGTCGCTGTCGTCGAAGCGGGCCAGGTCGACCACGGTGGTCGTCTCGTACAGCCGCTGCTCGACGATGCGCGCGACCCGCGGACGCAGCCGCTGCTGCGACCACTGCGCGACCAGCGCCAGCGCGGCGCGGACGGTGATCGCGGCCCCCACGAGCGCCAGCCCCGGAGCCGCCGCGCCGACCCGCTCGGGCGTCGGCCCGGCCGCGAACAGCGCGGTCAGGACGCGGGTCGTCGCCAGCAGTCCGAACGCGGTGAACACCCCCGCGACGGCGTTGCACACGACCGTGATGAGCAGGTCGCGCCGGTCGGCCCGCCAGCCGAGCCGCACGACCTGCCCGATCAGGCGCGGCAGCTCGCGGGCCATGGACAGCGTGCTGGTCTCGGCCATCTCCTTCGACCGGCGGTCCCAGCCCCTCGAGGGGACGAACCGGGGCCCCGCGTCCACGGGGGGTTCCTCGGCGGACGGCCGAAGTCGGGTGAGCAGCCGGGTGATACGCGTCATGGGCGGGCCTCCTCGCGCGGCACGGTGAGTTCGGTGGACGGACGGTTCGGCGTCCGAGCGGCCCCGGCTGGGAGCCGAGTCCCAGGTGACCTCAAACGCGTCCGTCGCGGCAGGACGACGGACGCACCCGGACGGCCGCCTCCTCGACCCCTGCGGACACGCGATGGACGAGCGCCGAAGACGAGCCCCCCGTCCCCGTCTCGGACGCCGTCGGACACCTCCGGACGGTCGCCTTCCGAGACGCAACGGCGCGGCGGGAACAGTCGTGGGGGAGCAGGCCGCCGCGTCCGAGGACGCGGAGAACGAGGACCGGCGTTCAGCGGGGCACGGGTCAGCGGGGCACGGGTCAGCGGGCGGGGCGGCTGCCGGTTTCGATCGCCTGGAGTTCGCTCGTGACGAAGCGGAAGAGGTCGCCCGGCTCGCTGCACACCAGCACCGGCACCGCCGCGGCTCGGGACCGGCCGTGGCTGTAGAGGCCGAGTACCGCGGTGGTGTCGAAGCGGTAGCAGGAGAACGCCCGGTCGCCGGGCCAGTAACGCACGTCCACCTCGGCGCCGCCCGGCACGGCCAGCGCCTGGTAGTCGCGCCTGGTGTTCTCGATGCGGCTGACCAGTTCCGGAGGGTCGATCGCGAAACGGTCGGACAGGACCCGGACGGTCAGCGCGTCGGCGGGGTCGGCGAGGAAGACCCGGATCCTCGCCCCCGGACGCCGCGCGAGCTCGGTCAGCTCCGGAGCGTGCAGGTGCCGCCAGGTCTGGCCGTAGACGACGAAGATGTCCAGTTCGCCGACCGTCGCGAACAACCGCTTCCACTCGAAGTCGGGAAGGTAGGTGGTGCCGAGCCGGAGCAGGCCGGCCGTCCGGATGTCGGCGGCGAGCCGGTCGGGAAGGTCCTTCGGCGCGGCGGCGACGCCGCTCCTGTCGGCGGCGAGCAGCGTCCATGCGGCCAGCCACCGGGTGTCTTCGACGGGGTCCACGCCGCAGGCCTCGAGGAACGCCAGCAGCAGCTCCCGCGACGGCAGCCGTCCGCCCCTCAGCAGATCCGACACGCTGCTGCGCGCGAGCGGCCTGCCGTTCTGCTGCCCCCACAGCTCCAGCCGGCGGAGCGAGGGGTTCCCGGCCTGTGCCCGAAGCCGCCGCAGGCACTCCGCGAACCCCGCGACGGTCGTCCCGCCCCGCAGCGGATCAAGTCTTCGTTCCATGACGGTCACCTGCTCACGGTGTGTTCCGGCGGATCCTTCCAACATCGCCCCGGACGCATCCGCGCGGGAGCGAGAAGCGCGCCGTCACATGTGCGGAGGCGGGGGCGCCGCGGTCAAGGCCGTCATGCTCGATCCCAGCCGAGGTTGCTCTGCAGGACGCCACGACGGAAGGCGGCCAGGCCGTGGGCTGTGTAGGGATAGGTCGCGTCCGGAAGCCGGTCCAGCGGGAACCAGCCGATGCCGGAGCACTTGTCCGGCTCGGCGTTGTGAGGCTCGCCCTGCCATCGCCTGACGTGGAAGAAGGTTCCCATCCGGGCGTGGCCGGTGTCGCTGCGGTAGTGGATGAGGTGGACGAACTCCAGGTCCGGTTCGGCGATGTGGACGCCGATCTCCTCCCGCGCCTCCCGGACCGCGGCCCGGGTGATGCTCTCACCGTGTTCGAGCTTGCCCGAGGGCAGGTTCCACTGCCCGTCGGCGTACCCGGTCCCCGCGCGCCGGGCCAGCAGGACCCGGTCGTCCCGGACCAGGATCACCAGCGCGTCCATGATCGTGCTGTACGGGGCCGGCCGGGCGGGTGTGCTGGGGCTCATAGGCCGGTCAGGTTAGCGAGGTGACCAGGCCCGCTGTCGCCTGACGCGCGGAATTCGCATGACGCGTGCCAGCCCTCCAGCCCGAACGTCAGAACCTTGGCACCCGAGGGCTACGACCTTCCGTCCAGTGGTGCCGTCGAACCAGTGCGCAGTGCTGGACGCTGCGGGCGCAGCGACGGTGGACGACTCCGGGCCGTGGGCAGTCCGGCCCGGAGCCCCCCGGCTCGTCACGCGGGAAGGCGAGGACTCGAAGTCAGTTCAGTGTCATGAGGGGTTCGCCGTTGGCGTTGGTGCCGGTGCCCGTCCGGGTGCAGGCGCCGCCTCGGGGGGAGCCGCTGTTGTACGCCTGGCGCAGGCAGTTGCGCAGCGCGAGCTGGCCCCAGTAGTTCGGGTGGATGGATTCCTGGATGTAGTAGTTCGAGCCGATGGTGGTCACCGTGCGGATCTGGTTGATCCACTCGGTCCTGTCCACCGCGCCGGGGCTCCGCCAGGAACTGAGGCCCTTCTCCTCCACGAGGCCGACGGTGTTCTCGCACAGCCGCCGGGAGTTGAACGCCGAGGCCAGGCGGAGGGTGACCAGGTTGGACAGGCCGCTGTCGGACGCCGCGCCCGCCACCGCCTGGTCGATCACCGTCAGCGCGGTGGAGTTGGCGTAGTTCGCGTCGGCGTTCCAGAAGCCGCAGCCGCCCGTCGACTGCCGGGTGTAGCCCGACTGCGAGTAGCGGAAGCCCGAGCTCGCGGGGATCGGCGACGGGTAGTCCTGCGCGACGATCGTGTAGGAGGACGGGGAGTACCCGGCGTTCGCCATGGCCTGGGCGACGTTCCGGAACGCCTGCGCGATCTTGGCCCGCTGCGCCGCGACGTTGGCGGAGGTGAAGTTGGACGTCACCGCCGAGTCGTCGTTGCAGTAGTTGGGCAGCCACGAGGGCGAGGTCAGGAAGTCGGTGACGCACTTCTGCACGATCGGGCCGAAGCTGAAGTCGTTCCCGCCGATGGACACCACGACCATCCTGACGTTGTGCGACGCGGCGAAGTTCTGCAGCATGAGCGCCTGGCCCTGGTTCCCGCCGCTGCTGTAGAAGTCGATGCCGGGCTTGAAGTTCCCGCTGGAGTCGGTGTGGGTGCCGGTCGTGGCCCCGGAGCAGGCGAGGTTCATGCCGTTCACACCGCCGCCGATGTGCACCTCGGCCGACCGCGAGCGGTGGCACCGGGTGATCTGCTCGGCCGTGTGGGCGGCGTTGTCGTAGTAGGCCGTCGGGCCCAGCGCGTCGACCAGCGACTCGCCGTCGTTGCTGTTGCCCGCCCAGCGGCCCGCCTCGCCGGAGATGTAGGAGTCGCCGAGGCTGACGACCCACGGCGTCCCGGATCCGGGGCCGTCGGCGAACGCGGGTGGGGCGGCGGTGAGGCCGGCGGTCAGCAGGCCCGCCGCCAGGGCGAGCGCGCGGACGCGTCGGAGAGCAACACGAGATCGGGCCACGGCCGGTCCTCCAAGAAGGCTGGTGCGTCGGGACCCCCTGAGGGCCGCGCACGCAGCCATCCCGGCCGAAATGTGACATCGCGGAGTGAACGCGACAAGAAGGCGGTTTGATCTGTTGCCTGTTCGTGTCCGAAGCCCGCGGGGGAGAGGCGTGACGCGGTAACGCCCGGCGACTTCGCGCACCGGCACTTGATCGAGCGCAATGAGAAATGCAGGCCAGGCACATGGCCTGACCTGCATTCATGTGGTGGGCGATACTGGGATTGAACCAGTGACCTCTACCGTGTCAAGGTAGCGCTCTCCCACTGAGCTAATCGCCCTTGGAGGTGGAGACGGGATTTGAACCCGTGTACACGGCTTTGCAGGCCGTTGCCTCGCCTCTCGGCCACTCCACCAGAGCGAGGCCGTGTCCGGCCTCTCAGAGCGGAAGACGGGATTTGAACCCGCGACCCTCACCTTGGCAAGGTGATGCTCTACCCCTGAGCCACTTCCGCTTGCCGTCCGGGTCTCCCCGGCGACACAGAGAACATTAGCGTGTCCGCGCCGCTTCCCCAAACCGGATTCCGCGAGCCGGCGCGCGAGGACGCTTCCACGGGCGTCGAAACGTCCACCGTCTAGGCTCGCGGGCATGAGCCAGGTCTACGACTCCGACATCGCCCCGGTGGCCGTGCTGATGGCCGACCGGGCGCGGGCGGCGATGCTGACGGCGCTGCTGGACGGGCGTCCGCTGGCGGCCGGGGAGCTCGCCCGGGTCGCCGGGGTGAGCCCCCAGACCGCGAGCGCGCACCTCGCGAAGCTGCTGGACGGCGGCCTGGTCGGCGTCGTCGCGCAGGGCCGGTGGCGGTACTACCGGCTGGCCGGGGAGGAGGTCGCCGCGGTGATCGAGGCCCTCAGCCGGATCAGTCCCGGCGTCGAGGTGAAGGGGCTGCGGCAGTCGCGGCTGGCGCGGCGGCTGCACACGGCCCGCACCTGCTACGACCACCTGGCCGGGGAGGCCGGGGTGGCGCTGTTCGCGGCGCTGCTGGACGGCGGCATGATCGAGCCGGACGGCGGCCGTCCGGTGGAGACGGGCGTTCCGTACGAGACGACGGAGAAGGGCGAGCACCGGTTGGCGGAGATCGGGCTCGACGTGGCCGCGCTGCGCGGCGGGAGGCGGCGGTTCGCGGGCGCCTGCCTGGACTGGACCGAGCGCCGCCCGCACCTGAACGGGGCGCTCGGCGCGGCCCTGACCGACCGGATGATCGACCTCGGCTGGTTCGAGCGGGGTGCCGAGCGGCGCGCGCTGACCGTCACCGCGGACGGCCTCGCGGGCCTCGCCGACTCCTTCGGGTGCGTCCTGGCGGAGCACTAGGCTGTGTTTCAAAGTCCCGGCCCACTTCGCTCGCCTGGCGGCTCGCTACGTGACCGTGCCTGGGCGAACGCGGCATCGCTTCGCGATCTGCCCGGCTCCGCTCGCCTCCGGCTTCGCTCCACCGGGCAGGTAACGCGTTCGCGCGCGTGGCCGAGGCCACTTCGAGACAGACCCTAGGACCCGGCGGGGCCGCAGGCCCTGCCCTGCCGCGCTGCGGCGCCCCGCCGTGCCCTTGCCCCGCCGCGCTGCGGCGCGTCGTCGCGGGCTTACCGCCGGGGCGGGGGTGGCGTGGACGGGGGTGTGCCGGGGAGGCGGCAGACTGGGGGCCATGTTCGCGCATGTCGGGGGGATGCTCGCGACCGGGCTGGCCGAGGTGACCAGCGATCCGGCCGCGCTCGACTCGCGCGGCTGGTGGGCGGTCGTCGTGAGCTACGAGGGCAAGATCACCTGCGCCCGGTTCGAGGACGTCCGGCCCGCTCCGCATCCGGACGGCCCGTGGCGTCCGCCGGGGGAGTGGCGGTCGTCGCTGGACCGGGACGAGTACCTGCGGGGCGTCGAGCGGATCCGCGCGGCGATCGCCGACGGCGTGGTCTACCAGGCGAACCTGTGCCGGGTGCTGTCCGCGCCGCTGCCGGACGGCGCCGGCATCGCGGGTCTCGGCGCGCGGCTGGCCAGGGGGAACCCGGGCCGGTACGCGATGACGGCGCGGCTGCCGGGGATGGCGGTCGCGTCCGCGTCGCCCGAGCTGTATTTGGAGCGGGCGGGGCGGGTCGTGACGTCCAGGCCGATCAAGGGCACCGGGCGGACCGAGGCCGACCTGCTGCCCAAGGACCGGTCCGAGAACGTGATGATCGTGGACCTGGTCCGCAACGACCTCGGGCGGGTCGCGGCGGTCGGGTCGGTGACGGTGCCCGAGCTGCTGGCGGCCGAGGAGTATCCGGGGCTCGTGCACCTGGTCTCGACCGTCCGGGCGGAGCTGGAGCCGGGCGCGGGGTGGCCGGAGCTGATCGACGCGACGTTCCCGCCGGGGTCGGTGACCGGGACGCCGAAGGCGAGCGCGCTGGCGCTGCTGGAGGCGCTGGAGCCGGTCCCGCGCGGGCCGTACTGCGGCGCGGTCGGCTGGGTGGACGCGGACCGGCGGCGCGGGGCGCTCGCGGTCGGCATCCGGACGTTCTGGGCCGAGGACGGGCTGCTGCGGTTCGGGACGGGGGCCGGGATCACCTGGGGGTCCGACCCGCTGGGAGAATGGGACGAGACCGAGCTGAAGGCGGCTCGGCTTCTGGAGGTGGCATCCGGTGAGCGGTGAGCGGGCGAAGGTGTGGGTCAACGGGACCCTGCTGGATCCCGACGAGGCGGTCGTGTCGGTCTTCGACCACGGCGTTCTGGTCGGCGACGGCGTGTTCGAGACGGTCAAGGCGGTGGACGGCGAGCCGTTCGCGCTGACCCGGCACCTGGCGCGGCTGAGCCGGTCGGCGGCCGGGCTCGGGCTGCCCGCCCCGGACGAGGCGGCGCTCGCCGCCGGGGTCCGGGACGCCCTCGCCACCGCCCCGGACTGGCCGCTGGCCCGCGTCCGCGTCACCTACACCTCCGGTCCGGGGCCGCTCGGCTCCGAGCGCGGCAGGGAGGGCACGACCGCGACGATCATCGTGGCGGAGCAGACCCCGTTCCCCGAGACCGCCGACGTGGTCGTGGTGCCGTGGGCGCGCAACGAGCGCGGCGCGCTGGCCGGGCTGAAGACGACGTCCTACGCCGAGAACGCCCTGGCGCTCGCCTACGCCAAGGAGCGCGGCGGCGGCGAGGCGATCTTCGGGAACATCGCCGGGAACCTGTGCGAGGGCACCGGCACCAACGTCTTCCTCGTCCTGGACGGAGAGCTGGTCACCCCGACGCTGGAGGCGGGCTGCCTGGCGGGCGTGACGCGCGCCCTGGTCCTGGAGTGGTGCGGGGGCGTCGAGCGCGACGTGCCGCTGTCGGAGCTGTACCGCGCGGAGGAGGCGTTCCTGGCCTCCACGACCAGGAACGTCCAGCCGATCCGGAAGGTGGACGGGACGCCGCTGCCCGCCGCGCCCGGCCCGCTCACCCTGAAGGCGATGGAGGTCTTCGCGGCCCACTCGGCCGAGCTGACCGACCCGTGACCGGGCGCCGGGGCGGAACGGAGATCCTTTAGGGCCTTTACGTCACGCGCCTCATCAGTCACGTTAGCGGTGACGCCTGTTGGAGGTCACCGTGCACATCTCCGGACGGTCCACGAGCTCCCGACCCCACCCCCGGCTCACGGCCGCGCTCGCCCTTCTCCTGGCGGGCGCGGCCGTCTCGTCCTGCGGGGGCGGCTCGTCCTCGACCGACCCGCAGCGCAACGCCAAGGCCAGGACGTTCACCCTCACGATCGCCCGCAACGCCATCGTCGGCGGCAAGAACGACGCCGAGGCGTCGTGGATCACCAAGACCGTCATCCCCGGGTTCGTGGCCGCGGAGAAGGCCAAGGGCCTGCGCGTCAAGGTCGTCTACCACGGCTACGGGGTGGACGACGACGCCTACAAGACCAAGACCGCGCTGGACCTGAAGTCCAAGGCGGGCGCCGACATCGTCAGCCTGGACGGGATCTGGGTCGGCGAGTTCGCGCAGGCCCGGTACATCAAGCCGCTCGCCGACGTGGTGGGCGCGCGGGCCGACTCCTGGGACGGCTGGAGCCAGATCAGTCCTTCGGTCCAGCAATTGGGATCGTTCCAGGGCAAGCGGTACGGAATCCCGCCGTCCACCGACGGACGGGTGCTGTTCTACAACAAGAAGCTGTTCGCTCGGGCGGGGCTTCCGGTGAACTGGCAGCCCCGGAGCTGGGACGAGATCCTCGCCGCCGGACGGGCGCTGAAGAAGCTGCCCGGGGTCACGCCGCTGCAGTTCGACGCCGGTACGGCGATGGGCGAGGCCACGACGATGCAGGGCGTCCTGCCGCTGCTCGCCGGGGCGGGCGCGCAGATCTACTCCGGCGGCAAGTGGACGGGCGGCGGGGCCGCGATGAAGCAGGTCCTCGGCTTCTACCAGCACCTGTACGGGCCGGAGGGGCTCGGCGACCGGAAGCTGCAGCAGGAGGCCAAGGGCCGCGACAAGTCGTTCGAGGAGTTCGCGAACAACCGGATCGGCGTCCTGCTGGAGGGCGTCTACCTGTGGCGCGCGGTGCTGAACCCCAAGGACGGCATCGCCAGGATGCCGGACCGCGACCAGGCGGTCGGCTACGCGCTGATCCCGGCGGTGGCGCCCGGCAAGGGCGTCCAGGGGCGGTCGTTCGTCAGCATGTCCGGCGGGTCGGTCGCCACGGTCAACCCGCACACCAAGTACCCGCAGCAGGCGTTCGACCTGCTCGCGTACCTGAACCGGCCGGACGTGGTGAAGGCGCGCATCGCCGGGAACCCCGAAGTCACCTCGCGCAATGACGTCAACGCCGAGGCGCTGAAGAACGACCCGTTCCTGTCCTTCGTCGCGCAGAAGGTGCTGCCGGTCACCCTGTTCCGGCCGGGGCTCGCGGCGTACACGCAGGTGTCGACGGCGCTGCAGGAGGCGACGGCGGGCATCGTCGCGGGGCACAGCCCCGACGACGCGGCCGGGCAGTACAACGGGAAGCTGGAGGGGATCGTCGGTGGTGCCGGCAACGTCAACGCCGGCTGAGCCCGCCGGGGCCGCGCCCGCGAGGGCGGAGGCCGCCGACGTCGTCGGGCTGGGGCGGCGCCGCGCCGCGGCGTTCGTCGCCCCGGCGCTGGTGCTCGTCCTGGTGTTCCTGGTCTTCCCGGCGCTCTGGACGCTGTACCTGGGCGTCACCGACTACCGGCTGACCGGTCTGGCGGCGACGCGTCCGCACTTCGTGGGCGTCCGCAACTACACCGACGTGCTCGCGGACGGGCGGTTCCACGACTCGCTGTGGCTGACGCTGCAGTTCGTCGGCGGGTCGGCGGTGCTCGGGCAGACGGTGCTCGGGTTCGCCGTCGCGTGGGTGATGCGGGAGCGCCCGGCGGCCGTGCGCCGCACCGTCGAGGCGCTGGTGCTGCTCGCGTGGATCCTGCCGGGGTCGGTCGTCGCGTTCCTCTGGCTGGCGCTGCTGGACCGGGACGGCGGGACGCTGAACACGCTGCTCGGCACGCCGGGCACGGCCTGGCTGCTGGACCATCCCATGGCCAGCATCATCGTGTTCAACATCTGGCGGGGGACGGCGTTCTCGATGATGCTCTACACCGCCGCGCTCGGGAACGTTCCGCCGTCCCACCTGGAGACGGCGAAGCTGGCGGGCGCGTCCACCTGGCAGACGCTGCGCGACGCGGTGCTGCCGAAGATCCGCGGGCACGTCCTGACGAGCCTGCTGCTGGTCAGCCTGTGGACGTTCAACGACTTCACCCCCTACCTGATCACCGCGGGCGGGCCGGAGAACCGGTCGGAGGTCCTGTCGGTCTACGTGTACCGGACCGCGCTCGGCGAGGGACGGCTCGGCTTCGGCGCGGCGATCTCCCTGGTGATGCTGCTGGTCAACCTGGCCATCGCCACCGCCTACCTGCGGGCGCTGCGGCGGAGGCGGGCATGAGGGCGGCGGGTATGACGGCGGCGGCCGTGAGGGCGGCGCTGCGGCGGATCGCCGCCACCACGTTCGTGTCGCTCGTCCTCGCGTTCTTCGCGCTGCCGATGCTGTGGCTGGCCAGCGCGCCGTTCGACGCCGACCCGAGGATCAACGTGTCGCTGCCGAGCTTCACGCTGGCCAACTTCCGCGTCCTGATGGACGACCCGTACGCGCTGCGGTCGCTGCGGAACTCGGCGGTCCTGGCGGCGGGCACGGCGGCGGTCGTGGTGGTGTCCGCCGCGCTCGCCGCGTACGCGCTCAGCCGGGTCCGGCTGCCCGGCCGGGACGTGCTGCTGTACCTGCTGCTCCTGCTGTCGTCCATCATCACCGGGACGGCCGCGATGGTGCCGATCTTCCTGCTGGCCACCCAGCTTCACCTGGTCGACTCCCACCTCGGCGTGGTGCTGGTGCTGTCCGGCGGGCTGCTTCCGACGGCGATCTTCCTGCTCAAGGACTTCACCGACGCGACGCCCGCGTCCTACGAGGAGGCGGCGCGGGTGTTCGGGGCCTCGCCGCTGCAGACGCTGCGGCACGTGGTCGTCCCGGTGATCCGGCCGGGCCTGGCGATGGTCGGGATCTGGACGGTCGCGCAGGTGTGGGGCGACTTCCTCATGCCGTTCCTGCTGCTGCGCGATCCGGACAAGGCCCCGGCCTCGGTGATCATGTACACCTTCTACACCGAGGGCGGCCAGCCGGACCTGGCCCTCATCGGGGCCTTCTCGCTGCTCTACTCGGTGCCCGTCGTGGCGATGTACCTGCTGGTCAGCCGCCGGTACGGGTTCCGGTTCCACGGAGGGATCAAGCGGTGACCGGTGTCGAGCTGAGCGCGCTGACCAAGGACTACCCCGGCGGCGTCCGGGCGGTGGACGGGCTGGACCTGGCCGTCCCGGACGGCGCGTTCTTCGCGCTGCTCGGACCGTCCGGATGCGGGAAGACGACGCTGCTGCGCACGGTCGCGGGGCTGGAGACCGCCACGTCCGGGACCGTCCGGATCGGCGACCGCGACGTGACGCGGCTGCCGCCGGGCCGCCGCGACGTCGGGATGGTCTTCCAGGACTACGCGCTGTTCCCGCACATGACCGTCGCCGACAACATCGCCTACCCGCTGCGGATCAAGAAGGCCGGGAAGGCCGAGCGGCACGCGGCGGCGGCCCGCGTCGCGGCCTCGCTCGGGCTGGCGGACCTGCTGGGGCGCCGTCCGGCGGAGCTGAGCGGCGGGCAGCAGCAGCGGGTCGCGCTCGCCCGTGCGATGGCGGCGCGGCCGAAGGTGTTCCTGCTGGACGAGCCGCTGTCGAACCTGGACGCGCGGCTGCGGCTGGAGGCGCGCACGTTCCTCAAGAAGCTGCAGCACGAGCTGGGCGTGACCACGCTGTTCGTCACGCACGACCAGGCCGAGGCGCTGGCGATGGCCGACCTGATCGCGGTCATGGAGGCGGGGCGGATCCGGCAGCTCGGGACGCCCGCCGAGGTGTTCCGGCGGCCGGCGAACCTGTTCGTCGCCTCGTTCATCGGCTCCACCCCGATGAACCTGGTGGACGCCCGCGTCGTGGACGGCCTCGTCGAGGCGGCCGGGGCGCGGCTGCCGTCCCCGGTGCGGGTGGTCGGGGACGAGGCGGGAGAGTCCCTGGTGTACGGCGTCCGGCCCGAGTACCTGGACTTCTCGCCGGTGCCCGTGGACGGCGCGTTCCACGGCCGTGTCGTGGTGGTGGAGAACCTGGGTACCAGCTCATTGACGACCCTGGAGACCGGCGGCGGCGTGCTCGTGCACGTGGTCGTCCCGGAGGACGCCGAGCCCCGGCCGGGCGACGAGGGCTGGGCGGTCCCGCGGCCCGGCCGGTCGCTGCTCTATCGCGGAGGAGAGCTTATGACCGACGACGTCGCGGCGGCGGCATGATCCGCTTCGAGGGGGTCTGGACGCTGGAGGACCGGCTCGAACGGCCCCTGCGCGAGCTGCCGTTCGAGGTGCCGCCGGGCACCGCCGCGCTGACCGTCCGGCTGGCCCACGCGGGCGGGGTGATCGACCTCGGCTGCGGCGGCCCCGGCGGGTTCCGGGGGTGGTCGGGCGGCGCGCGCGACGCCTACACGATCGCCGCCGGCTGGGCGACGCCCGGCTACCTGCCGGGCGAGCCGGAACCGGGGGAGTGGCAGGTGTGGCTGCGGCTGCACCGGATTCCGCCGGACGGCGTGCCGTACACGGTCGAGGTCACGCTGGACGACCGCGCGCCCGGACGTCCCGAGACGCCCGTGCCGCCCGCCGCGTCCGCCGCGTCCGGCCGTCCGGCCCGGCGGGGCGGGCTGCCCGAGCCGTCCGGGATGCGGTGGCTGGCCGGTGACCTGCACGCGCACACCGTGCACAGCGACGGGACGCTGACGGTGCCGGAACTGGCCGGCCTCGCGGCGCGGCAGGGGCTGGACTTCCTCGCCGTCACCGACCACAACACCGTCAGCCACCATCGGGAGCTGCCCGCCGCCTCCCGGCACGCCGAGGTCGTCCTGGTGCCGGGGCAGGAGGTGACGACCGACCACGGGCACGCCAACGTGTTCGGCGACGTCGGCTGGATCGACTTCCGGCGTCCGGCGGCCGAGTGGGACCCGGGCGACGGCGGCGTCCTGTCGATCAACCACCCGCTGTCGGGGGACTGCGCGTGGCGGCACGACGTCCCGCCGGACGCGCGGACCCGGCATGTCGAGCTGTGGCACTCGTCCTGGTGGGACCGGACCTGGGGCGCGCCGCTCGCCTGGACGGCGCTCTGGCGGGACGGCACCGTCGCGCTCGGCGGGAGCGACTTCCACGATCCGGGCCAGCACAAGACACTCGGCGAGCCGACGACGTGGGTGCTCGCCGAGGACGCCTCGCCCGAGGCGGTCGTCGCCGCGATCGCCGCGGGGCGCACCGCCGTGACGCCCGGCCCGCGCGGCGGCCCGATCCTGCTGCGCGTCGGCGACGAGCTGCACGCCCTCGACGCCGACGGGACCGTGCTGTGCGGTCCGGACGGCCGCCGGGCCGCCGTCCGCGGCGACCGGGTGACGCTCCCCGCCCTCCACCCCGGAACACACCGCCTCGAAACAGACAGGAACGAGGTGATCGCGCTATGCGGTTGACGGACACGGCGCCCTTGGCGGACACGGCGGACGACGACGGCCTCGTGGTGGTCCCCCACACGCACTGGGACCGCGAGTGGTACCTGCCGTTCCAGCGGTTCCGGCTGCGGCTGGTCGGGCTGCTGGACGACGTGCTCGCCCGGATGGACCGCGACCCCCGGCTGCGGTTCACCCTCGACGGCCAGATGGCCGCCGTGGACGACTACCTGGAGATCCGCCCCGAGCGCGCCGACCTGGTCGCACGGCTCGTCCGGGACGGGCGGCTCGCGGTCGGGCCGTGGCAGATCCTCATGGACGAGTTCCTGTGCTCGGGCGAGACGATCGTCCGGAACCTGGAGCTCGGCCTGCGCCGCGCGGACGCCCTCGGCGGCGCCATGCGCATCGGCTACCTGCCCGACATGTTCGGGCACATCGCGCAGATGCCGCAGATCCTGCGGGGGTTCGGGATCGACCGGGCGTGCGTGTGGCGCGGCGTCCCGGCCCGCGTGACGACCCACGCGTTCGTGTGGGCGGCCCCGGACGGCTCGCGCGTCCGCACCGAGTACCTGCCGGGCGGCTACGGCAACGCCGTCCACATGTTCGGCGACGCGGGGCTCGTGGACGACCGCGCGCGGGAGGTCGCGGCCTGGCTGCGCGAGTGGCGTCCCGAGGGCGGGGCGTCGCTGGCGATGTACGGGTCCGACCACACCGCGCCCGCCGCCGACCTGGCCGAGCAGGTCGAACGCGCGTCGCTGCCGATGCGGCTGGCGACGCTCGGCGAGTTCCTCACCGACTCCTCTCTCGACGGGCTGCCCGTGGTGGAAGGGGAGATGCGCTCGCACGCGCGCGCGAACATCCTGCCGGGCGTGTTCTCGGTGCGCGTCCCGCTGAAGGCGGCGATGGGCGCGGCCGAACGCCGCGTCGCCCGCTACGCCGAACCGCTCGCCGCGCTCTGGCTCGCCGACGGCTCCGCCGACCGGTTCCTGGAACTCGCCTGGCGCAAGCTGATCGAGGTCAGCTGCCACGACTCGGTCACCGGCTGCGGCAGCGACGCCACCGCGCAGCAGGTCGCCGCCCGCATGGCCGAGGCCGAGCAGCTCGGCCACGCCGTCTTCGACCTGGTCACCGCGCGCCTGGCAGCCGGGGTCGGCCGGGACGACCGGCTCGTGGTCAACCCCTCGCCGGTGCTGCGGCGCGGCGTCGTCCGGGACGGTCCGGGCGGGGAACCGGTGCTCGTCGAGGTGCCGCCGCTCGGTGTCGCCACCGTCCGGTCCGCGGCCGTCGCGCCACGGCATCCGGCGCGCGTGGAGGCGGGCCGTCCGCGCAACGACCTGGTCGCCGTCCCGAACCTTGGCCGCATCGTGGACGGCGGCGACATCGGGGACACCTACAACTACGCCCCGCCCGCCCGCGACACCGTGGTGGACGAGCCGGTGTCCGAGGACGTCCGGGTGGTCGAGGAAGGGCCGCTCGTCGCGTCCGTGGCCATCGACCGCGAGTACGGCTGGCCCCTCGCGGCCGACGCGGCCGACGCGGGCGCCCGGGCGGACGAGGTCGCCAAGGTCGTGGTGCGCACGGTCGCGGAGGTCCATGCGGACGAGCCGTTCACGCGGATGTCCGTCATCTTCGACAATCCGTGCCGCGACCACCGCGTCCGGCTGCACCTCCCGCTGCCGCGCCGGGCGGACGGCTCGTTCGGCGAAGGGCAGTTCGCGGTCGTCGAGCGCGGCCTGACCGGGGAGGGCGGGCACGGCGAGGTGCCGGTCCCGACCTTCTCCGCGCACGCGTTCGTCGCGGCGGGCGGCCTGGCGGTGCTGCTGCGGCACGTCACCGAGTACGAGGTCGTCAACGACGGCACCGAGCTCGCGCTGACGCTGCTGCGGTCGGTGAACTGGCTCTCGCGCGACGACAACGGCCTGCGCGCCGAGCCCGCGGGGCCGCAGATCGCCACCCCGGACGCGCAGTGCCCCGGCCGCCACGTCTTCGAGCTGGCGCTGATGCACTACGACGGCGACCGTCCGGGACCGGAGGTGCTCGCGGCGGCCGAGCGGTTCGGGCACGAGGTGAAGACCGTTCCGGGACGCGCGCCGGAGGGGACGCCCGCGCCCGCGCCGCGCCCGGGGCTCGCGGTCGAGGGGGACGGCGTGGTCCTGTCGTCGCTGCGCCGCCGCGACGGGAAGCTGGAGCTGCGGGTGGTGAACGAACAGCCGGAGCCCGCCGAGGCCATGGTGACCGGCGATTTCGCCTCGGCGGCCCGCTGCGACCTGGCGGGCCGTCCCGAGGCGCCGGACGCGGCGGGCGGCGGGGCGTTGGACGTCACCCCCGGACGCTGCGTCCTGCCGCTGCGGCCGTGGGAGATCGCGACCGTCCGGCTCGACTGACCGGAGAAGGGTCCCGGCCGGACGGTGCTCGCACACCGCCCGGCCGGTCGGCCCTGTCGTCCCGCCCGGTCGGCGCGGACAGCCCGTTCGGTCGGCCCGGCCCGGCCCGTCAGGACGCCGGGAGGGCGCGTGCCGTCAGGACTCCGGTGGCATGGCCGGGCCGCCGGGCGCGTTCGGCAGGGTGCGCTCGGCGGCCTTGGCCGCCGCCATCGCGGCGCCGACGATCCCCGCCGAGTTCTGCAGCGAGGCCGGGACGATCGGCGCCCGCACGTCGGTCAGCAGCGGGACGAACCTCTCCGCCTTGCGGCTCACGCCCCCGCCGAGGATGATCAGTTCGGGGTTGACCAGCGCCTCCAGCCGCGAGATGTACTCGTTCAGCCGCTCGGCCCACTGCTCCCAGCTGAGGTCCTTCTCCTTGCGGACCCGCGCCGCCGCGCGCCGCTCGCCGTCCTTGCCGCGGATCTCGATGTGCCCGAACTCGGTGTTGGGGACGAGCACGCCGTCCACGAACAGCGCGCTGCCGATGCCCGTGCCGAGCGTCAGCATCAGCACCGACCCGCGCCGGTCGCGGCCCGCCCCGTGCGCCATCTCGGCGACCCCGGCCGCGTCGGCGTCGTTGAGGACGGTCACGCGCCGCCCGGTGACCTGCGCGAACAGGTCCGCGGCGTCCAGCCCGATCCAGCCCTTGTCCATGTTCGCGGCGGTCATCGTCGTCCCGTTGATCACCACGCCCGGATAGGTGACCCCGATCGGGCCCTCCCAGCCGAAGTGCTCCACCACCTGCGCGACCCCGCCGGCGACCGCCGCCGGGAGGGACGGCTCGGGCGTCGCGATGCGCAGCCGCTCGGCGGTCAGCTCACCCGTGTCGAGATCGACCGGCGCGCCCTTGATGCCCGATCCTCCGACGTCGACGCCCAGCATCTCCATGCCCACTGCCTACCCCACCTCGTTCCGGAACAGCCTAAAGATCATTCCAACTGGGGACTTATAGAAACACCCGACCTTCGCCACACTGGGGGACGTGTACGACTTCGACATGCTCGTGCTCGGGTCGGGCCCCGGCGGCCAGCGCGCCGCCATCGCCGCGGCCAAACTCGGCCGGCGGGTGGCGGTCGTGGACCGCCGCGACATGATCGGCGGGGTCTGCATCAACACCGGGACGATCCCGTCCAAGACCCTGCGCGAGGCCGTCCTCTACCTCACCGGGCTCAGCCAGCGGGACCTGTACGGGCAGAGCTACCGGGTCAAGGAGGAGATCACGGTCGCCGACCTCGGGATGCGCACCCGGCACGTCGTCGGCCGCGAGATCGACGTGGTCCGCAGCCAGCTCGCCCGCAACCACGTGACCGTCCTGCCCGGCACCGGCCGGTTCCTCGACCCGCACACCGTCGGCGTGACCTCCGGCGGCCCGGACGAGCACGCCGGCCGGGAGACGAAGGTCAGCGCGGAGCGGATCGTGATCGCCACCGGGACCCGCCCGGCCCGTCCGGACTCGGTCGCCTTCGACGACCGGACGGTGATCGACTCCGACGGCATCATCCACCTGGAGCGCATCCCCGAGTCCATGGTCGTGGTCGGCGCGGGGGTGATCGGGATCGAGTACGCCTCGATGTTCGCCGCGCTCGGCACCAAGGTCACCGTGGTCGAGCGGCGCGAGCGGATGCTGGAGTTCTGCGACCTGGAGATCGTCGAGGCGCTCAAGTACCACCTGCGCGACCTGGCGGTCACCTTCCGGTTCCGCGAGACCGTCGCGGCCGTCGAGCGGCGCGGCGGCGGCGCGATCACCGTGCTGGAGAGCGGCAAGCGCATCCCCGCCGACACCGTCATGTACTCGGCCGGGCGGCAGGGCATGACCGACGGGCTGAACCTGGAGGCCGCGGGCCTGACCGCCGACCGGCGCGGCCGGATCGCGGTGGACGGGCACTACGCCACCGAGGTCCCGCACATCTACGCGGTCGGCGACGTGATCGGCTTCCCGTCCCTGGCGGCGACCTCGATGGAGCAGGGCCGCCTCGCCGCCCACCACGCCTGCGGCGAGCCGGTCGCCCGGATGGCCGAGCTGCAGCCCATCGGCATCTACACCATCCCGGAGATCAGCTTCGTCGGCCGCACCGAGGACGAGCTGACCGAGGCCAAGATCCCGTTCGAGGTCGGCGTCTCCCGCTACCGCGAACTGGCCCGCGGCCAGATCATCGGCGACTCCTACGGGATGCTGAAGCTGCTGGTCTCCCCGGACGACCGCTCGCTCCTCGGCGTCCACGTGTTCGGCACCGGCGCCACCGAGCTGGTGCACATCGGCCAGACCGTGATGGGCTGCGGCGGCACCGTCGACTATCTGGTCAACGCGGTCTTCAACTACCCGACCCTCGCCGAGTCCTACAAGGTCGCCGCCCTGGACGCGATGAACAAGATGCGCCAGGTGGCCCGCCTGACCGAACTGACCCGCGACCCGTCCACCGGTCCGCCGGACGCGCCGTCCCGCCCCGAGGACGCGCCCGCCACGGCCGCGGAGCCGGGGGAGTAGTCCCTGTTCCGCCGGTCCGGGCCCTTGCGGGGTTGGACATCGGCTCGGCCGGGCACAACGGGCTCGCGGCGGCGCAACCGGGAAACGCGTCGCGGTCGACAGGAATGGACGGTCATGGCGGAGGACGAGGCCGGAGACGAGCCGGACGTGTTGTACGTCGTGGTGCGGGAAGTGACCGCGGACTACTGCCGGCCGGGCAAGGACCGGATCACACCGCCGCTCCACCTGGAGGAGGCGCGCCGACGCGCGGAGGAGGCGAACGCCGCCGCCATGCCGGACGTCCGGTACGTGGTCCGCCCCTGGAGCGACTGGGACCACTGATGAGGGCCACTGGCATCCGCCCGTGCGGGGGTCACCTGAGCCAGCCGACGACCGCCTCCACGTCGTCACTTCCGTCGAGACCGAAGAGGCAGGTCTCGACGCCCACGCCGTGCGCGGCGAACTCGGCGAGCTCGGCCTCGATCGCCTCGGCGACCGGCCCGGGGTCCCGCGGGCCGGGCACGCGGTACGGGTCGAACCCGATGACCAGGACCCCGGGTGAGGCATCGGTGTCCATGTCTGGACGCCGATGACCAGGACCCCGGGTGAGGCATCGGTGTCCATGTCTGGACGGCATGCGCCGAGCACCCAGCGGATCAGGAGAAACGGCCTTCGGCCGGGCGGGGGATCGGGGGAGTGAAGTTCCGCCGCCGGGTGCGGGAGGCGTCCTGGGGAGGCCGCGGGGCCGTCCCCGCGTGGTCAGGACGACCAGAGCAGCGTGGCGAGCTCGGCGTCGATGTCGATGAAGCGCGGCTCCTGGCCGGCGGGCACCACCTGGTAGGTGCGGTGCAGGAAGTCGGCGAGCGGGCTGAGCGGCGCCTCGAAGAGCGCGTCGCCGAACGGCGAGCTGAGCGCGATGTCGAGCGTCTCGTCGTCGTCGGCCGCCGGCCAGACCGCCACGTCGCCGTCGCCGACCCGGCGCACGATACCGACGGTGAGCAGCTCGCGCGCGAAGATCCACTCGACCGGCTCGTCGTCGCCGACGTAGAAGGCCATCCGGATCGCGTACGGGTCGTCGGCCGCGTAGGAGAGGCCGGCGAGCAGGGGCACGGTCGTGCGGTCGGGGACGACGAGTCGGAGGCCCAGCTCGGCTGAGACGGTGGTGCTGCTGCTGTTCATGGCCATTCCTTCGGACGTCGGTCCCGCGTGCTGCGCGGGCGTTGGGTGGGAACTTCACTCCTCTCACGGATGTCCCCGCGATCTATGACGCGTAACTGGGCCGAGATGTGGGAACATTCCGCCGCCCGGTGTTCGTGTGACGAATATCACGTATGACCATTGGGCTGCTGACCTGGGCAATCGGATCATTTCGTTCGGCCGGGTCGTTGTGTTCAGCGGACGGACCGCACTCTCGCCCGGTATCGGCGGGGCGGCCCGTCTCGGACCGAAAAAAGGCGGGCATGATGCTCATCATGGTCATTGCCCCTGACTCTGGGTAAAAGCGTGCCTATGGACATGGAAAAGGATCGACCGGGCCGGATGGAACGATTCCAGACCCGCATCCGCCGCAACCGTGCGACGCACCTCGCCTGGCGCGGGGGCGTGCTGCTCGTCGGGGGCGCCGTCCTCGCCGCGGGGGTGGTCATGATGGTCACCCCGGGGCCCGGCATCCTCGGGATCGTGCTGGGCCTGGCCATCCTCGCCACCGAGTTCGCCTGGGCGCAGAGCGCGCTGCACCGCGCCCGCGCGTCCGCCGACAAGGCCAAGGAGAAGGCACGGCAGAAGGCCCGCTCCCGGCGCTCCGGCCGCCGCCCCGCCGAGGACTAGCGCGGACCGGCCGTCCGGCGGCCGATGCCGGGCCGCGCGCGCGGCGGCG
>NZ_QURH01000009.1 GCF_003428695.1 Actinomadura logoneensis
TGGTACTGCATGGGAGACTGTGTGGGAGAGTAGGACGCCGCCGGACATATCTTGGGTGAGGCCCGCCACTTTGTGGCGGGCCTTACTTCGTTTTCTAGCATTTAGGCCCCGCCACTTTGTGGCAGGGCCTTTTCATTTTGGGTAGCCGGCTTGGACGTCGATATTCCGCGCAAGTGCGCCCTCCAACGCTGCGGCGTGCTTTCGAGTCTCCGCCCTGACCATGGCATTCGGCGTTGAGCGGACGCCGGATGTGGAGTCCATCGGCTAAGGCCCGAGGCCCATCGCCTCACTTGAGCTTCGGCTGCTTCGCTGCTAAGCGACTGGCCTTCGCGTGGGGGACTGTGGCGGGGGCGCTGAGGGAGCGGGGCGGCCACGCAGAGGGCCGCCTGGAGCGCTCCCCGAAGCCCTGCTCCTGGGCGATCGAAGCGAATACTGTTCTCTCCATGACGGAGGAGAGCCTGCCGGAGCGGCGTCCTGAGCTCAGGGTCTCGCACGAGGACCGGGAGCGGGTCGCCGAGCAGCTGAGGGTCGCCGCGGGGGACGGCCGACTGACCCTGGAGGAGCTGGACGAGCGTCTCGACAAGGCGCTCTCGGCTCGTACGGAGTCCGAACTCGCGATCCTGGTCAGGGACCTTCCCGCGGCTGGGGCCGAACTGAGCTCTGCGCCGGCGGTCCAGGCCAAGGACCTCGTGCGGATCGAGGTCGGCAGCAGCAGTATCGCGCGGGAAGGCGAATGGGTGGTGCCGCGCGCCATGGACGTCATCGTGAGCAGTGGCACCGTGAAGCTTGACCTGACGTCCGCTGTCATCAGCCACGGACCACTCCGCATCGCCGCCGAGGTGAAGAGCGGCAATCTGACGATCGTGACCCGTCCCGGCATCGTCGTGGACACCGATGAGGTGGCGGTGAAAAGCGGCTCGGTGAAGGTGAAGGTCCCGCCGTCGGTGGCGGGTGACGCACCCCGGACGTTCCTGCAGGTGGAGGTCGTCGGCTCCGTCCGCAGCGGGAAAATCGTCGCCAGGCCGCCTCGGCGCGGGTTCTTCGGCTGGCTGTTCCGCCGTCCCCCCAAGTACTGACAGGAGCCGGAGGGGAAATGCCAGATCTGTCGGAGCACCCGGATCGGAAGCGCTGGAACGCCAAGTACGAAGCCGCCGGCGAACCTGGCTTCCTGCCGCATCCGCTGGCTGTCTGGGCGCTGTCACAGGACGTGCCGGAGGGCCCCGTGCTGGATCTGGCGTCCGGACCGTCCGGTAGCGCGCTGCGGTTCGCCGCGGAGGGACACCCGGTGACGGCCGTCGACGTCTCCGAGGTGGCGCTGGATCTGTTGCGGGAGGAAGCGGAACACCGGCGCTTGGCCGATCTCATAACGCCCGTCCAGGCGGATCTGTCGGATTGGCTGGCCTCTACGAGGCAACGGTTCGCCATCGTCCTGTGCACCGGTTTCTGGGATGCGCGGGTCTTCGGCCCGGCGGTCGCGGCCGTCCCATCGGGTGGTCTGGTGCTGTGGGAGGCGTTCACCGACCGGGCGCGGCAGCGGCGGCCCGACCTCCCGTCCGAATGGTGCCTCGGTGAGGGAGAACCGGCCGCGCTCCTGCCCGCCGGCTTCAGGGTCGTTCTGCAGGAAGAGCTCCCCGACCAGGCCAAACGGAGGTTCGCCGCGCGCTCGGCGTGACCGCCCGAAAACAATCCGCGGATCCACCCCAACGTTCCGTGCCCGTCAGCCGTTTTTCAGGGGTGACGACGTTGAGGCGGAGGTTGCATGGCTGTCTGGGCTCAGACCATGGCCGCGCTCGCGGATCGGCGGGGCGCGGCGTTGAAACGGTACGCGTTCCTGTTGTGCGGTGACGATGCCGAGGCGGACGACCTGGTGCAGGAGGCACTGGTGCGCGCGTTCGCCAGGCCGGGTCACCGGACGGAGGACGAGGCCGAGGGATATGTCCGGCGGATCATGCTCAACCGGTTCCTGGACTCGAAACGCAGCGGGCGGGTCTGGCGCAGGGTGAGCCCCCTGCTGCACCGCCGGGACTATGTGCCCGACGCGTCCGGCCAGGTCGTGGTGAACGCGGACGTTCGCGCCGCACTGGCGCGCCTGTCGCCGAGACAGCGCGCCTGTGCGGTGCTGCGCTACTACGAGGACCTGACCGTCGCGCAGATCGCGGGCGAACTGGGCTGCCGCGAGGGGTCGGTCAAGCGCTACCTGAGCGAGGCGCACCAGCGCCTGGCCGAACTGCTCGGTGACGGGGAAGCCGCGTACGAGGGACGGCCGGCGACGGCGCGCGGCACGGACGCGCGGTCGCAGCCGGCGGCGAGGAAGTAGGAGAGGGAAATGGAGTCGAAGCTCGAAGAGATGCTGGCGCGCCGTATCGGCGAACTGGCGGACGAGGCGCATCCCCTGTCGGTCGGCTCGGACGAACTGACCCGGCGGGTGCGGCGGCGCAGGCGCGTCCGCAACACGACCATCGTCGCGGTGGCCGGCGCGGCGGCGGCGACGGCCGTGGGCATCCCGCAGATCTGGGCCGCGACCCGCCCGGCCGGGCACCCCGGGCCCACGACCTCCACTTCGCGCGACATCATGGTCGCCGTCGCGCCGCCGCCCGGGGTCGATGCCCCGCCGAAGTTCTGCGGGGCGCCCCGGCGGACCAGTCCGGCGGCGCCGAGTCCCGGCAGTTCCGGCCCGCCCGACCAGCCGGCCCTGGGACGAGCCGCCGCCACCATCCAGAACGTCGTCGGAGGCGGCAAGGAGGTGACGAAGAACGGACGGCGGCCGGGGCCGCTCGAACGCTGGTACGCCGGTCTCGCGATGGACACCGCCTGGCGCAAGGTGGTCGTCTACCGGCTTCCCAGCGACCGCCTGGACACGGCCGTCTGCGGTGCCGTCCGCGATGTGACGGTGGAGATCCGCGGTGCCTACCGGAACGAGGCCGACGCGCAACGCCTCGTCTCGCAGATCATGGCCCAGCCGAAACAGCCCACCTTCGAGATCTTCGGTATCGGCCCTCTCCCCGACGGACGTATCGAGGTCTCCACCGACCACCCCGGCGAGGCGGTCAAAGCCCTCTCCCACTACGGGCCCGGCATCACCGCCCGCCAGGCCACCAGTCCCAGCCCACTCAACGGCGGCAACACCCTGGGACCGGCTCGCAACGCACCCAGCGGCGGTCTGACCACGACCTCCCCGCGCACCACTCCGAGCTGACCACCTGACCGACCAGAGGAAGGAGCGGAAGTCGTGGCCCACGACCACGCCCAGTGCTCACTAACGAGCCGCCCATTCCACCGAGCGAACCTCGAAAACTCCAGCGTTTGAAGCCCCCCTCGCAACGGGTCGCCTTCAGGCAACAGGCACGAGCGAGCAAACAGCACCGATGAGCGCAGGCGAAGCCACGGCGGAACACGAACCCACGCCAACAATCGGCAGCAGAGAGGTCTGGGACCAAAGCCAAGAAAGGGGACGCGATGACCACGTACGCCCTGCAGCCGAACCGAGGGCACCAACGGAAGAACAGGGACTCGCTGCTCAACCTCGCCGCCTCGGCCCGCCGATGCCCGCCGCCTCCGCGCCCCGGCATCCGCCGCGTCCGCGTCGAGACGCCAGCGATCACAGTTCACCCGCCGGACGGGACCGGATACCTCCAGAACTCGGAGGCGTCGCGCCCCGAAGGAACCTCCCTCGTGTCCCACACTCACGTGTCGCCTACATGCCGGAGGCGTAGTGCGTCGTGGGTGCGCGCAGAAGCCGGCTTGCGGTGGGCCCTGCGCCCCGCAGGCATCTTCCTCGCGTCTCACGCCCACGTGTCGCCGCCATGCCGGAGGCGCGGTGTGTCCTGGATGCGCGCCAAAACCAGCTCGCGCTCGGCTTTGCGCCCCGCAGGCATCTTCCTCGCGTCTCACGCCCACGTGTCGCCGCCATGCCGGAGGCGCGGTGTGTCCTGGATGCGCGCCAAAACAAGCTCGCGCTCGGCTTTGCGCCCCGCAGGCATCTTCCTCGCGTCTCACGCCCACGTGTCGCCGCCATGCCGGAGGCGCGGTGTGTCCTGGATGCGCGCCAAAACAAGCTCGCGCTCGGCTTTGCGCCCCGCAGGCATCTTCCTCGCGTCTCACGCCCACGTGTCGCCGCCATGCCGGAGGCGCGGTGTGTCCTGGATGCGCGCAGAGGCCGGCTTGCGCTCGGCTTTGCGCTCTGTAGGCATGTTCTCCGTGTCCCACACTCACGTGTCGCCGACCCGCCGGAGGCGGGGCGTGTCGCGGGTGCGCTCCGAAACCGGCTTGCGGTTGGCTTTGCGCTCTGTAGGCATCTTCCCCGTGTCCCGCGCCCACGTGTCGCGGACATGTCGGAGGCGGGGGGTGTTGTGGGTGCGCGCCAGAGTCGGCTTGCGGTTCGTTCTGGGGTGCGGGCGGGCGGGTTAGGGGACGGGGGAGGGGAGGAGGGACTGCCAGTAGCGCTGGGCCACTGGGGGGAGGTCGGTCTGGCGGCCGCTCTGGAAGACGGTCAGGGTGCCTGTGGGGGCGGCGTCCGGGGTGGCGGGCTGGTCGAGGCGGCGGAGGGTCTGGGTGGCGAGGGCGGCGGCGGAGCCGAACAGTTCGGGGGAGGACGGGAAGGCCGCGGCGATCTGCGGGCCGATCAGCTCGTAGTGCGTGCAGCCCAGGACGACGTGCTTGACCTCGTCGGGCGTGGCGCGGACGGCGGTGTCGATGGCGGCGCGCAGGCGGCGCGGGTCGCCGGAGTCGACGGCGTCCGCGAGGCCGGGGCAGGCCACGCGGTGGACGGGGACGTCCGGGGCGAACCGGCGGATCAGGTCCGCCTGGTAGGCGCTGTGGGTGGTCGCGACCGTGGCCCAGACCCCCACGGGGACACCGGCCGCGGCGGCGGGCTTGATCGCCGGGACGGTCCCGATCACCGGGACGGCGGGTTCGAAGGCCAGCCGCAGGGTGGGCAGCGCGTGCACGGTCGCGGTGTTGCAGGCCACGATCAGGGCGTCCGGCTCGGTCGCGGCGGCGGCGCCGGCGCATGCCAGGGCTCGGTCGGTGATCTCCTCGGGCGGGCGCGGGCCCCAGGGCGCGCCGTCCGGGTCCCAGGACAGCACGAGGTCGGCGTCCGGGCGGACGCGTCGGACGGCGGCGGCAGCGGCGAGCAGGCCGAAGCCGGAGTCGACGAGAGCGATGCGCATGCGGCCCCTCAGGATTCCAGTTCGGCCAGGTAGGCGGCGGCTTCGGGGAGTTCGTCCTCGCTGAACACCCGGATCCCCGCCGAGGTCAACAGCGCGGTCGTGACGCCCATTCCTGGGACGCGGGTGCCGGTGAACGAGCCGTCGTACACGCGGTGACTGCCGCAGGACGGGCTCGACTCCTTCAGGACCGCGATCCGGGCCCCGGCGCGCCGGGCGGTCTCGAGGGCGATGCGCGCTCCGGCCAGGAACTCCGCCGTGACGTCCTCGCCGGTGTCGGTCATGATCCGGGCGCCGTCGTCCGCCGGAAGGTGCCCGGGGACCGGGGGAGTGATCTCCGCGGGTGGGCGGGGAACGGGCAGGCCGCCGGCGATCTCGGGGCAGACGGGAACGAGGCGGCCCTCGGCGCGCCAGCGCTCGAACAGGCCGTCCGTCACGGGCTTGGCGGCGCCGTCGTACCGCACGGGCCTGCCCAGCAGGCAAGAACTCACCAGTATCCGCTCCACACACAACAGCGTAGGAGGTCGGGTTGAACCGGTGTGTCTTGCGTCTCACCGGAGACCGGCGAATAGTTGGGGGGCACCCCCGTCCCAAGGGAGCCCGGCATGGTCCTACTCGGCCGCCCCCTCCCCGAGGCGCCCGCGCGGCGGCGCACCCGGGGATCGGTCCTGGTGTCCTGGATCACGACCACCGACCACAAGGTGATCGGCCACCTCTACCTCATCACCTCGTTCGTGTTCTTCCTCCTCGCCGGCGTCATGGCGATGGTGATCCGGGCGGAGCTGTTCTCGCCCGGCCGGCAGGTCGTCAGCAACGAGCAGTACAA
This sequence comes from Actinomadura logoneensis, assembly GCF_003428695.1. GTDB lineage: Bacteria > Actinomycetota > Actinomycetes > Streptosporangiales > Streptosporangiaceae > Spirillospora > Spirillospora logoneensis. Next base: position 5,992 of record NZ_QURH01000009.1, read on the forward strand.
CCAGCTGTTCACGATGCACGGGACGGTCATGCTGCTGCTGTTCGCGACCCCGCTGTTCGTGGGGTTCGCGAACGAGATCATGCCGCTGCAGATCGGCGCGCCGGACGTGGCGTTCCCGCGGATGAACATGCTGAGCTACTGGTTCTTCCTGTTCGGCGGGATCATCGTGATGCTGTCGTTCGTGACGCCGGGCGGGTCGGCGGCGTTCGGCTGGACCGCGTACGCGCCGCTGACCAGCTCGATCCGGTCGCCGGGCCTCGGCGGCGACATGTGGATCATGGGGTTGGCGCTGTCCGGGTTCGGCACGATCCTCGGCGCGGTCAACTTCCTCACCACGATCATCGGGATGCGCGCGCCCGGCATGACCATGTTCCGGCTGCCGATCTTCACCTGGAACACGCTGCTGACCAGCCTGCTGGTCCTGCTGGCGTTCCCGGTGCTGGCGGCGGCGCTGCTGGTGCTGGAGGCCGACCGGCGGTTCGGCGCGCACGTGTTCGACCCGGAGGTCGGCGGGGCGCTGACCTGGCAGCACCTGTTCTGGTTCTTCGGCCATCCCGAGGTGTACATCATCGCGCTGCCGTTCTTCGGCATCATCACCGAGATCATCCCGGTGTTCAGCCGCAAGCCGCTGTTCGGCTACTTCGGCATGGTCGGCGCGACGATCTGCATCGCGGGCCTGTCGATGGCGGTGTGGGCGCACCACATGTTCACCACGGGGCAGGTCCTGCTGCCGTTCTTCTCGTTCATGACGTACCTGATCGCGGTGCCGACGGGGGTGAAGTTCTTCAACTGGGTCGGCACGATGTGGCGGGGGAACCTCTCGTTCGAGACGCCGATGCTGTGGTCGGTCGGGTTCCTGGTGACGTTCCTGTTCGGCGGCCTCACCGGGATCATCCTCGCCTCGCCGCCGCTGGACTTCCAGCTGCAGGACTCCTACTTCGTCGTCGCGCACTTCCACTACGTGGTGTTCGGGACGGTCGTGTTCGCGATGTTCGGCGGCTTCTACTTCTGGTGGCCGAAGTTCACCGGGACGATGCTGAACGAGGCCCTCGGGAAGATCCACTTCTGGACGCTGTTCGTCGGCTTCCACACCACCTTCCTCATCCAGCACTGGCTGGGCGCGGAGGGGATGCCCCGCCGGTACGCGGACTACGCGCGGGAGTTCACGGCGCTGAACCGGGTGTCGAGCGTCGGCGCGTTCCTGCTCGGCGCGTCCACGCTGGTCTTCCTCTACAACGTCTACGTCACCTGGCGGCACGGGAAACGGGTCGAGGCGGACGATCCATGGGGTTACGGCAACTCCCTGGAGTGGGCCACATCCTCCCCACCTCCGCGCCACAACTTCAAGGCCATCCCGCGCATCCGGTCCGAGCGGCCCGCGTTCGACCTGCACTATCCCAAGCTGCCGGCGGCCTCGGAGGCCGAGCACGCCCCGGAGCCGGGGGGATAGCGGAAGTCCGGGAGTGGACAGGCCGACTCGTTCCGCAGCCGGGGAATCACGCTGCGTCTACATTGCTGCGCATGGAGCAATGCAACGAGCCGGACCGCCGTGACTGGGCGGCCTGGCACGACGCCTACGACGAGCCGGGGTCGGCGCTGTCCCGGCGGCTGCGGACCGTCCAGCAGCGCCTCCGCGAGGCCGTGGACGCCGCCCCGCCGGGCCGGATCCGGGTGGTCAGCTTATGCGCGGGGCAGGGCCGCGACCTGATCGGCGCCCTGCGCGACCATCCGCGCCGCGACGACCTGGCCGGACGCCTCGTCGAGCTGGATCCGGCGAACGTCCGCCGGGCCGGTGCCGCGGCCCGCGAGGCCGGGATGAAACGGGTGTCGGCGGTCGTCGGCGACGCGTCCCGCACCGACGCCTACGCGGGGGCCGTCCCGGCGGACGTGGTGCTGGTGTGCGGGGTGTTCGGCAACATCGCGGACGCCGACGTCGAGCGCACCATCGGCCTGCTGCCGCAGCTGTGCGCGCCCGGCGCGTTCGTGGTCTGGACCCGCAACCGTCAGCCTCCGGACCTCACTCCGCGGATCCGGGAGTGGTTCGCCCGGCACGACTTCGAGGAGCGCTGGATCTCACCTCCGGAGGAACGCGCCTACGGCGTCGGGGTGCACCGTTTCAACGGGAGGCCGCAGCCGTTGCGGCGCGGCGTCCGGATGTTCACGTTCATCGGCTACGACATCCTCCGGAACGGGGATCCCTGGCCGACCTGACCGATCCCGATCCGTTAAGACCGGCAGTATCCCGTCGTTGACCGCATGACAGCCCCGTCCCGCACGCCTCCACTGGCGGGACGGGGCACCAGCCAACCAAAACGCAGCGCAACCGCCTTCTGGCGAAGGAAACCGCACGTGGACGAGCCGCAGGGTGCCGTGTCCGGGGCGGCGAGCGGCGAACCGGAGTGCCCCCAGGTCCAGTGGTTTTCCGGAAATCGATCCGGTTCGTGCACGCCGGGCTACAATCGGCGACTGACAGCGGTCCGTGCGCACCGCGTGGCTCACGGATGACGTCCACGACGAACGGCGTCCCCTCCCCATGGCCTGGATTCGTCACTTTCCCCGCGTCGACGCCGCGGCCTGCCTGCCGCTCGCCGCGCTACTGGTCATCGCGGCGGCCGATCTGTGCCTTCCGAACGGCGGCTCGGTGATCGGCCTGCTCATCGGCGTGCCGGCGCTGGCCGGGCTGCGGCAGTCGTCGGCGCGGTTCGTCGCCGCGACCGGCGCGGCCACGCTCGCGACCCTCGGCCTCCTCGAGCTCTCGATGGTCGCGGACGAGCGGCTGCGCTTCGCGGCCGTGGTCGCCGGCGTGCTCGGCACGACCGCCGTGACCGCGGTCGCGACCCGGCGGCGCGAGCGCAGCGACCACGAGCGGGCCGACCTGCGCGCGATCACCGACGCCATGCGCCGCGCGGTGCTGCGTCCCGCCCCGCGGCGGACCGGCGGGGTGCGCACCGGCGTCCGCTACTTCGCGGACGCCGTCGAGGCGGGGCTGGGCGGCGACCTGTACGCGGTGATGGAGACCGCCTACGGCGTCCGCGTCATCGTCGGCGACGTGCGCGGCAAGGGACTGGCCGCCCTGGAGCAGGCCGCCGACGTGCTGGGCGCGTTCCGCGAGCTGGCGCACAACGAGCCGACGCTCACCGGCGTCGCGCTGCGGCTCGACGGGTTCCTCGCGCGGCGCGGCGGCGCGGAGGACTTCGTCACCGCGCTGCTGGTCCAGATCCCCCCGGACGGCGCCGACGCGGAACTGGTCAACTGCGGGCATCCGCCGCCGTTGCTGCTGTCGCTCGACGGGGCCTCGACGTTCGTGGACGCCCTGCCGCCCGCGCCGCCCCTCGGCCTGGTCGCGGTCGCGGGCGACGCGTGCCCGTCCGGGCCGCTCCCGCTGCCGCCCTGCGGGGGCCACCTGCTGCTCTACACCGACGGCGTCACCGAGTCGCGCGACGCCGCCGGACGCTTCTACCCGCTCGCGGAGCGGGCCGCCGCGCTCGTCCACCCCGATCCGGACGTCCTGCTGGACGCCCTGGAGGCGGATCTCCGGGCGCACGTGGGCGGACGTCCCGAGGACGACGCCGCGCTGCTCGTCCTCGACTTCGATCCGGTCCCGTCGGCGTACGCGCTCGGCGGTGACCCCGCCCCCGCGCATCGCGGGACCGACGACCTGGCCCATGAGCCCGCCGACGGCCGGTGACGGCCGCGCCTCGTCCTGGATCGCCGGGCGGGGCGCGGGAACCTGCGCCTGTTCTCCTGGGCTCGCTGCGACACCGCGTGGCGGCGGTGCTCGGCCGCAAGGTCGCGCGGCGGTGTGGATCGGTCCATGGCGGTGGGGACGTTGTCGGGTGGCGTCGTAGGAGGTGACGGTGTTCCAGGACGACCGGTCGATGCTGGTGCGGGTGGGTCTTGTGGATCGGGAACGGGAACTCGCCACCGTGCGGGAGCAGATCGGGCACGGGCGGCCGGTGACGCTCACCGGCGTCGGCGGAGTGGGGAAGACGCGGCTGGCGCTGCGCGCGGCGCAGGAGCTGCGAGCAGCGTTCCCGGACGGCGCGTGGTTCGTCCGGATCGACGAGATCAGGCATCCGGCGCTGCTCGCGCACGGCGTGACGGCGGCGATGGGCGTCGTCGACCAGCCGGGGCGGTCCCAGGCGGAGGTGCTGCTCGGCTTCCTCGCCGCCCGCCGGGCCCTGGTGGTCCTGGACGGCTGCGAGCACCTGCGCGAGGCGGTCGGCGACCTGGTCGGGATGCTGCGCGAGGGCGCGCCCGACGTACGGTTCATCGCGACCGCGCGGCAGGCGCTGGCGATGCCGGGCGAGTACCGGCTGGTCGTCCGTCCGCTGCCGGTGCCCGCCGAGGCCGACTGCGAACGCCTCACCTTCCACCCCGCCGACCTGCGCAGGCTGTCCCGGATCGAGTCGGTGCGGCTGTTCGCCGTCCGGGCCGCCGAGGCCGCGCCCGGTTTCGCCCTGACGGCCCGGAACGCGGCGCAGGTGGCGCGGCTGTGCCGGCGGCTGGACGGGATCCCGTTCGCGATCGAGCTCGCCGCCGTCCGGATGCGGGAGATGCCACTGGACGAGGTGCTGGGCCGGTTGCACGACCGGTTCGCCGTGCTCGGCGCGGCCCGTCCGGGACTGCCCCGGCACCAGACGCTGCGCACCGCGATCGGTTGGAGCCACGAGCTGTGCACGCCGGCCGAGCGCCTGCTGTGGGCGCGCCTGTCGGTCTTCGAGGACGGCTTCGACGGCGACGCCGTGGGCGCGGTGTGCGCGGACGACCGGCTGCCCGCCGGCGACGTCCCGGCGCTGCTCGCGCGCCTGGTGGACAAGTCCATCCTGTACCTGGGCGATCACGACGACGGGACGCGGTACCGGCTGCTGGGCACCGTCCGCGAGTACGGGCTCGGCTGGCTGCGGCTGCTCGGCGAGGAACGGCGGATGCGCCGCCGGCACCGCGACCACTATCTGGAGGTCGCCCGGCGGGTCGACCGCGACTGGTTCGGCGCGCACCAGTTCGTCCTCTACCGGGAGCTGCTCGCCGATCTCGGGAACTACCGCGCCGCGCTCGCCTATGACGGCGCCGGGGAGGCGGACCGCCGCGCCGCCCTCGACCTGGCCGCCGCGCTCTGGCCGCTGTGGATCGTCCGGGGCCTGACCCGCGAGGGCCGCTACCACCTGGAACGCGTCCTCGCGGACGACCCGCCGCCCGGTCCCGAGCGGGCCCGCGCCCGCTGCCATCTGGCCTGGGTCGCGTTCGCCCGCGCGGACGTCGAGACCGCGTGCGCGACCGCCGAGGCCGCCCGCAGGGAGGCCCTCGACCACGACGACCAGCTGCTCGCGCTGCGCGCCCGGATGATCGCCTGCGTCGCGCTTGGAACGAGCGGCACCCTTCCTGGCGAGGCCCACGCGAGTGAGACCTCACCGGGAGGTTCCGGTGGGATCGGGACGTTCTCCGGGGAGGCCGTGGGGGGCGGGACGGGCGCGCGCGGGGCAGGAGGTCAGGAGGGTTCGGATGCGCTGGGGAACCGGGGGCGCGAACCGCGTCCGGCGTCGGGCGACGTGGCGCGGGAGGCCGCGCTCGTCCTGACCGAGACGCTGGACGCCATCCTCGCCTCGCGCGCCGGGCGGCCCGACGACCTGGACCCGCTGCTCGCCCTCGGCGTGATCGGGCTGCTGCTCGACCGCTGCGGGGAGCTCGACCAGGCCGCCGACCTGCTCGTCCGGGCGGTCGAGCTGTGCGCGGGGCACGGTGACCTGTGGTGGTGGTCGCACCTGGACTGGATCCTGGCGCGGGTCGAGCTCCGCCGGAACCGCCCGGCGGAGGCGTCGGGGCGGGCGCGCACGGCGCTCGCGATCAAGCTGGAGTTCCAGGACGCGATGGGCGCGGCGCTGCAGCTGGAGGTGCTCGCGGCGGCGGCCGTCGCGCTCGGGGGGCCGGTGCGCGCGGCCCGCCTGCACGGCGTGGCCGCGTCGGTGCTGCGCACCGCGACGACGCCGGGCCTGTCCCTGCTGGCGCTCGGCGACGTCCACGCGGAGGCCGAGCGCGCCGCCCGGGAACGGCTCGGCGACGCGTCCTACGAGCGGGAGCGCGACGCCGGAGCCGTCCTGGACGAGGAGACCGCGATCGCCTACGCCCTGGGGCCGGACGACCGCGAGTCCTGAGCGGTCAGGACCGCTTGTCGGCGCGGATGCGCCGGACCGCGATCTGCGCGACGCGGACGGCGGCGCCGGGGTTGAGGCGCGCGCCGCGCCAGGCGGCGCGTCCGGAGGCGGGCGCGACGATCAGCGCCTGGTTCCGCTCGATGCCGCGCATGATGTCGCGGGCCAGCTTCTCGGCCGTGTAGAGGCGCGGCGACGCCTTCTGGATGTCGGCCTTGGCGTCGCCCGACAGCGGTGTCGAGGGCAGGTCCGGGTTGACGTTGGTGAGCAGCGGGGTGTCCACGAAGCCGGGGCAGACGACGCTGACCTTGACGCCCCGGGTGGCCGCCTCGGCGCGCAGTCCGAGGGACAGGCCGACGACGGCGTGCTTGGTCGCGGTGTAGGGGATGCCGATCGGCATCGGGACGAGCCCGGCGAGGGAGGCGGTGTTCACGATGTGCCCGGAGCCCTGCTCCAGCATGATCGGGTAGGCCGCGTGGACGCCGTGGACGACGCCCTTGAGGTTGATGTCGATCGCCCGGTTCCAGTGGTCGAGCGTCAGCTCCTCGGCGAGGCCGCCGATGGCGATGCCCGCGTTGTTGAAGACCAGGTCGAGCGAGCCGTGCTCGTCCCTGACGCCCCGGTAGAGCTCGGCGACGGCGGCGGCGTCGGTGACGTCGAGGGCCGTGGCGGTCGCCTTGCCCCGGCCGAGGGTGTTCAGCCGGTCGGCGACCTTGGCGGCGCCGCCGGCGTTGATGTCGGTGACCACGACGGTGTTCCCGCGGGACACCAGGGCCGTGGCGATCGCTCGTCCGATTCCGGACGCGCCGCCGGTCACGATCGCAATGCTCATCGTCGCTGCTCCGCTCGATCTCAGGGGCACAGAGGGGCGTGGGAGGTGCGCAGGGGGCCCGCGGGACCGGCCAGGAGGGGGAGTGCGGCCGGTCCCGCGAGTCTAATTGGATAGTTGGTTCAATAGTGCCGTGCGGGCAGTGTAGCCAGACGCCCGCGGCCTCCCGACCCGGCCCCCGGCCCGGCGAGTCGGGAGTCGTCGCGGCGCGGCGTGGCCACCGGTGGCCGGAGTCGCCGGTGGCGTGGGCGTGGGCGTTCTCAGGCGGCCTTGGCGGTGCGGCGGGACGGCGCCTCGTCCGGAAGGGGACGGCGCCGGCCCGGCTCGTCCCAGATGCCGAACGCCTTCCAGATGAGCTTGTTCACCGGGGTCACGACGCCCAGCTCGGCCATCAGGTCGCGGATCTTGCCGACCGAGTTGGCGATCTCCGCCTGCGCGGCCGGGCTCCGGTACGCCTCGCGGACGACGTCCTTCGGGATGCCGAAGTGCCGGACCATCGGGCCGGGCGGGGACAGCATGATCCGCGCCATCACGCCCAGCACGACCGGGGTCGCGACGCCGAGCGCGCGGCGGCGGATCTTCGGCATCGACGGGACCCGGTGCTTGAGGTAGTGCCGGGCGAACGAGATGTGCCGGGCCTCCTCGGCGATGTGGATGCGCATGATCGTCTCCTCGAGCGGGTGCTTGATGTGCCCGCCCTTGAGGGACTTGCGCTGCACGTAGTCGATCGGGTCCTCGCCGCCGAGCACGAAGACGAAGAACATCTCGGTGCTGACCAGCGGGATCCACGGGGCCGCCTGCGCCACGAGGGTGAGCGACCTCGGCATGCCCTTGATCGGGAGCTTCGTCCGGTTGACGAACTCCTGGAACATCATCCCGTGGTGACACTCCTCGGTCGTCTCGTGGTAGACGTACCGGAACTCCGGACGGCCGTTGGGCAGCCAGTACGCGAAGTTGAGCAGTCCGCGCTTCAGCAGGTTCTCGAACTGCAGGCCGATCTTCATGGCGGTGGCGACCCGCCACAGCCCGATCTGCGCCTGGACCTCCGGCGGCTGCGACCGGTACCACGCCGTCCGGCCGAGCCGGTCGAACGCGGGCAGCACGAAGCGCGGGTCGTTCTTGTCCACCTGGAAGTCGGGGTCGTCCCAGGGGATGTCCGCGTACGCCTCCCAGTGCTTCTCCACCGACGCCTTGTTGAGGCGGTCGATGACGCCCAGGTAGGACTTGCGGTCCTTGACCTGCTCGCGGACTTCCTCGGCGAGCTCGGTGGGGGCCTTGGTCATGGTCATGCTCCCTCGGGGGTCGGGGGTTCGGCGGTTCCCGAGTCGTCGCCGCTCCGGGCGTCCGGCGAGAGGTCCGGCGAGAGGTTCGCCCAGGGGATCGTCCGGGCGTCCGGCGCGGCGTCCGTCCGGGCGTCCGGGGGAACGTCCGACGGCGCGGGGATGATCAGCCGGGCGACGCTCTTGACCTGCGCGAGGACGGCCTTCTGGTGGCCCTCGGCGTCGCCGTCCAGCGCGTGCTGGACCGACAGGCCGACGAACATCGCGAAGACGCCGCGCAGCATCGTCGGAACGGCGTCGTCCGGCATGTTGGTCGCCGGGAAGAGCCGTCCGAACGTCTCCAGGATGACCTGCAGGATGCGTTCGTTCAGGTCGCGGCAGAGCGGGCGCAGCTCGTCGTCGGTGCGCGCGGCGACCGCGAGCTCGAGCAGCGCCCTGGCCGGGCGGCCCCGGAACACCTCCCAGAGCAGGTCGAGCGCGCCCTCGACGTTGCGCCGCTCGGGCGGCAGCACCGCGAACGCCGTCTCGTAGGCGAGCCGCTGGCGTTCCAGCAGGTGCTCCAGCGCCGCCGCGACCAGCACCATCTTGGTCGGGTAGTGGTGCTGCTGGGCGCCCCGCGACACTCCGGCCCGGCGCGCGACCTCGGTCGTGGACGTGCCGGACCAGCCGAGGTCGGCCAGGCACTCCATGGTGGCGTCGAGCAGGCGGGACTGGGTGCGGGAGCGCCGCTCCTCCTGGGTCCGGCGGTCGCCGGACCGGCGGCGGGAGTGGCATCGTCGGGTGCTCACGGACACGCTTCCGACGGTACGTAAGCACTTACAAGCAATCAAGCCTGCTTGTATGTTGCCCGCATCACAATTGGACTAGCCGTCCAATCCCGTTGCGTGCGTGCCGGGCACGCCGCCTGGGTGCGGACGTTGCCGTGACGTCGTCGCGGGCGAGCTCCCGGTCGAGGAGACGGTCACGCCGGGGCCTCGACCGCCTCGGCAGGCGCCTGCATTCGCGGTAGTCGTGTACGCCTGCCGGGGTACGCCGACCAGCCGCGCTGCGCCGGAGGGCGCACGTCGTAAGCCGCTCCCTGCGGGACGACGCGGCCACCTTCCGCGCCCGAGCATCGACGGCATGACCAAGAGCAGAGGAAACGACGTCGAAGCGCCGCCCGCGGGCTCGGCGGCCGGTGCGGGCGGGGCCGGCGGCGGCGCGGCCGAGGGAGGCGCGCGGACCGAGCGGCTGACCAAGGTGTACGGGACGGGCTCGACCGCCGTCCGGGCGCTGGACGGCGTGACCGTCACGCTCCCCGGCGGCCGGTTCACCGCGATCATGGGACCGTCCGGCGCGGGCAAGTCCACGCTGATGCACTGCGTGGCGGGCCTGGACGCCCCGACGTCCGGACGCGTGTTCGTCGGCGGCGTCGACCTGGGGGGTCTCCCGGACGCCAAGCTGACCCGGCTGCGCCGGGAGCGGATCGGGTTCGTGTTCCAGGCGTTCAACCTGCTGCCGACCCTGACCGCCCGGGACAACATCCTGCTGCCGACGACGCTCGCCGGGGCGGCCCCCGACCGGGAGTGGTTCGACACCGTCGTCCGGACGCTCGGCCTCGGCGAGCGGCTGGGGCACCGGCCCGGCCAGCTGTCCGGCGGCCAGCAGCAGCGGGTCGCGCTGGCCCGCGCGCTGATCACCCGCCCGGAGATCGTGTTCGCGGACGAGCCGACCGGCAACCTCGACTCGCGCACCGGCACCGAGGTGCTGGCGCTGCTGCGCGGCTCGGTGGACGACCTCGGGCAGACCGTCGCGATGGTCACCCACGACCCGGCCGCCGCCGCGCACGCCGACGCGGTGGTCTTCCTCGCCGACGGGAAGATCGTGGACATCATGGACGCGCCGACGCAGGACCGCGTCCTGGACCGGATGCGCGGCCTGGGCGGTGCGGCATGATCGGGCTGACCGTCCGGGAGCTGTGGGGGCGGCGCCGCCGGCTCGCGTCGTCCCTGGTCGCGGTGTTCCTCGGCGTCGCGTTCCTCACCGGCACCCTCGCGCTCGGAGACACCCTGTCGCACTCGATCGACCGGTACTTCGCCAACGCCTACGGCGAGGCGGACGTGATGGTCCGGAACGCCACCCGGGTCAGCAGGTCGCCGGGGCAGCTGCCCGGGGAGATCGACGGGTCCGTCCTCGCCCGGGTGAAGGACGTGCCGGGCGTGGCGGGCGCGGAGCCGGTGATCCAGGGATCGGGGCAGCCGCTCGGCAGGGACGGCAAGGTCATCGCCGCCCGCGGCCCGCGCGTCGCCGGGAACTGGATCGAGGACCCGAAGCTCAACGCCTACCGGGTCGTGCAGGGCCGCGCGCCGCGCGCCGCCGACGAGGTCGTGATCAACAAGCGGGCCGCCGACGCCGGGCGCCTGCGGGTGGGGGACCGGACGTTCGTCCTCACGCCCGAGCGGGTCCCGGTCACGGTCGTCGGCATCAGCATGTTCGGCGAGGATCCGGCGTTCGGCGAGACCTCGTTCACCGCGTTCGGCCTGGAGGGCGCGCGCCGCCACATCGCGCACGGCTCCGGCCGCCTGACCGGTGTGGCCCTGCGTGCCGCGCCGGGCGTCGGGCAGGCGGAGCTCGCCGCGCGCGTCACCCGCGCGCTGCCCGCCGGGACCGAGGCGGTCACCGGGAAGGCCCTGGTCGAGGAGGGGATCGGGCAGGTCCGCGACGGCTTCCTGCGGATCTTCCGGTCCGCGCTCGGGGCGTTCGCCGGGGTGGCGCTGCTGGTCGCCGCGTTCTCCATCCACAACACCTTCGCGATCACGCTGGCGCAGCGGATGCGCGAGTCGGCGCTGCTGCGCGCGGTCGGCGCGAGCCGCCGCCAGCTCGCCGGGCTCGTCGGCGCGGAGGCCCTGGTGGTCGGCGGGCTCGCCACCGCCGCCGGGCTCGCGGGCGGCGTCGGATGCGCGGCGCTGCTGAAACTGCTGTTCAGCGGGTTCGGCATGGGACTGGAGGCGCAGGGCGTCGTGATCACCGCGCGGACCCTGCTGATCGCCGCGCCGGTCGGGCTCGCCGTCACCCTGCCGGCGGTCCTCGGCCCGGCCGTCCGCGCCGCGCGGGTCCCGCCGATCGCCGCGATGCGGGCGTCGGCGGCCGAGCCCGCAGAAGTGTCGGAGTCGCGTGCCATCGTGGGTTCGGTGGTGGCGGCCGTCGGGATCGGCGCGGCGGTCTTCGGCGCGGTCGTCGGGCGCGGGTCGTGGACGGGCGTCGGCGCGGTGATGACGCTGGTCGCGCTGGTGGCGCTGGGTCCGGTCGCGGCGCGTCCGGCGGCGGCCCTCATCGGCCTGCCC
>NZ_QURH01000159.1 GCF_003428695.1 Actinomadura logoneensis
GGGGCGCGGAGGTGGGGTGGGATCGGGGGGACGGGGGTGGTGCGGCGGCGTGGGGCTTGAGCTGTTTCGTGGGTGCGCTGGCTGGTCAGGTGGGGGCCTTCGTGGCGGACGGCGGGGGTGTCCGCCACGAAGGTGTTCGGTCAGTGGCGTTTCTGGCGGATCAGACCTGCGGTCGCTGCGACGGCGGCGACCGAGAAGGTCAGGATCAGGGAGCGGCGCGTGTCGGCGTGGGTGGCGAGGAAGACCAGCATCGCGACGAGCACCGCCACGACCAGCCAGGACAGGTACGGGTGCCACCACATCCGGACGGTCGGGACGAAGCCCTCGCGGGTGGTGCGGGCCCGGGCGCGCAGCTGGGTGACGGCGATCGTCAGGTACAGCAGGACGATCACCGAGCCGCTGGAGTTCACCAGGAAGTCGAAGACCGCCGTGGTGCTGACGAAGTAGTTGGCGCATACCGTGACGAATCCGGCGATGGACGCCAGCAGGACGGCCGGCACCGGCACGCCCTGCCCGTTGGTGCGGGACAGGATCCGGGGCGCCTCGCGGTTCGCGGCGAGCGCGAACATCATCCGGGACGAGGTGTAGATGCCCGAGTTCAGGCAGGACAGGACGGCGACGAGGACGAGCACGTCCATGGCCGTCCCGGCGTGCGGGATGCCGAGGGTGTCGAGCACGGCCGCGTACGGGCTGGAGGTGACGCTCGCGGCGTCGTGCGGCAGCAGCGTCACGATCACCGCGACCGAGCCGATGTAGAAGACCAGGATGCGGGTCACCGTGGACCGGACGGCCCGGCGCACCGCCTCCGCCGGGCGGACCGCCTCACCGGCCGCGATCGTCACGACCTCCGCGCCGTTCAGCGCGAACATCACCACGAGGGCGGCGGGGACGACCGCGTACCAGCCGTGCGGCGCGAAGCCGCCGTGGTGCAGCAGGTTGGCCGTGCCCGGCGCGTCCACGCCCGGCATCAGGCCCGCGATCGCGAGCACGCCGAGCGCGATGAACACGACGATCGCGACGACCTTGACCAGCGCGAACCAGAACTCGGACTCGCCGTACGCGCGGACGGCGACCAGGTTCGCGCCGGTCAGCACGACCATGAACAGCAGCGCCGCCGACCAGCCGGGGACGTCCGGCAGCAGCTTGTCGACCAGGCCGCCGCCCACGACGGCCTCGACGCCGACGGTCACCGACCAGGAGTAGGCGTACATCCAGCCGATCGCGAGCCCGGCCCAGCTGCCGAGCTCGCGGGAGGCGTAGGCGGCGAACGAGCCGGTCGCGGGCGCGCTCACCGACAGCTCGGCGAGCATCCGCATCACCAGCACGACCAGCAGGCCGGATGCGGCGTAGGAGACCAGCGCGGCCGGTCCGGCGGACCTGATCACGCTGCCGCTGCCGACGAACAGGCCGGCGCCGATCACGCCGCCGATCGCGATCATGCTCATCTGGCGGTCCGCGAGGGCCGGCCTCAGCGCCGGGTCGTCCTGTGGAGCCGCGGTCTCGGTTCGGGTCTCGGGGGTGGTCACGGCGCCTCCAGGGGGGTCGAGGCCGCGCATCCGCGGGGTCCAGGGGGTGGGGCGGCCGGCCTGGTCGATCTTCACGATCGTCCGGGTGCCGGTCGCGCTGGGTGCCGCACCCGGTTCGGTGCGGCAGGCGAACGCCCACTCGGCGCTGGTGCGGCCGAGGCGGCGGAGGGTGAGCTCGACCAGCAGGGGTCCCGGGCGGGACACGGGTGCGGCGAACTCGATCGTGAAGGCGACGACGGCGTAGCGCAGGTCCTCGTCGCGTCGGTGGGTGGCGGTGGTGTCGAATCCGGCCCGGGCGAACAGCGCGGTGGTGGCGCGCTCCACGTGCAGTGCGAAGCGGGCGTTGTGCAGGTGCCCGTTCACGTCGAACTCGTCGAAGTGGACGGTCGTGGGGATCTCCCAGGTCCGTCGCGGCGGGGACGTCACGTCCATGTCCCGGACGTTCCGTCATAGGTCGGGACGGTGGAGAGCAGGTTTCGGACGGCCGCTTTGGAGACCCGCTCGGAGGCCGTGCGCGGGAGTTCGTCCACATACGTCCAGTAGCGCGGGACCTTGAAGTAGGCGAGCCTGGCGCGTCCGTGGGCGATCAGCTCCTCCGGCGGGACGGCGTCCGCGCCGCCCTCGGCGACGACGACCGCGTGCACCTCCTCGCCGCGCAGCTCGTCCGGCTCGGGCAGGACGGCGGCCATCGCGACCCGCGGATGCAGTTGCAGGACGGTCTCGACCTCCTGCGCGGAGACGTTCTCGCCGCTGCGGCGGATCATGTCCTTGGTGCGCCCGACGTAGTAGACGCGGCCCTCGCCGTCCATCCGCGCCAGGTCGCCGGTGTGGAACCAGCCGCCGGCGAAGGCGCGCGCGGTGGCCTCGGGGTCGCGGAAGTAGCCGTGCATCATGCCGGTTCCGCGCAGCACGAGTTCGCCGGTCTCGCCGCGCGGGACGGGCGTCGCGCCGTCCGGGCCGACGATCATCGCCTCGCGGCCGGGGACGGGGCGGCCGAGGCATCCGGTGCCGACGGCCGCGTCGTGGTCGTCGGGCCCGAGCCTGATGTCACCACCGGTTTCGGTCATCCCGAAAGCCTCGAACCATGGCACACCCCACCGCTCCTCCAGCGCCGCGTGCAGCGCGGGCGGGATCGCGGACGCGCAGACCGCCCGGACCCGGTGGTTCCGGTCGTCCGGCGACGGCGGCATGTCCAGCAGCAGCTTCGGCATGAGACCGAGGCAGTAGAACCAGGTCACGCCGTGTTCGCGAACCTTGCCCCAGAAGGTGGTCGGATGGAAGCGGTCGAGCACCACCAGCGACGCCCCGGCCATCAGCCCGGCGGCGACGTTCCACTGCGGGTCCATGTAGTGGAACGGCTGCGCGGTCAGGATGACGTCGTCCTCGCCGAGGTTCGGCCATCCGTCCACGAGGCCTGCGGCGAGCGTCGTCCAGTAGCGGTGGGGCAGGACGCAGCCCTTCGGCGCCCCCGTCGTCCCGGAGGTGTACTGCACGTTGGCGACGCTCTCCGCAACCGGAACCGGTTCTGTGGACGACGCTCCCGTCGGCGGCCCGGCCACATCGTCCGAGGGGAGGCGGTCCAGGTCGATGACGTGGACGAGATCGGTCGCGGAGCGGATCTCGTCGACCAGCGGGACGAACTCGCCGGTCGTCAGGAGCACGCGGCATCCGGCGTGAGCGAGGACGTGCGTCGCGTCGTACTGCCGGTAGGCGGTGTTGACGGGCACCGTCGCTGCGCCGACCTTCGCCGCCGCGAGCCAGCTCAGCGGGAACTCGGGCCGGTTGCGAACCATCACGCCCACGCGGTCGCCCGGCCGGACGCCGAGCCCCGCCAGCAGCGCGGCGAGGGCGTCCGTCCGGCGGTCCACCTCGGCGAACGTCAGCCGCTCACCGGTCTCGTCGAACGTCCAGGCGGTCCGCTCGGGCCACAGGTCCGCCGCCCGCCGGACCAGCCCGTCCAGGGTCTCCACTCGCCCCGCCGCCGCAGCACGGGGCGAAGCGCTGCTCCGGAAGGAACCGAGGGACTGCGACGCCGCGACAGCAGGGAACGGCCCGGCCGGATGAGCCGACGCAACCAACTGATAAGGCCCAGCAGACTCGGCCAGATGAGCCGACGCCACGGGCTGATCAGACCCCGCAGACTGTGACGGCGCTACCGGATGAGCCGACGCGACGGGCTGACAAGGCTCCGCAGACGGGCCGGGTGGGTGAGGGGCTGGAGGCGTAGTCGGCTGGGAGGGCGTCAGGGGGTGGGGGGAGGTGGTCATCAGGTGCTCCTCGCCCGGCTGCCGGTCAGCGCGGCGCGCGCGGACTCCTCGTCGGCGATCGCCGCGTCGGTGACCAGGGCGTGTGCGATCTCCAGTGCGAGCGCGGACGGGAGCGTTCCATCCGTGCCCTCGTCCAGCGCCGTCTTCGCCAGGGAGGTCGCCAGCGGCGGCTGGGACGCGAGGCGGCGGGCCCAGGCGAGCGTCGCGTCGAGCAGGCCGTCCGCCGGGACGACCCGGTTGACCAGCCCGATCCGCTCGGCCTCCCGCGCGGGGACGGGTTCGCCCAGCAGCACCAGTTCCTTGGCCTTCGCCGGGCCGACCAGCGCGGGCAGCAGGCGGCTGACCCCGCCGGTGACGCTCAGCCCGATCCCGACCTCGGGGAAGCGGAACGCGGCGTCCTCGGCGGCGATCACCAGGTCGCAGCCGAGCGCGAACTCCGCTCCCGCGCCGACCGCGTGGCCGCGCACGGCGGCGATCACGGGGACGGGCAGCGCGCGGATCCGCCGGGTGACCTCCTGGAGCCGGTCGAGCCGTTCGGCGAGCGGGGTCGGCTGCTCGCGGGGCTCCTTCAGGTCGTGGCCGGCGCAGAAGGCGCGGCCGTTCCCGGTGAGCACCACCGCGCCGACCTCCCGCCGCCCGGCGGCGTCCGCGCACCGGGCCAGGGCGTCGAGCAGACCGTCCACCAGGGCGGGATTGACCGCGTTGAGCCGGTGCGGCCGGTTGAGGCGCACGACGGCCACCGAGCCGTCGAAGGCCACCTCCACCGGCCGCGTCCCGGACGCGGCGAGAGGGTCGTTCACCTGGGCCATCCTGCCTCCACCGTCGTGATGCGCCGGCGCGCGCCATCGTGGTGCACCGTGCTCGATCGATCGATCGATTGGGCTGGACGCTAAACCGGTCCCGGCGGCCCCGTCAAGAGTCCGGCCGCCACCGCGCGACCCCGGCTATACGCTGGGGACCCGCGACCCGGACCCCGTCCGGACCGCTCCGGGGCGGCCGGAACCGCCCCCGCCCCCGGCCCGGAACGCCCGAGCCGACGGACCAGAAAGCGACGGCACTCCATGGCACGAGCGAGCGGCCCGCGAACGCGCGGAGCCGTGGCGGGCGGCACCGAAGAGCAGATCCGGCGCGCGGCGGTGCACCTGTTCGCCACCCGCGGGTTCCACGCGACCGGGATCCGCCAGCTCGCCGAGGCCGTCGGCATCAACTCCTCCACGCTGTACCACTACATGGGCACCAAGGAGGACTTGCTCTTCGCGATCACGCAGGACAGCTCGCGCCGCCTCATCGACGCCGCCGGACGCCTCTCCCCCGCGCTGAACCCGCAGGAACGCCTGTGCGGACTGGTCTACCTGCACGTCTGGTCGCACGCGACGCACCCCGAGGAGACGGCGGTCGTGGACAACGAGCTGCGCTGCCTGGACGGCGAGCGGCTGGCGCGGGCCGTCGAACTGCGCGACCGCTACGAGGAGTTCTGGGCGAGCGCGATCGCGGACGGCTGCGCGTCCGGAACCTTCGCCGTCCAGGACCAGCGCATCGCCCGGATCGCGCTCCTCCAGATGTGCTCGGGGGTGGCGGGCTGGTACTCGACGTCCGGCGAGACCTCCCTGCGCGACCTCACCACCACGTACGCGCAGATGGCCCTGAGCCTCCTCTCGTGCGGGCGGGACCATCGAACGATCGAGCGCATCCTGGACGACCTGGACCTCCAGCCGATCGTGGCCGCCGCCTGGCCCGAGACCGCCCCCGCCTGAGTCCGTCGTCGCCCAAATCCGCCGCCCGCCGGGGACCGTCGCCCGGCTTGAGGACGCAGCTCACCTGCCCGGTGCCCGGCCGGGACCGGCCCCGCCCGGCGCCGGGCACTCCGATTGAGTGCTGGTTCGGCGTGAGACCGGAGCCGACTGAGACGCCGCGCCGAGTCGGTCAGGCGCTGAAGCCGACGCCGGGGGCCTGGTAGGCGAACTCGCCGTCCACCATGGTCGCGAGCACCTTGATGCCCCTGATCCGCGCGGGGTCCACGGCCGTGGGGTCGTCGTCGAGGACGGCCAGGTCGGCGAGGTGGCCGGGCGCGATCGTCCCCATCTGGTGCTCGTCGAAGCCGGCGTACGCCGATCCCCTCGTGTACGCGGCGAGGGCGTCCAGGGGGCTGACGGTCTCGTCCGGCCCGAGGAGCGCGCCGCTCAGCGTCCGGCGGTTGACCATGTGGTGGATGCCGAGCAGCGGGCTCCCCTGGGCGACCGGACGGTCGGAGCTCCCCGGCACGGTCAGGCCCGCGTCCACGAACGACCGCTGCCGGTAGCACCACGGCTCGCGCGCCTCGCCCAGCGCGGCCCGCATCCCGTCGCCGATCTGCCCGACGAACGTCGCCTGCGGCACCGGGACGACGCCGAGTTCCGCGAGACGTCCCAGCTGGTCAGGGCGGGTGACGGCGCAGTGCTCGATCCGGTGCCGCGGATCGCGTCGAGGGAGGCGGGCCTGCGCCTCGGCATACGCGTCCAGGACGATATCGATCGCTCGATCGCCGATCGCGTGCGTCGCGACCTGCCAGCCGCCCGCGTGCGCCCGCAGGATCCGCTCGCGCAGCGCCTCGGCGTCCATCTGCAGGTAACCGCTGTTGCCCGCCTCGCCCTTGAAGTCGCAGCACATCGCGGCCGTCCGCCCGATGAGCGACCCGTCCGCGAAGATCTTCATGGCGCCGAGCCGGAGCCACGCGTCGCCGAATCCCGTCCGGAAGCCGAGGTCGATCCCGTTCGCCGGAGGCTGTCCGGGTTCGCGCTCCAGCTCCCGCGCCGAGTCCGACGCGACCATCAGCCGCACCCGCACGCCCAGCAGGCCGCGTTCACGTGCCACCTGGTACGCCGCGCCCTCGACCGGCGAATGGCCGATCCAGCCGCGTCCGATCCCGGCTTCGGTGCAGGTGGTGATGCCCTCGCTGAGGTACCGCTCGCTCGCCGCACCGATCGCCCGGACGATCTGCTCCTCGGGGAACGGGTACCGCAGCCTGCGCAGCAGCATCTGCGCCTGTTCCTCGAGCAGGCCGTTCGGACGCCCGTCCGGATCGGTCGCGACCCTGCCGCCCTCCGGGACCGGGACCCCGTCGAGCGCGGCCGTCAGCGCCCGCGAGTTGGCGACCGACATGTGCGCCGACGTGTGCCGCAGCCACACCGGATGGTCGGGAGCGACGGCGTCCAGGCCGTCCCGGTGCGGATGGGCGCCGATCTTGTTCTGGTCGTAGCCGGACCCCACGATCCACGTCCCGGGAGGCTGGGTCCGCGCCCGCTCGGCGACGGCGGCGTAGACGTCCTCGACCGTCCGCATGGGCGGGGTCGCGAGGTCGATCTCCGTCCGGGACATGCCGAAGAGCACCATGTGGTTGTGGGCGTCGTTGAACCCGGGCACGACGCACGCGCCGTCCAGGGAGACCGTCCGCCGGGCGCGCACGCCGTCGAGCTCCTCGTCCACGCCGACGATCCGTCCGTGATGCACGCCGATCCGCCGCACCACGGGACGTTCCGGACGCATGCTCAGCCCGACCAGATCCGTCAGAACCGCATCCACCAGCACCGGACCACTCCAATCGATCGATCGATTGACCGGGATGCTACGCACTCCGCCCCCGTCCGTCACCTGTACCCGGCCGCCGCGGGACCGTCGCCGACGCAGGACCAGGGGGTCCGGAAAATCCGGTTCCCGCCGCCGTCACACCCTCAGCGCTTGACCAAATCCCACGCTGTATTTGTGCGGGTTCTCCAAGGCTCACCGCCGACGAAGACCTTCGCGCGCCGTCGCCTTGACGCCGCGGCAGGGCGGAGCGATCTTGACGGAGGGTGAGGTCGCCGCAGCAGAGGAGGGCCGTCCGAAAGCGGCCACCCGGCCTCCGCGCGTCCGAACCTCGCGCCTTGTTTCAACCGCCCCCGCCTACCTCCCTCGCCTCCCGCCTCCCGCCTCCCGCCTCCCGCCTCCCCCCTCCCGCCGACTGAGCCCACATCGTCCGCTGTCGTTCGTCTCCCCCGAACCGCGGACGGCGGGGCGAGTCCCGCGACCGAACGGAAGGAACCACCCCGCACATGAAGCTGCTCAAGTCCCGTGGAACCGTCACCGCGCTGCTCACGACCGTCGCGGTCGCGAACGCTCTGGCGGTGAGCGCGGGCCCCGCGTCGGCCGCGCCGAAGCCGACGTCCCCTCAGACCACCGTGCTGCCGGTCGTGGACATGGAGGCGACGGTCCTCGCCGCGCAGATCGATCCCAGGCGCGCCGACAGCACCCTGACGCCGGGCGCGAAGGACTCGGTCCTCGCCGTCGAGCAGGCGCTCCAGGCCAGGAACCTGCTGGACGCGCGCTGGGTGGACGGCTACTTCGGCACCACGACCATCTCGGCATACGCCGCCTTCCAGCGCTCGCTCGGATACAGCGGCCTGGACGCGAACGGCCTCCCCGGCAAAACGTCCTTGACCGCTCTCGGGCAGGGCCGTTTCACCGTCGCGCGTCCCCTCACCGCCGGCACGAAGGTGCAGCGCGACGGGTACACGGTCGATGCCCGCACCCAGGCGATGCTCACCGAGGCCGAACGGCTGCTCGGTTTCACGCTGGTCCTGGACCAGGGCTCCTACAACCCCGGCGGCGACCCGACGTCCGCCGGAACCCACGACGGGGGCGGGGTCGTGGACATCAACGTGGACGGGATGTCCGCCGACACCCGCACCAACGTCGCGCGCGTCCTGCGGCAGGTCGGGTTCGCGGCCTGGGTCCGCAACCCGACGCAGGGCGACTGGCCGTGGCACATCCACGCCGCGGCGATCAGCGACACCGACCTGGCCAGCGAGGCGCAGCACCAGGTCGGCGACTACTACCTCGGCATGAACGGCCTCGCGAACCGCGGCCCGGACGACGGTCCGCGGATCGCGATCCAGACCTGGGAGGAGTACCAGCGCACGCACTGACCGGGCGTTTCGAGGCGCCGCCGTCCATCCCCTCCCCTCCCTCCGATCACTGATCATCGCCCCCGCGAAAGACCGATCACTCCGCGAAAGAGGGACCATGCAGTACGCACGCAGGACGCTCGCCATCGCCGGCGCCGCGCTGTCCATCACCGCCCCGTTCGTCGCCTCCGCCTCGCACGCCTCCGCGGCGGGCCGGGACGGGATCTGCGACAGCGGTGAGTTCTGCTACTACTACAACAGCAACCTGGCGGGTTCGATCTCCGACTTCACCGGATCGATCGCCGACTACGGGACCACCCAGCCGTCCTGCTACGAGTTCAAGGGCGCCGGCGCCGGCCAAGGCCTGTGCGTGAAGAACAACGCCGCATCGGTATGGAACCGGACGTCCTCCACGGTCCGCGTCTACTACAACAGCAACTACGGCGGAGCCAGCCAGGACTTCGCGCCGGGCGCGCAAGGCAACCTCAACACCACGCTCAAGAACAACAATGCGTCGCACCAGCTCCTCGGCGGATCGGGTGCACAGACCCCCGTCAACGACTACGACGGCAATCCGCGCGGATTCGCACAGAACAACTGCACCGCCTTCGCGGCCTGGCGCATCGCGAGCCGGCTCGGCGTCCCGAACTTCAGCAACTCGTGGGGCGGGACGACCTGGGGCAACGCCGGGACCTGGGACGACGCCGCCCGCCGCGTCGGAGTCCCGGTGAACACCACGCCCTCGGTGGGCGCTATCGCCGTCAACGACGTCCACAAGGTCGGCCACGTCGCCTACGTCAACAAGGTCTACTCCGACGGCTCCTTCGACGTCGAGGAGTACAACTGGAACAACCCGCTGGCGTACGGGACGCGCTCACACGTCCACGTCAGTAGTGCCCAGTCGGACTTCCAGTACATGCTCCACTTCTAGGAAATGGTCTGCGTTTAGAAGGCGCTCGCGATTCTCGCCATCGTCGGGTCGGCGTCAACTGGATCGCCATGGCAGCCGACCCGGCGCCCGCCGCCTCACGCGACGGCGACGGCACCTCCTGAGGCTCCTCACCCACGGCCCGCGCCGAGGCACCGGTCACGCGCACCGGCTTCGCCGCGGGCCGTCCGCCTGCCTGGTGGGACTGTTCCACCGGCACTGATGATCATTGCTTGGCCAACCCGGGATGATCAAAGAACCTCGTTTGACGCTCCACAGAATCACCGTCAGCGATGATTTGATCACCAAAAGAGACAAGGGTCGGCGTGTCCGAACGGCCGGGCATCGTGATGGATGCCGCGCCGGAAACCGCCCTGACCCTCCCGAGGTCCCGTACCAGTGAGCGTCAATCGGGGGATACGCGATGAGGATGTGCCAGGTCGGCATAAGGATCAGGACGGGGGGCGTCCAGCCGCGTCTCCGGGCATGGCTGGGCGGCCTGATGGCGGTCCTGATGGCGGTGACGTGCGTGGTCGCCGAACCGGCGGCACGCCGTTCGGCCGCCGCGGCCCCCTTCCCCGTGGCGCCGGTGAACAGCGCGCTCGCGACGGGCTACAACTTCAACGGCCAGTTGGGGGACGGCACCACCACCTCGCGCGACACCCCCGGACCGGTGGCGCTGCCCGAGGGCGTCAGCCTCACCAACATCGACGCCGGTGACTACCACAACCTCGCGGTGACGTCCGAGGGACGGGTCCTGGGCTGGGGCCAGAACGCCTACGGTGAACTCGGCAACGGCACCGAGCCCGTCGGCGTCGTCAGCATTCCGGTGTACGCGTCCCTCCCCGCAGGAGTCACCGTCACACAGGTCTCCGGCGGCTATCACCACAGCCTCGCGGTGACGTCCGACGGCCGGGTCCTGGGCTGGGGCTACAACGGCTACGGGCAGTTGGGCGACGGCAGCACCACCACCAGCAACGTCCCGGTGGAGGCGGTGTTGCCGCAGGGCGTCAGGGTCAAGCAGGTCGCCGCCGGCTACTCCTCCAGTCTGGCGTTGACCACCGATGGGCGCGTCCTCGCCTGGGGCGACAACAACCGGGGGGAACTGGGTGACGGCACCACCATCACTCGCCACACCCCGGTCTGGGTGCACCTTCCGGCGGACCTCACCATCACCCAGGTGGCCGCCGGCGACACTCACGGTCTGGCGCTGACGTCCGACAGCCGCGTCTGGGGCTGGGGCCTGAACCAGTTCGGGGAGCTGGGAACCAACCCCACCTGGAACTACAGCCCGGTACAGGTGCCGATGCCCGGTGGCACCCTCAAGCAGATCGCCGCCGGCGACCGCGACAGCATGGCGGTGACCTCCGACGGCCGCGTCCTGGCCTGGGGCCAGAACAACGCGGGCAAGCTCGGAGACGGCACCACCACCCATCGCAGCACCCCGGTGGAGGCGATCCTGCCCGAAGGCGTCGCCGTGACCCAGGTCGACACCGGCGTCTTCCACAGCGCGGCGGTGACCTCCGACGGCCGGGCCCTGGGCTGGGGCGGCAACTTCGACGGGCAACTCGGGGACGGCACCACCATCGAACGCCACACGCCGGTCTTCATGCTGCTGCCCGACTACTACGCCGCCACCCAGATCACCGTCGGCCGCTACCACACGGCGATGCTGGCCGAGAGGGCCTCCAGCCACACGTCCCTGACCGCTCAGCCGACCCACGCGGCGCCCGGTGACGAGGTCACCCTGACCGCGACCGTCACCTGCAGCGCCGGCGAACCGACCGGGACCGTCACGTTCTGGGACGGCGACCGGCAGATCGGCACCGCCGAGCTGAACAGCGCAGGCACCGCGACACTCCGGACGACCGAGCTGGACGAGGGGCAGCACCACATCACCGCGCGCTACGAAGGCAGCGACATCTGCCCGCCGTCCGACTCCGAGCCCGTCACGGTCACCATCAGCGCCGAACCCTCACGTGCCAGCCTGCACCTGGCCAAGGAGTTCGCCGGATTCGTCACCCACTCGAAGGGCAAGCACAAGGCCAAGCACTGGCACGCCGCCCGCCTGAGCGCCTGGCACGACCACGACGTGATCAAGTACCGGTTCATCGTCACCAACGACGGCGACGTGCCGCTCCACGCCATCACCGTCCACGACTCGCGCACCGGAACCGTGTCCTGCACGACCGACACTCTCCAGCCCGGACGGTCGGCCACCTGCTACGCCACCCACAAGATCACGTGGAAGGAGAAGTCCCAGGGCTACGTCGACAACACCGCCACCGCCACAGGCACCCGAGAAGACGGAGAAACCGTCACCTCGAACAAGGCCCACCTGAGAGTCGACATCACCTACAAGTAACCACCACCCACCCGCCGCCCCCACCACCCGGGGGCGGCGGTCGCATGTCGGCGATTAGCAGGCCCCCTGCAGCGGATGGCCACGCCGAGCGCCAGCCACTATTGCGTGTGAGGCCCGGCCGCTACTGGAAGGCCCCTGAGGTATGGCGGCCTTGGGGGCACACCATCATCGCTGACAAAAGCTGTGGGGCCGACGGAAACAGGCTCGCGCCTGGTGAGACTTCCCGTCGGCCCCGTGCAGATTGACAACTCACAGAGTGTCCGTGCGGGAGGGACCATCACGATCGACACCTGCCCAGCCCGGCGGCTCGACGATCATGCCTGGAGGACAGCCAGGCCCAGACTGGGCACGATCGAGTGGGCCTCATGACTCGTTGGCTCCGCGCCTGATCTGTCCAACGGACGAGTCGCTCTGCGGCGTCCGGGAGCGCTGCCTACTCGCTGCGGGTTGCCCTCTCGATCGCCGACTCCTGGGGATGCTCGACCTCAATTGGCTGGCGGCGCAACTCCCTCGTAAAGAAGCGTGACTCCTTCAAGAGGACCGTCATCACTCGGTATGCCGCTTCCCGGCGTTCGGAGTCTCGCGACCAGACGCACGGTAGGACCACGCCGAAAATCAGAATCAAGATCGAGGTGGCCAGGAAGACCGTGATGATGACGGGAAGGGAAAGAAACGTGGGAGACACTTCGGCCCAGACCTCCAAGGCCAGAGCATCAGTCGTCTCGCCAGTCATGGGTCGAGACGTGCTGCTCTCGCCATCAATGGAATGGCCGAAGGTCTCTCCCGTCGGGCGCGTAGGCGCCAGACCGTAGAACCCGGGGCGCCACGTCTTTGCGTGCCCGTGCTGACGGGAACTACGTGCTCGGGGATACTCCCCCTCGTTTGACATTGACGTACCCCGCTCGTTGCCCACTCAACCGCCTCGACAGAACAACTCGAATTCGGCGCCCACGGGGGCTCAGCCCCGGAGAGTAGGTGTCGCCGTGGCGGTCGTAGTGGAGGAAGCACCCCGAGCAGACCCAAACCGACGCCAACGCCGGGCAAGCCATCACCGACGCTCTCCCTCAGGGGCGGGGACGGCGAAGCTGGCGGCGGCGACAGTTCTCGTAGGAGTGCCGCCGCCGCGATCACCCGACCCGACCGGCGCCCTCGCGAGCGCTTTGCCTCACGCATCGGTGAGGGTGATCTTGGCGGGGTTGTCGTGGGCAGGCGCGCCCGCTCACCAGAAGGCCCCCGCCGTTGGCGGGGGCTTCGCGGCGTCTCTGCGGATCACAGGTGTACAGATCTTGTGCCCCCGGCAGGATTCGAACCTGCGGCACCCGCTTTAGGAGAGCGGTGCTCTATCCCCTGAGCTACGGAGGCTGGTCGGCGTTCGCCGTAGAGCGTAGCGGACGGCCGGTACCAGGGTAGGGGACGGGAGGGGTCGGGGTGGAACCGAATTTGGGGACTAGGCCCTGCGGGGCGGGGGTGAGTACAGTTCGGTGGCGTGGCGGGTCGGCATCGTGGGGCGGCGCGGCCTGAGGAGGACGGCGCCGGACGGCGGCCCCGGCGGATCCCGTGGATCGCCGGAGGGGCCGCCGTTCTCGTGGTGTTGGCGGGTGCGGTCCTGATCGGGTTGTGGCCGGGTGGGCGGCCCGGCGGTGTGGGCGCGCGGCCCACCGTGGCGGCCACGCCGGAGAGCTATCCCACAGTGGGGGGCTATGTGCCGCCTCGGCCGAAGGCCGCGTCGCAGGCTCCGCCGGTGAAGGTGTCGCGGTCTCCGGTGGTGCGGCGGACCGTCCCGTCCAAGGCGCCTTCGACGTCGCCCACGCACCGGCAGGGGCGGCCTCCGGGGCAGCGCCGGGGTTGTCCGCCCGGGTGGGCGGACAACCCGTTCCTGCGGCGCTGGTGCGAGCGGCACCGCCGCACCGTTGCCCCCTGATCACGCTGGGACGTGTAGTACCGTTCCTGCGGCACTTCGGCTTCGGGCATCAGGAGGAAACCAGACGTGCCGATCCCTCGGTCGGCGGTGCTGACCGCGGTCGTCCTCATGGTGGTCACGTTGGTGTCCCCCGGTGGCTCCGCGGCGGGCGCGCCCCTGGACCGCGACGGCGACGCGGCGGAGCAGCTGCGCGCGGCGGCGAACAAGGCCCGTAAGGACCTGCTGGCGGCGACCCGCCGGATGGAGGACGGCCGGCGGGAGCTGGCGGGGTCCCAGGACAAGCTGCGGGCGACGCTGAAGTCGCTGGCCGAGGCCGACGCGCAGTTCGACAAGATCCGGGCGCCGCTGTCGCGGCTGGCGAACGCGTCGTACCAGCAGCCCGGCGTCGTCGGCTCGATGGCCGTGTTCGGCGCGGGCGGGGACGTCTCGGCGCTGCGCTCGACGGCGGACGTCGATCATCTGGCGGACGCGCAGAAGTCGCTGATCGCGCAGGCGACGCAGTTGCAGAAGCGCAGGCAGGCGCTGGCGTCGGAGGCGCAGGAGCTCCAGTCGGACAACGCGGTCGCGGAGGCCCGGCTGCGGCAGCAGGTGGAGGGGCTGAAGCAGAAGTCGGCGCAGCTCACCAAGCAGCTCGAGGGCATGCTGCGCAGGCTCGACCCGGACAAGAGGCTCGAGCTGACCTGCGACAAGAGCCTGGCCTCGGAGTCCAGCAGGTTCCCGAACGGGCTGATCCCGGACAAGTACCTGTGCCCGCTGCCGCAGAAGGGCATGATGCTGCGCGCGGACGCGGCGCTGGCGTTCTACAAGCTGAACGCCGCGTACAAGCGCCGGTTCGGCCGGAAGATCTGCGTGACGTCCAGCTACCGGAGCCTGGCCGACCAGCACCGCGTGTACGCCGAGCGGCCCGGGTTCGCGGCGGTCCCGGGCACCAGCAACCACGGCAAGGGGCAGGCCGCCGACCTGTGCGGCGGGGTCCAGAACCAGGGCTCGGCGCAGTTCAACTGGATGCGGGCCAACTCCACGACGTACGGCTGGTTCCATCCGTCGTGGGCCTACAGCAGCCCGTTCGAGCCCTGGCACTGGGAGTACGGCACCGACAGCGACCACTAGGCTGTGCTTCGAAGTCCCGGCCCACTTCGCTCGCCTGGCGGCTCGCTACGTGACCGTGCCTGGGCGAACGCGGCATCGCTTCGCGATCTGCCCGGTTCCGCTCGCCTCCGGCTTCGCTTCACCGTGCAGGTAACGCGTTCGCGCGCGTGGTTGAGGCCACTTCGAGACAGGCCCTAGGCGCGGGCCGGCAGGGGCTCCTCGGTGACGATGCCGTCGGTGATCGCCAGGAGGCGGTCGGCGTGCTCGATGACGATCGGGTCGTGCGTGGCGACCAGGACGGTGACGCCCTCGGCGGCGATCACGGCGCGCAGCAGCGGCATGATCGCGCGGGAGGTCTCCGAGTCGAGCTGGCCGGTCGGCTCGTCCGCCAGCAGGAGCCGCGGCCGGGACGCCAGGGCGCGGGCGATGGCGACCCGCTGGCGCTGGCCGCCGGACAGCTCGTAGGGGCGCTGCCGGGCGTGGTCGGCGAGGCCGACGAGGGCGAGCAGGGTCTCGACGCGCCGGTCCCGTTCGGCGGGGGCGGTGCGGGCCAGCCGCAGCGGGACCTCGACGTTCTCGGCAGCCGACAGCACCGGGATCAGGCCGTGCGACTGGAACACGAAGCTGATCGTCTCGCGGCGCAGCCGGATCAGGCCGTCCTCGTCGAGCGAGGTGACCTCGCGGCCGTCCAGCACGACGGTCCCGGAGGTGGGCTTGTCCAGGCCGCCGATCAGGTTCAGCAGGGTCGTCTTGCCCGAGCCGGACCGGCCCTTGAGGACGACCAGCTCGCCGCGCGCCATGGTGAACGAGACGCCGCGCAGCGCCTGCACCTCGACCTTGCCCGTCCGGAACGTCCGGACCAGGTCCCGCACCGCCAGGATCGGGCCGTCCCCCGCCCCGTTCTGGTTCTCACTCACTGTCCGGCTCCTCCTCCGCCCGGTGGACGGCCACGTGGTCGGGCTCCAGGTTCAGCCGGACCCGGTCCCTCATCTCCAGCTCGTCGATGAAGTGGCGCGGCAGCTGGACGCGGCCGACCCGGTCCAGCACGGCGTACTCCTCGACGATCCGCAGGGCGCGGCCCTCGGCGTCCACCGCGTGGCGCCGCCGGACCTCGCTGCTGGTCCGGCCGTCGCGGATCCCGACGGTCCGCTCGACCTCCTCCGACACGTGCGGGTCGTGGGTGACGATCACGGTCGTGGTGCCGAGCTCGGCGTTGACCCGGCGGAGCGCGTCGAAGACCTGCTCGGCGGTGGTCGAGTCGAGTTCGCCGGTGGGCTCGTCGGCGAGCAGGACGTCCGGCTCGTTGGCGACGGCGACCGCGATCGCGACGCGCTGCTGCTGGCCGCCGGACAGCTCGGCCGGACGGCGGTCCGCGAGCTCGCCGATGCCGAGGACGCCGAGCAGTTCGGCGGCGCGGGTGCGGCGCAGCTTCTTGGATCGGCCGGCGAACCGCATCGGCAGCTGGACGTTCTGCTCGGCGGTCAGGTAGGGCAGCAGGTTGCGGGCCGTCTGCTGCCAGACGAACCCGACCTTCTCGCGCCGGAACGTCAGCCGCTGCGCCGCCTTCATGGTCAGCAGGTCCACGTCCGCGACCCGGGCGACGCCGGCGGTCGGGACGTCCAGCCCGGACAGGATGTTCAGCAGCGTCGACTTGCCGGAGCCGGACGCGCCGACGATCGCGATCAGCTCGCCCGGGTCGACCAGCAGGTCGAGGCCCTGCAGGGCGACGACCTCGATGCCGTCCGCCTTGTAGATGCGGACGAGGTTGTCGCACACGATGTGCGCGCCCGCGCCGTACACGGGCCCCCGGTCGGTCGCGCGGCGTTCCAGTTCCGCCAGGCTCGGGGTCTCGGTCATGTCTCCTCCCCCGTTCGAAGCACTTCGCCCAGCCGGTGGCGGGCGTCGAAGATCCGGTCCACGAGGACCGCCGCGAGCGCGATGGCCGGGACGGCCCCCGCGAACGCGGCCAGATGCAACGGGTTCACGGCATGATCGGTCACCGTGAAACCCGAGGTGTAAGGACGCAGGTCCAGCATGGGCCCGGTCACGTGTGGCAAGAAGAACCCGAGAACCCAACCGGCCAGGACGGCGCTCAAGATCGCGGGTGCGGCTTCGGTGACGGCCAGCAACCGCCGCTGGCGTCGGCCGAGCCCGAGGACTTCCAGGTGCGCGACGGCCCGTCCGCGCTCCCGTGCGCCGACGAGGAGGACCAACAGCACCGTCAGCAGGCCGTAGGCCGCGACCGTGAGGGCTCCCTCGGCGAACGCGCGGTGGACGACCCGCGCCATCGAGCTCTGCGTCATGGCCCGTTCGATGTCGTCGTGGTACCGGATGAAGCCTTCTCCGGTGGGAGAGTTCGCCGCCTCCACCACGCTCCGGCGCGCGACCTGCTCCAGTCCCGCGCGGTCGATGTCGTGGCCCTGGACGAACACCTGGGTCGGGAACGCCTGGCCCATGGACGCGGCGGTCTCACGGAGCAGCCGGTACGGGATGATCACGTAGCGGTCGGCGGAGTCCAGTGCGGGGAAGTCACGGACGATGCCACTCGGCCGGACGTTCACCCTCGGGCCTCCGACCCAGGCGAGCGTGGTGGGCTTCGTGCCGAGGGAGGCGGCGGCGGACGGCGAGGCCAGCAGGCCGTCCGGAGCCGGAGGCGCGTCCGGGACGAACCGGGCCGCGCCGCCCGCGATCCGCTTGTAGGCGGCCAGATCGACGGCGACGACGATGACGCGGGGACCGGCCTGGCCCGCAGGAGCGCCCACCACCGCTTCCGGGACCATGCGCAGCGGC
This sequence comes from Actinomadura logoneensis, assembly GCF_003428695.1. Lineage (GTDB taxonomy): Bacteria > Actinomycetota > Actinomycetes > Streptosporangiales > Streptosporangiaceae > Spirillospora > Spirillospora logoneensis. The sequence continues at coordinate 17,806 of NZ_QURH01000159.1, forward strand.
GCGACGCCCGTCACGCCCCGCACGGTCGCCAGCCGGTCGGGGAGGCGGGGGTCGAGATAGCCCGCGGTGATCCGGGCGTCGGAGCCGACCGTGTGCCAGGCGGCGGTCCGCTGGCCACGGACGAGCGCGGCGTCCACGGTCGAGCCGAACCCCGCGACCGCGGTGGCCAGCAGCAGCACGATCATCGGAACCAGCGTCAGCACCTGCCGACGCGACGCCCGCGCGAGCCCGACGAACCCGACTGCGGACCGGCCGCGGCCGAACAGCCGTCCGGCGAACCGCAGCGGCCAGGGAAGCACCCGCAGCACCAGCATCCCCGCAGCCGCGCCCAACAGGACAGGGACGGCGGAGACCAGCGGATCAGCACCCAGCTCGGACTGGACCGCCAAGCCGCGACGACGCATCACCAGCGTGGCGACCGCCGCCAGAACGAGGACGAGCCCCTCCAGCACGAGACGCCGCCGGGACGGTCTGATCACCGCGATCTCCGGACGCGGCGCGACCCCGACCGCACCCCTCTTCCAGCCGACGGCCCACGCCCACGGAACGACGACGACCGCGACGGCGATCGCCAGTACGAGATAGACGGAGTAGAGCTGGAGCGGCCCGGCGCGGACGAGCCGACCGGAGCCGAACCCCAGTGCGACCCCCGGTAGCAGAACCGGCACGGTCAACCAGGACACCGTGCCGAACAGCTGCGTTCGGGATGCTCCTCGCGCGCGCATGGTGGCGAGCGCGCCGCGCAGCCGTCCGGCGAACAGCAGGAGTCCGGTCACCACGGAACCGGCCAGAACGGCCGCCAGGCCGCCCAAGGCCAGGCCGGTGATCACCTGGGCGGTGGCGTACTGGGCGACGAACGCCCGGATCCGTCCGTCCATCGGGGTCTGGACGGCGCTCGGGATCGAGTCCGACCGTCCCGAGACGCGCGACCGGAAGCGGTCGAGCTCCGGAGGCATCGCGCGCAGGTCCCGCGCGGTGACACGGTCCTGCCGCAGCGGGAAGCGCCAGGTGTAGTGGATCTCCGTGCCGAGCGCGAGGGCGGCGGCATACCCCTTCTCACCCATCAGCGCCCCGCCGTACTGGAGTTCGTAGCCCCGCGGTTCGACATGGATCCAGGGCTTGACGGCCGCCTGCCGGGCCGCCCAGTAGGGGCTGTCGGGGGCGATGGGTTCGAAGATCCCGGCGACGCGGAGCGCGAGCACGCCGGCGGAGGTCTCCACCCGCACGGACGAGCCGACCTTCAACTCGAACAGCTCGGCGTTCTTCCTGTCGACGAAGACGCCCGGAGCGCCCGGCATGCCGTTCCGCTCCATGTCCGGGTCGCCGGACAGGAACCGGAGGTGGGACGACTTCAGCACGGGATCGGCGAACACCCGGAGGAACCCGGGCCGCTTCGCCTTCGCCCGCTGGACCGGGTACGGCCCGACGTGGGCGAAGGGATCGACAGGGTCGGTGGCGCGGGACAGCCGGGGAGGCAGGAGGGTCCGCCAGCCGGCGCCCTGCCTCTCCATCGCGTCGGGCGCGGGGACCCGGCCGAGCGCGGCGGACCCTTTCGCGGCGCCGGTGACGTTCACAGCGCCGTCCGGGCCCACCGCCTCGGCGGCGGAGCGGTCGAACCCCTGGACGACCCGGGCCGGGACGACCACCGCCAGGCAGGTCGTGAGCGCGACGAGGACGGCCAGCGTGAGCAGCGCGGGCAGGTGCGTCCGGATCGACCGGAACGCGGGCGCGCTCACCCCTCGTCCCCCGTTCTCAGCACCTCGCCCAGCCGGTCGCGGGCGTCGAAGATCCGGTCCACCAGCACCGCCGCGAGCGCCGCGGCCAGCAGGACGGCGGCGAGCGCGACCAGGTGCAGCGGCTCGACCGCGTGGTTGGACGCCGCGAAACCGAGCGTGTACGGCCGCAGGTTCACCACCGGGCCGGTCAGCCTGGGCAGCATCATGCCGACGAGCCAGCCGGCGACGACGGCGCACAGGACGACCGGTCCGATCTCGATGAGCGCGAGGATCCGGCGCTGCCTGCGGCTGAGTCCGAGGACCTCCAGGTGCGCGACGGCGCGTCCGCGTTCGCGCGCGCCCACGAGGAGGACCAGGAGGACCGACAGCAGGCCGTAGGCGACGACGACGCCCGCACACTCGGCGAACGCCCGGTGGACGACCTTGACCATCGGGCTCTGCCGCAGGCTCCGCTCGACGTCCCCCTGGAAGCGGAGGAAGTCGCCGCCGACCGAGTTGGTCGCGTACGACGGGACGGACTGGCGGGCGACGCGTTCGAGCGCCAGGCGGTCGATGCCGTGCCCCTGGACGAACACGCGCGTCGGGAACGAGTCGATGTCCTTGAGCATCCGGTACGGGACGATCACGTACGGGGTGCTCGCGTCCTGGCCGGGGAAGCGGTTCACGATCCCGGCGGGCCGGACGTGCAGCGACTTGTTGAACCAGTTGAGCGTGGTCGGCTTCGTCCCGACGTACTGGACGGCCGCCGGGGAGACCAGCATGCCGTCCGGGGCGGCCGGGGCGGGCGGAACGAAGCGGGCCGCGCCGCCCGCGACGGCGCGCAGCGCGTCCAGGTCCACGGCGAGGACGGTGATCTCGACCTTCCCCCGCTCGCCGGCCCCGCCGCCGACGCCCGCGTCGGGGATCACCCGCAGCGGGACGACGCCGGTGACGCCGCGCACCGACTTCAGCCGCGCCGGCAGCCGGTAGTCGAACGCGGTCGCGGTGAGCCGCGCGTCGGAGCCGACCGAGTACCAGGCGGCGCTGCGCTGGCCGCCGGCGAGGGCGGCGTCGACGGTCGCGCCGAACCCGGCGACGGCCGCCGCGAGCAGCAGCACGACCAGGGGCAGGGCGGTCACGATCTGCTGCCGCGAGGCCCTGGCGAAGCCGACGAACCCGACCATGGACCGGCCGCGCCCGAAGAGCCGTCCGGCGGCGTGCAGCGGCCAGGGGAAGACGCGCAGCACGAGCAGCCCGACGGCGGTCCCGAGCAGCACCGGGACGGCCCAGACCAGCGGGTCCCCGCCCAGCTCGGCCTGGCCGGTGAGGCCGCGGCGGCGCAGGATGACCAGGCCGATGACGGCGACCACGGCCACCAGCACCTCCAGCACGAGCCGCCGCCGGGACGCCTTGGGCGTGGTGGTCTCCGGGCGGCGCCGCAGCAGGGTCGTGCCCCGGTTCCAGCGCGCGGCGAGGACGCAGGGGAACACCACGACGACCAGCGCGACGGCGGCGGCCAGGTAGACCGACACCGTCCGCGGCGGTCCGGCGTGGACGAGCAGGCCGACCCCGTAGCCGGCGGCCACCGGGGGAAGCAGGACGGGGACGGTCAGCCAGCTCACCGTCCGGAACAGCTGGAGCAGGGACGCCCCCCGCGCGCGCATGACGGCGAGCGTTCCGCGCAGGCGTTCGGTGAACAGCGCGAGGCTGAGCATCAGCGCACCGCCGAGGACGGCGGCCAGGCCGCTGAAGGCCAGGCCGTTGATGACCTGAGCCGTGGCGTACTGGTGGGCGAACGTGCCGATCCGTGCCTCCAGCGGGCTGCGGACGGCGCACTGGAAGATGCTCGTCCGGCCCGACACGGCGGAGCGGTACCGGTTGACGTCGGTGGCCAGGGCGCTCAGGTTCGCGGCGTCCAGTCCGGCGGGGTTCACCCCGAAACGCCAGGTGTACCGGAACTCGCCGCCGGCCTTCGTCAGGTAGTCGGTGTAGCCGGCGCCGTTCATCAGCACGCCGCCCACCGCGACCTCGCTCCCCATCTGGTCCAGCTCGACATGGGGGTCGGCGACCGAGCCGCGGGCCGTCCAGTAGCCGGTGGCCGGGCCCGGCTCGATGATCTGGGTGACGGTGAGGGGCACCGTGCCGGGTCCGGCGCCGACGCGGAGGACGGAGCCGACCCGGAGCCGGAGGAACGCCGCCGTCTCCCGGGTGACCGCGGCCTCGGGCCGCTCCCGGCCCATGTACTCGGCCCCCTGGACGACCCTGTACGGCCCCGAGGACCAGTCGGCGTTGACCACCAGGTCGAGGGCGATGGACCGGGTGCCCCTGGGCACCTCGACGCCGGCCCGGCGCGGAGTGATCGCGAACGGGTCGGCCGCCCTGGTGGCGCGGGCGAGCCGGGACGGCATCATCGTGCGCCAGGTGTCCGCCTCGGTCCGCATCCCGGCCGGGGTGACGATCCTGCTGAGGGCCTCCCCTCCGCCCGCGACGCCGACGACGTCCACCGACCCGTCCTCGCCGAGGACGCTCGCCGCCGCCTGGTTGTAGCCGTGCACGACGCGGGCGGGGAAGACCACGGCGAGCGCGGTCGTGACGGCGGTCAGCACCGCCACCGCCAGCAGCGCCGCCCAGTGCGTCCGGACGAGCCGGATCCGCGGCCCCCTCATCGGTCCTCCCCCGCGCGCAGGTCGCCGCCGAGGCCGCGTCTCCGCAGCACCTGGATCACGGCCAGCAGGACCGCGCCGAGCATCGCCGCGACGCCGAGGGCCAGGGCGAGCACCGCGAGCCACGGCACGATCAGCCGGACGGGCGGGTACGGCGGCGCGGCCTGGACGGTCAGCACGATGTGCGGCACCACGAGCTTCGCCACGGCCAGGCCGAGGACGAGCCCGCCGACCAGGCCGAGGCCGACCAGGATCGCCTGCTCGACCGCGAGCATCCCGGAGACCTGGCGCTGGTGCAGGCCGAGCGCGCGCAGCACGGTGAACTCGCGCGACCGCTCCCGGACGGCCACCGCCGCGTTCACGATGAACGCGATCAGCGTGAACGCGAGGGCCGCGCCGAACCCGAGGAGCAGCGCGCCCTGGAGGGACGCCGCGAGCGGCGCGTCCCGCAGTTCCGTGCGCAGCCGGACGCGTTCGGCGGTGACGTCGCCCATGCCCTCGCGGCCCCGCACGGCGGCGACGGCCGGGCCGGACCCGGCGTCCGAGACCGACAGCCACCACTCGTCCGGGTCGGCCGCGGTGTCGGTGGTCGCGCCGGTGGCCTGCCACTTGTCGGCGAGGGTCTGCAGGTCCACCAGGGTGCCGTCCTCGCCCGCGTCCAGGCCGGGCAGCGCCGGGGCGATCCCGACGACGCGGACCGGCTGCCTGCCCCGGGCGAGGTTCAGTTCGATCGAGTCGCCGACCTTGGCGTGCGAGCGGTCGGCGAGGGACCGGCTGATCACGCCGGGGACGGTCGGCATGGGCTGGGGGCCCTGGTCGTTGTCGTGCGGCGGGCCGTCGCCGCGCGCGACGAGCATGGTCACGCGGGCGGTCGGCGAGCTCGGCGGGTAGCCGGACAGCTCGGTCTGCGGGATCTCCGAGGTCAGGAGCACGCCGGGACGCTGGTTCGTCCTGATCGTCCGCGCCTTCCCGGTGTAGCCGGTCCCGTCGTCCCACCACTGGTCCCACGTCCCGCCGGACGGCAGCCTGCCGGGCCCGCCGCCCGGTCCCTCGCCGCGGACGCCGAGCACCTCGAGACGGAGCGGCCCGTGGTTGGGGTTCTCGCTGTCCAGCCAGCGCAGGCCGCGCAGCGACAGCGGGTAGGAGAGGGCGCCGCCCGGACCGGCGAGGGAGGCGATCTCCACCGACAGGCTCTGGGTCCTGCCGTTCGCCCTGAGGCCCTTGAGGTCGACCGGGCGGCTGACGCCCCGCGCGTCCGTGAGGATCGCGGTGACGCCGAAGGCGCCGTCGTCCGGCACCCAGGGGCCGAAGAAGCCTCCGGACCCGAGGTCCGGCGGTGAACCGCGGGAGGTCAGCCGCAGGTCCAAAGCGAGCTTCGTGGGACGTCCGGGCAGCTCCATCAGGTGGGACGGCGGACGGGCGGCGGCGAGCGCGCCGAGTCTGAGGGAGCGGACGAGCTCGGGGCGCACGCGCAGCGCCGCCGGGAGCTTCCGGGTGTCGGCGGCGAGCAGGGCTCCCTCGGCGGTGCCGTAGGTGGCGGCCTGCCGCGCCACCGGGACGGCGGTCCGGACGCCGGGCAGGGAGGCGTAGCGCCCGCCGCGTCCGAGGGGGCCGAGCGCGAGGTCGCCGGGCGGTTCGGTGACGCGCACGTCGGTGGCGGCGCGGAAGTCGGCCTGGTCGAGCTGCGACCGCCGCCAGGTGCTCATCGTCGTCGCCGACAGCACGCCGACCGCCATCGCGAGGACGAGCAGCAGCGCGGGCCCGGCGTAGCGGAGCGGGCGGCGCGCCACCTGCCGGGCGCCGAGCGCGGGCGCCAGGCCCCGGCCGCGCGCGGTGAACC
>NZ_QURH01000167.1 GCF_003428695.1 Actinomadura logoneensis
CTCCCGGCGGGGCGCGGGTGGCGCGCCGTCCGCCGCCGCCGAGCCGGGGCGCGGCCCCGTCCCGGCCGCCGCCGCCGGACGCGGTGTCGCTGCGTCGGCGCAGTTCGACCAGGGAGCGGGCGGCGTCGGGCCCGTTGCCGAAGTGCGCCAGCGGGACGCGCGCGACCAGCACGTCGCCGCTCCGCGCGGTGATCGCGGGCAGGAACGTCACCGAGCCGGTCATGGCGAGCCCGACGACCAGGACGGTCCCGGCGGTCGGGCCCTCGAAGTCGTCCAGGCCGGTGAGCAGCAGCCCGGCGAGGCGAAGCATGACGGTCAGGCCGGGGAATTGCAGTGAAAGGCCTGGTCAGAGAAGGGAAGAGAGCCGGGAGGCGGGTCCGCTTCGTCCTGGTGCGTTCGCGTAGGGTCGTCCCTGGAGGGAGACCGCGATGGCCATCCAGGTGTCGGTGTGCGGTCCGAGCGACTGCACCGAGGACGACCGCAGGAACGCCCGCGAGCTCGGCCGCCTGCTGGCCGAGCGCGGCGCGGTGGTGGTCTGCGGCGGGTACACGGGCGTCATGGCGGCGGTGGCGGCCGGGGCCCGGTCCGCGGGCGGGACGGTGGTGGGCATCCTGTCCCGCGACGACGCCGAGGGCGCCGATCCGAACCTGTCGATCGTCGTCCCGACCGGGGCCGGGCAGGCCCGCAACAGCGTCATCGTCAACGCCGCCGCCGCGGTGGTGGTCGTCGGCGGCTCGTGGGGGACGCTCTCGGAGCTCGCGCTGGCCATGCAGCGGGGACGCGCGCCGGTCGTCCAGCTCGGCGGCTGGACGGTCCTGGGCCAGGACGGCGAACCCGTCCCCGGCGTCCTCCACGCCACCACTCCGGAGGAAGCCCTCGCGCTGACCGGCCTGTGGCACTGACAGGCAAGCGAAGCAGCGCCGGGAACAGCAGGGAGTGACCTCGGGGCGTGGCAACTCGGGCACGGTAAGGAGTCGGCGAGGGGAACGGGGACGATGGAGGCGGGCCGCCGGATCGTGGCGTCGATCCGGCGGCCCGCCCCTGAGCCTTCATCGGAGGTGGCGGGGTCAGTCGCGCAGGTCGTCCACCCGGGCCGCGACCCGGCCGAACAGGTCGCCGATCGTGGTCAGGGCGGCGGCGTGCAGGGCGTCGGCCGGAACGGGCTCGCCGTCCGGCCCGGCGAGCGGACGCGTCGCGCACGCCTCGGCGACGACGGTCGGGCTGTAGCCGAGATTGAACGCGCCCTGGGCGGTGAACTGGACGCACATGTGCGTCATGAAGCCCGCGAGCACCAGGTCCGGGCCCGCGTCCAGGCGGCGGAGCACCGCTTCGAGCTCCGTCTCGTGGAACGCGTTCGGGAAGCCCTTCACCACGACCGGCTCGCCGTCGCGCGCCGCGACGCGGGACTCGATCCGCCCGATCTCGGCGCGGATGTCGTACGGGGTGCCCTCGCCGCCGTCGTTTACGACGTGGACGACCGGGGCCCCGGCGGCGCGCGCGGCGGCCAGCAGACGCGCGCCGGCGTCCAGTGCCCGGTCCGCGTCCGGCAGGGCCATCACGCCGGTGGTGTAGGTGTTCTGGAAGTCGATCATGATCAGCGTGCTCGTCGACAGGGCGGGCAGGGTGCCGTCCAGGCCGATCATGTCGCGCAGGGTGGTCGAAACGGTCATGGGTCGTCTCCTTGTTTTCGGGCAGGGTGGAACACCGGCCTGACCAGGCCGGACGAAGGTGGGACGGATCAGGCGGCGGTGCGGAACCGCCGCCGGTAGGCCGCCGGGGTCGTGCCCAGGCGGCGGCGGAAGGCCCGGTGCAGCGTCTCGGGCGAGCCCAGCCCGGACGCCCGGGCGACGTGGTCGAGCGTCTCGTCGGTGCCCTCCAGCAGCCGCCGCGCCGCCTCCACGCGGGCGGCCTCGACGAACGCGGCGGGCGTCGCGCCGGTCTCCCGGCGGAACACCCTGCTGAAGTGCCGCTCGCTCAGGCACATCCGGTCGGCGAGCGCCGCCGCCGACAGGTCGGCGGTGAGGTTGGCGGTGATCCACGCCCGCAGCTCGTCGATGTCGCGCCGCTCGGCCGGGGCCTGCCACAGCGGAACGCTGAACTGGCTCTGCCCGCCCTGCCGCTTGAGGTACATCACGAGCTGCCGGGCGACGTCCAGCGCGACCCGCTCACCGTGGTCCTCGGCGACCAGGGCGAGCGAGAGGTCCATGCAGGCGCTGATGCCCGCGCCCGTCCAGACGTCCCCGGACCGGACGTAGATCGGGTCGGGGTCCACCACGACGTCGGGATGGTCGGCCGCGAGGCGGTCGGCGGTGGCCCAGTGGGTGGTGGCGGTCCGTCCGCCGAGCAGCCCGGCGGCGGCGAGCAGGTGCGCGCCGACGCACACCGACGCGACCCGCCGCGCGTGCGGCGCGGTGTCCGCGATCCAGCCGACCAGCGCCGGGTCGATCACCGGGGCGCCCGCGCCGTCGACCGCGCCGGGCACGACCAGGGTGTCCACGCGGTCGCCGACGTCCGCGAGGGTCAGGTCGGCCGCGATCCGGACACCGGCGCTCGTCCGGACGAGCCCGCCGCCCGCCCCGGCCAGCCGGACCTCGTAGGGCGCGCGCCCGTCCGGCATCTCCCGGTTGGCGAGCGCGAACACCTCGGCGGGCCCGGTGACGTCGAGCAGATCGACGTCCGGGAACACGGCGATGACGACACGGTGCGGAGCGGACATGCCTCTATTCTCCTGCCCCTCCCCCACGTCCGCCATGACACCCTCCTGTCACATCCGGCCATCCCCTCACACCACCGGCGGCCGTCCCGCCCGGGCGAGCCGCGCCACGGTCCGCCACCGGATCGGCCGCCGATCCTGCGCACCCCGCCCGGCCATGCCTTCGCGGAAGCCCCGCACCGTGGCCGCGAGCGCCGCGGCGGACCGCAGCCGCGCGACGGTCAGCACCGTCCACAGGCCCAGGTAGACGGGGATCAGCGGCAGCGGGAGGTGTCGTTCATGGTCAGGACGACGGCGTCGACGCGGCTCATGCCCGCAGTGAAGCAGGGCGCGGCGCGGGTGGCCGGGGATTCGGCGCGATGGGTCAGGGGGTGAGGATGATTTTGCCTCGGGTGTGGCCGGTGCGGCTGGCGTCGAAGGCGGCGGCGACCTCCTCCAGGGGGAAGGTGCGGGAGACCTCCACGGTGAGGACGCCCTGGTCGGCGAGGGCGGCGAGTTCGGTGAGGGCGGCGCCGTCCGGGCGCGTCCAGACGGACGAGCCGCCGTGTTCGGTGACGGACGGGTCGGCGATCGAGGCGTGCCGGCCGCCGAACGCCAGGACGGCGAGGGTGGTGTCGAGCTGGCCGCCGACGCAGTCGGCGACGGCGGTGACGCCTCCCGGGGCCAGGTCGCGGACGCGGTCGGCCTGTCCCTCGCCGTAGGCGACGGGTTCGGCGCCGAGGCCGCGGACGAAGTCGTGGTTGCGGGGCGAGGCGGTGCCGATGACGCGGGCGCCGCGCTCGCGGCCGAGCTGGACGGCGATGCTGCCGACGCCGCCGGCCGCGCCGTACACCAGCAGGACGTCGCCCGCCGTCACCTCCAGGCGGTTCAGCAGCCGCAGGGCGGTGAGCCCGGTGAGCGGCAAGCCTCCCGCCGCCGCCCAGTCGAGGGCGACCGGGCGGCGGGCGAGGAACTCGGCGGGGACGGCGACCAGTTCGGCGAACGTGCCGTGCCGGATGATCGGCATCCGGGCGTAGGAGATCACCTCGTCGCCGGGCTCGAATTCGGGCGTGTCCACGCCGACGGCCGCCACGACGCCCGCGACGTCCCAGCCCGGGATGACCGGGAAGACCGCCTCGACGATCGGGTCCAGGCCACCGGCCATGACCTTCCAGTCCACCGGGTTGACCCCGGCGGCGCGCACCTCGACCAGCACCTGGCCAGGTCCGACGCGCGGGTCGGGGACGTCCCCGACCCGCAGGCGCGAGTTGTCCGGGGCGTAGGCGTCGTAGCTGGCGGCCTTCATGGTGGTGGTCCTTTCCGGACGGGTTCAGTGGGTGTTCTCGGTCGGCCGGAAACTGGCCGGGATGATCCGGTACCCGACATATCCCGAGGCAAGCAGCAGGACGGCGGCGGCGGCGAACGAGACGCCGAGCGCGTGCGTGAACGAGGACGCGGCGACCGCGGTGATGTGCGCGCCGAGCCCGCCGCCGTTCTGCGCGGCGACGACGGCGGCCTCGCCGATGGAGTCCCGGACGCGGGCCATCTGGTCCTCGCCGAGGCCGAGGTCGGGCACGTGCCCCCGGTACAGGACGGCGGCGAGGCTGCCGATCGCGGCGACCCCCATCGCCCCGCCGAGCTCGTAGGAGATCTCCTCCACGGCCGCCGCGCCGCCCGCCTCCTCCTGCGGGGAGGACGACAGCAGCGCCACGGACGCGGCGGTCGCGGCGATGCCGAAGCCGGTGCCGAGGCACACCAGCGCCACCGCGATCTCGGCGTACTCCAGCCGCCCCGCGAGGTCGGCGGCCCACGGGACGGCCATCCCCGCCGCGGCCAGGGCCATCCCCGCGCCGAGCACGACCCGGACCCCGAACCGCTCCATCAGCCGGGGCGTGAACAGCGGCGCGACGATCAGCGCCGCCGGGGCGGGCAGCAGCCGCAGCCCGGCGGCGAACGGCTCCAGGCCGCGCGCGTACTGGAACCACTGGGTGATCAGGAACAGCACCGCGCCCAGCGCCATCATGCCGAGAAAGATCGCCACGGCCGAGACCGTGAAGACGGGGTTGCCGAACATCCGCACCTGCAGCAGCGGGTTGTCGAGCCGCAGCTCCCGCCGGACGAACACGGTCAGGGTGACCGCCGCGACCACCAGCAGGCCCAGCCCCGCCGGGACGTCGTGCCCGCCGACCAGCTTGATGCCCCCGGCGAGCGCGACCATTCCGACCGCCGACAGGACGACGCCCCACCAGTCCCAGCGTCCGGCGCGGGGATGGGACGACTCGGGCACCAGCCACAGCGCGAACCCGACGCACACCACCGCGACGGGGATGTTCAGCAGGAACGCCGCCTTCCACCCGGACGCCTGCACGACCAGGCCGCCGACCAGCGGGCCGAGCGCCATGCCCGCGCCGATCACGGCCGTCCAGACGCTGTAGGCGACGGCGCGTTCGCGCGGGTCGGTGAACACCGCGCGCAGCAGGGAGATCGTCGACGGCATGATCGCCGCGCCGCCGACGCCGAGCAGCCCCCGCGCCACGATCACCACCCACGGCGCGGACGCGGCGACGGCGAGCAGCGACGCCGCCGCGAAGACCACGAACCCGAGGATGAGGAGCCTGCGCCGTCCCCAGCGGTCGCCGAGCGCCCCGGCGGTGATCAGCAGCCCGGACAGCACCAGCGCGTACGCGTCGATGATCCACAGCTGCTCGACCGAGGCCGGCTGCAGGTCCGCGACCAGGGAGGGGAACGCCACGTTGAGGATGGTGGCGTCCATCGCGATGATCAGCAGGCTGCCGGACAGCACCGCGAGGACGGCCCAGCGCCTCGGCGGCCAGGTCACCCGTGGCGTCCCGTCTGGGGAAGCCGCGAGCGGGCCGCGGCCGGGGCGTCCGGCCGCGGCGCGGGCCCGTCCGGCGTGTCCGCCACGACCGTGTCCGGCACGCCCCCGGCCCCCTTCCCGTTCCGTCCGTCAGTGGACCCGTAGCCGGAAGCCCTCAGCGGGAAGCCCAACCCCCTTCACAGATTGGGCAAAAAGGCGAGACCGGACGGCGCGACACGGTGGCCCTCAGGAAGGTGCCACGGGGGCCTCAGAGGAGGGCCTGCGCGAGGACCATGCCCGTCCAGGCCGCGCCGAGGCCCGCGCCGATCGAGGCGACGACGTTGAGCACCGCGGCGGGCCGCGCGCCGGTCTCGGCGAGCCGGACGGTCTCGTAGCCGAACGTGGAGTAGGTGGTCAGGGCGCCGCAGAAGCCGGTTCCGGCGAGCGCCATCAGCCCGCCGTCGGCCGGGAGCGCGACGAGGAACCCCAGCAGCAGGCAGCCGAGGACGTTCACGGCGAACGTCCCCCAGGGGAACACCGAGTCGTGCCGGGCCTGGACGGCGCGGTCGGTCAGGTACCGGACGGGCGCGCCGACGGCAGCGCCGAGCGCGACGAGGAGCAGCGTCATCGGACGTCCCCCTCGGAGGCGGAGGCGCCGACCCCGCCGGGGGCGCGGTCCCGGGGGGCGGTCCTCGAGACGGTTGTGGACGGGGTGAGCGCGCGGGTCAGCCGGACGCCCGTCCACACGGCGGCCAGGGCCGTGAGCAGGGTCGCGGCGAGGTAGGCCAGCGCCGTCCCGGACGCCCCGTCCCGGACGGCCTGGTGGACGTCCACCATCGCGGTGGAGAAGGTGGTGAAGCCTCCCAGGACGCCGACGCCGAGGAACGGCCGCAGCAGCGGGTGCGGGCGGACCGCCTCGGTGACGACGACCATCAGCACGCCGATGACGAGGCAGCCGGAGACGTTGGTCCAGAAGGTGGCCCAGGGGAACCCGCCGGGTCCGTGCGGGAAGGCGGTGGCGAGGCCGTACCGGGCGAGCGCGCCGAGCGTCCCGCCCGCCGAGATCGCGCCGAGCGTCGCCCACGGGGCGCGGGCCAGCTCGCGGCGCTGGTCGGGGACGCGCAGCTCCACGTCGGGATCGACGGGCAGCCGGGGCTGGGACATCGGTTCCTCCTACCAGGGCATGGGCGGACCACACTGGCAGGGACCGTTGGCAAAAGGCTTCGCGGTTCTCCCCGCGTCCGCGTCGGCGGACGGCCGGGGGCGGCGGGCCCCACCGCCGCGGTGTCGTTCGCACGAGCACCTCAGGTCATTCTAGCGAGCCCCGCACCGCCTGGCATGCGACCCCGGTCACACCCGCGCCCGCCCCGGCGGGTCGCCGGGGCGGGCGCGGTCCGGTCCCCCGTCAGTGCCTGCGCGGGTGCGCGTTCGGGTGGGCGGGAGCGGCCTGACGCGGCGCGGGACGGGCGCCCAGCGGACGGGCGCCCAGCGCGCCGGGACGGGCGGGAGCGGGCGCGAGGACCCCGCTGTACACGTCCGTCGGGTCGGCGGAGTCGCCGGTGGTGGCGACCAGCGCGGGCCGGAACGCCGTGCCGCCGCTGACCGCGACCGACTCGTAGTCGCCGAGGAAGTGCCCCCACCCGGCGTAGGGCGCGAGCAGCCAGTCGAACACCCCGGAGACGCGCCGCTCGGACGGCCGGCCGCCGCCGCGCGGGAAGACCGCCATCCACATGGCCGTGGGCAGCGTCGCGGTCTCGCCGGGCCGCAGGTAGCGCAGGTCGTAGTAGGTGACCGCGACCTGCCCCCGGTCGTTCACCGCGATGGACGGGGTGAACGCGGGCGCCTCGGCGGCCTGGTCGATCCGGACGGGCGCCGACCAGGTCCGGCCGTGGTCGGTGGAGTGGACGAGTTCGACGTCGTCGTACCGGCCGCCGGTGAACGCCGAGCCCTCGAACGCGGCGTACAGCTCGCCGGTCCGCGGGTCCACCGCCGCGCTGACCAGGTTCGCGCCGGCGCGCAGCGCCTTGGCCGGGTCGTCCGGCGCGTTCGGGTGGACCTCGGGCACCGAGGTGTCGGCGGCGACGGTGGTCGGGCGGCTCCAGGTGCGGCCCTGGTCGCGGGACGTGACGACCGCGAAGTGCAGGTCGGTCGCCCGGGTCGCCGTGGGGTCGCTGTAGGTCTGCCACTCGAAGAAGTCGTACAGGGTGCCGGTGCGCGGGTCGGCGACGACGACGTTCCCGATGGTCTGCGAGTTCGGCACGACGCTGGTGTCGACGAACACGCGCGGCCTCGTCCAGGTGCGCCCGTGGTCCCGGGTGACCGAGATGTAGGACGGGCCGTCGTAGTGCGCGCCCGGCCCGGTCGCGACCTGGTCGATGCGGTCCCAGACCTGGTAGGCGGTGCCGGGGTGGAGCGGGTCGGCGGTGACCGCGTTCTTGTCGTCCCCGATCGCCGGGTCGGTGTCGTCGATGAGCTGGGTGACGTGCGTCCAGGTCCTGCCGCCGTCGTAGGACGTGGCGGCCCCGACGCCGTTGCGCGGGCTGTCGACGTCGAAGTTCAGGCCGCTGGCGTAGGCGACGCCGTCCGGCCCGAAGTCGACCCAGGCGTCCGAGGCGCGCTCGTAGTTCAGACCGCCGGGCGCGCACTTGCTGAACGGCAGCGGGACCTTGGTGAAGTGCCTGCCGTCGGTGCTGTAGGACGCCGCGACGCCGTGCGCGCCGCCGTCCGACCAGCGGTCCTGCTGGTAGGCGGCGATGACGCGGCGGGAGTCGCGCCGGTCCACCGCGATCCACGGCTCCTCCTCGGCGCCGGGGGTGACGACGCCGTGCGCCGTGGCCCCGGCGGTGCAGGCCGCGTACGGGTCGCCGGGCGAGATGTTCCGGAGGGGCCGTCCGGCGTCGGCGGACGCGCCGGTGGCGAGCGTCCCGCCCAGCGCCAGGGCGAGCCCGGCGGCGATCAGACTTCGCTGTCTCATTCGGGTGCTCCTCAGTGGGACGGGGCTCAGTTCATGGGGAGGGGTCTCAGTGGACGGGCACGGCCGAGGTGTAGACGTCCTCGTCGTTGGCGGGTGAGGCGTTGGCCGCCGGGGCCGTGCACACCGCGGGCGGACGGCCCGGGGTCCCGGTGCCGGGGCACGGGAACAGTTCGGGGGAACGGGTGTCGGACCACACCGGGTGCGCGGTCGTCGCGGACGCGTCGACCATGATGTAGTCGCCGTAGAACTGGCCGTTGAACTGGCTCGGCGGCGGCATGCTCGACGACGTCACCCGCGTGGTGGCGAAGTGGGCGAGGTCGCGGCTGGTGGCCAGCGTGACGTCGGAGAAGCCGGTGGTCTCGTCGTCGCCGTACCGCCGGTCGTAGTAGGCGGTGACGAGCGTCCCGCCCGGGGTGAACGCGGTGCCCTGCCAGAACTGGTCCGCGCGGGCGCCGCGGTCGCCGCTCCCGGCCACCGGGAGCCGGCGGACGTCGGTGGCGGTGCCGGTGAAGCTCGCGCCGCCGTCGGACGACGCCGACAGCACGATGTCGTTGTTGCAGCCGCCGTTCTTCACGCCGTCGTAGAGGCTGCCGAGCCCGGCGTCGAAGGCGGTGAGCCCGGCGGGCGCGCAGCCGGCGCCCTCGTGGGAGTTCCGGTTGATGTAGGAGCCGATCGTGACGACCACGCGCCGCGGGTTCCGCGGATCGACCGCGATGTTGGGGAAGTTCGTCGCGCGGAAGACCGAGTCCGTGCCCGCGCCCTTCTCGGGGACGCAGTCGCGGCCGGGGTTGCGGCCCGCGCCCTGGTAGGTGTCGCAGTCGGGCAGGTCGTAGTAGTCGGCGGCCTTCACGGGCGCGGAGAACGTCGCGCCGCCGTCGGTGGAGCGGGCGGCGAAGACCTGGAACCGGTTGTCCTTGCCCTTCTGCGCGACGTTGTAGTTCGACCAGGTGACGTACAGCGTCCCGTCGGAGGCGACGGCGGGCTGCGCGCCCTGGTTGTCGTTGCACCGGCCGTGCGGGGTGGGGATGCCGTAGGTCTGCCCGCACAGCGCCGAGTCGGCGCTGATCAGGACGGGCGCGGAGAAGTGCTCGCCGTAGTCGGCGGACGAGGCGCCGTAGATGTAGGCGGTGCCGTCGTCGGCGAAGGTCGTCCAGGTGACGTACACCCGGTCGCGGTACGGGCTGCGGACGTGCGCGTCCACCGCCATCAGCGGCTTGTCCAGCAGGAAGTTCCCGGCGCCCGCGGTGTCGTCGTGCTGCGCGACGGGCCGTCCGGGGAAGTCGAAGGAGGCTCCGCCGGTGCCGGTCGAGCGGTACACGTAGAAGCCGCTGGACTGGTCGGCGTCCGGGGAGACCCCGCTGCCGCGCTTGAACTCCTGGCAGTTCAGGTAGGCGTTGCCGCGCGTGTCCCAGGCGACGGACGTGTCGCCGCCGGACTGCATGTACTCGCGGGGCGCGCCGCCGAACGCCGCGCCGGACACGAACCCGTTCGGGACGGTCGCGTCCGCCCACGTCCGGCCGCCGTCGGACGAGTGGTCCACGCCGCAGGTGCCGTCCCCCCGCCGGTAGTCGTTGTAGGACGCGACGATCTGCCGCGGGTCGTTCGGGTTGACCGCCACCCAGGTCTCGTTCTGCGCCTGCCCGCGTCCGGCGAGGACCGCGTCGGTGACGTTCTGGCAGTTCTGGTTGACCTTGACGTTCGCGCCGCGCCGGCCGTCGCACCGCGGGGCGGAGGCGCGGGACGCGCCCGGAGCGGCCCCGCGGGC
>NZ_QURH01000157.1 GCF_003428695.1 Actinomadura logoneensis
CCCGACCGGCCTCCGCCCCGGCGGCCCGACAGATCTCCGCCCCGGCGGGGACCGGTCCGCGGGCCGGGGATCCACCCGCCCCGGCCCGCGGACTCAGGTGTGCCCCGGGGCGGCGTGGCCGGTCATGGAGCCGCGGGTGTCGAGCAGGTCGAGCAGCCCCGGAAGCCGCTCGGGCGGGACGAGGCCGGGGAGCAGGCAGCGCCACATGGTGGTCACGCAGCCCACCGGGTCGGCGGGACCGCCGTCCAGGATCACGATCTGCTGGAGCCCGGTGAACGTGGCGACCACGAACCGGGCGACGTCGGCGGTGTTCACGCCGGGCGCGAGGTCGCCCTGCCGGCCGGCCTCGGCGAGCAGCGCGGCGGTCTCGGCGATCCAGCCGGTGTGCGGGGGGCGGGTGTGCGACTCGTACAGCCGGGTCTCCAGCAGCAGCCGGATGCCGGCGCGCGCCGGGGGGTTGTCGCGGAAGGCCAGCCCCACCGCCCAGGAGAACTCCACCAGCAGGACGAGCGCGCGCGGATGCCTCGGCCGCAGCTCGGCGAGCAGCCCGCGCCAGAGCGCGTCGTACTCGGCCACGATCGTCGCGGCGAGCGTCTCCTTGTCCGGGAAGTGGAAATAGAGCGCCCCTTTGCTGACGTCCTCGTGCCTGGTGATTTCCTGCAGTGTCGTCGCGCCGTAGCCGTTGGCCTCGAAGGCTGCGGCGGCTGCCCGAAGAATGGTCTCGCGAGTACGCCGTGCACGTTCCTGCATGTGCTCACACCCACCCTGTCACGAAGGTTGATCATCCTATGACAGGGTCATTGACGGGTCAATTATCGACCGGCAATCCCGAAGATGACCGCCCGCACCGGGGCCGCAGATCCTTTTTGTGAATTCACCACGGTGAGGGAGGGTCCAGATGGAAACGGCTGACCCGGCCGCCGACGACGCGGCGACGGCGACACTGGAGGCGTTCGCGGACACCATCGTCCCGGGCGAGCGGCGCGGCCCGGACGACCGGGCCGTGGCGGGCGCCGCCCCCGGACCGGGCGCGGTCGCGGCGGGCGCGCTGGAACTGCTGCGCACCCCGGCCACCGGCGTGACGGGGGGCCTGGACGGCTACGTCGAGGCGCTCAACCGGCACGCCGAGGCGTACGCCCGCGAGCACGGCCGCGCCCTCGACGACGGCGTCCCGCCCTTCGTGGCGCTGGACCACGCCGACCGCGCCGCGCTCGTCCGCGCGCTGACCACGCCCGGGCACCCCGAGAAGGACCTGTGGGTGCTGCTGGCGCTGTTCTGCAACATGGCCTTCGACACCGCCGCGCACATGCCGACGGCGGACGCGATGAAGGCGGGCCACCCCGGCCTCACGGCGATGGGGTTCTCCCCGCCGGACGAGGACGGCCTCTGGCGCTTCCCGTCCTTCTCCTACCGGCGCGAACTGGCGCCCCTCCATCCGGGCACGACCTCCACCGGGAGCCCCGCATGAGCACCCCGACCGACATCGCGGGCAAGAGCGACGGCAGCGGCGGCGGCGCCGTCGAACGCACCGACGTCGTCGTCATCGGCAGCGGGTTCGGCGGCGCGATCGCCGCGTACCACCTGGCGGCGGGCGGCGCGAAGGTCACCGTCCTGGAGCGCGGCCCCTGGGTGCCGAGCGACGAGTTCGAGCACGACTTCCTGCTCGGGTCGTCCTACACCCGGATCTTCGACTTCGTCGTCGGGGACGGCATGAGCGTGCTCGGCGGCAACTGCGTCGGCGGCGGCAGCGTCGTGTACTTCGCCGCGATGCCGCGCGCCCCCCGGTTCGTGTTCGACCGGCAAGGCTCGCTGGGCCGCCGCATGTGGCCGTCCTCGATCGACCGGGACGCCCTCGACCCCTGGTACGACCGGGTCGCCGAGGCGCTGCCGATCATCCGGCAGGACTGGTCGGACGTGACCTACTCGGGCGGGCTGTTCGCGGCGGCGTGCGCGCACGCCGGACGCACCGCCAACCCGGCCCCCGCCGCGATCGACCGGGACAAGTGCACCAACTGCAACTGGATGATGGCGGGCTGCCGGTTCGACGCCAAGCGGTCGCTGCTGCTGAACTACCTGCCCGCGGCCGTCGCGCACGGCGCGGAGATCCGCCCGCTGCACGAGGTGCAGCTGCTGTCCCGCACCGACGACGGCGGCTACCGCGTCCACTACAACGTCATCGACGGCGAGGACTACCGGGTCACGGCCGGGAGCGGCACGCTCGACGCCAAGCTCGTGGTGGTCGCCGCCGGGGCGGGCGCGACACCGGTGATCCTCAAGCGGTCCGAGGGGGCGCTCGGGCCGATGCCGCACGGCGTGGGCCGCTACTTCTCCGGCAACGGCGAGCGCCTCAACACCGCCGTGTTCGACGAGGAGCGCGTCCGGTCGGTGCTCGGCCTCTCGCACGGGGACGCCGCGTACGCCGCGTCCCAGATCGGCAAGGGGCCGTGCGTGGCGAGCTGGGACCGGCTCGACCCCGACCTGCCCGAGTTCTCCCGGTTCACCCTGGAGCAGCTCTACTTCCCGCCCGGCTTCGGCACGATCCTCGCGCAGGTCCCCGGCGCGGACGGCCGGCCGACCTGGTTCGGGCCGGAGAAGAAGGAGATGCTCCGCAGCTGGCAGTCCTGGCTGACCGTCTTCACGATGAGCGAGGACGACAACGAGGGCGTGTTCGGCGACCTGCCTCCCACCGGCAACGCCGAGCGCATCTCCCAGCAGATGCTCGGCCGCGGCCCGCTGCGCTACGACCCGACCGCCAACACGCTGCGCGGCTGGGCCGAGTCGGACGCCGAGGTCCGCGACATCCTGGAGCGCGACGGGCTGGCCCGCGTCCTGCCCTGGACGAACGACCTGGTCGGCGCGTACACGGTGCACCCGCTGGCGTCCTGCCGGATCGGCGACGACCCCGCCACCTCGGCCCTGGACGACCGGCACGAGCTGCGCGGCCACCCGGGCATCTTCGTCACCGACGGCTCGGCCGTCCCCGGCGCGCTGACCGTCAACCCGGCGTTCACCATCGCCGCGCTCGCCGAGCGCGCCATGCCCGGCATCGTCCAGGCCGCCCGCGAGCGCGGCGTCGAGGTCCGCTACGGCGCGCCCGCCCCGGACGGGGCCACCAGCGCGCGCCGCGCCGCCTTCCCCCTCGTCCGCTCGCTCACCCGGCCGTGAC